>CAYZKS010000023.1:0-16269 GCA_964478725.1 uncultured Anaerolineales bacterium
ACTGGGGACACCTTGATTTTCAGTCAAGTGCTCTACCATCTGAGCTACCTCGGCCGGTCACGACGACCGGAATCCATTCTATACGAGATTGCCCAGGTTGTCAAAAACGTGGCACTGAAGGTGTTGAGGAACCTCCTCAAAGGGTGGCATGGCGCGCCCTGCGGTACCCAGGGCTTCCCGGAATTGCCCGCGACTCTCACCCAGGCAGGCCTCACGTGGCCGCGCACGTGCAGACCGCTTCCTTCTTTGTGCGTTCCCGGGCGACCATCTCCTCCAGGTTGGCGGCGTCCAGCGTGGCCAGCAACTGCTCCTGCACCTTGCGCAAGACCTCAGACACAGGACAGGTCTCCGAGTTCCAACAGCCTTCGCGGATGTCGAGGCAGCGATTGAGCGAAATGGGACCTTGCAGGGCCTCGACAACTTGCCTCAGCGTGATCTGTGAAGCCGGCCGCCCCAGCGAAAAGCCTCCCTTGGCCCCGCGATGCGAACGCACCAGCCCGGCCTTGCCCAGCTCCTGAAAGATCTTGGCCAAATAGGTCTCGGGCACCTTTTGCGCCTGGGCCACGTCGCGCAACAAGCTCACCCTTTCCAGTGGCTGCCGCGCAAGGTACAGGATGCCCTGAATGCCATAGTCAGTACCTCTGGATACCTTCATGCTTGCTGGACCTCCCGCACAATGCCTCATGTGTGTATGAGTGCATTGTAATGCAAAAGGCCCGAACCTACAACCCATGCAGACCGTGCTCTGCACGGCGCGTATGGGGAACGCAGAGCAGACTTGTCTTGGCATGCCCGTGCGCCTCGCAGCCCGAGATCCTGAAGCCTCAGCAGCAGAATTGTGCGCAGAGGGGGAGGCCCGGCATTTGTGCGATTTTCGCATGTCTATTCCTAGAACTTGACGAATTTCGCAATCCGTGCTATAATCGCTTGTAGGATAACGCGAAGGAGCATGCTTGGAGCATCCGGTAGACGCCGTTGATCGTGGGATCATATCACTGCTGCAGCTTGATGGGCGCATGTCCAACGTGGACATCGCGCGAGACATGGGGCTGGCAGAGGCCACGGTGCGCAAGCGGCTCGACCGTCTGCTGGCGGAGGGCGTGATCCGTATCGCGGCCATGCCTGCGTTGGATCTGCTGGGCTGGGATGTCGAGACGGTGATCCTGCTTGATGTGGAGCTCGGGCAGGTAGAGCGCGTCGGCGCCAAGCTGGCGGCCATGCCGCCGGTGCGTTCGGTCAAATATGCCACGGGCGAACATGATATGATCGTGGAAGCGGCCTTTCGTTCGGACGAGGAGCTGCTGCAATTCCTCACCCAGCAGGTGGCCACCATACCCGGAGTGCGCAACACCTTTACCCATCACATCCTGAAGGACATCAAGGCCTGCCACGAGTGGGCGCTGCCGCGCCAAGGAGCGCCGCAGATCCTGGTGGTGGACGACGACCCCGACTTTTGCGAGGTGAGCCGTATCGTGCTTGAATCGGCCGGCTACCGCGTGATCACAGCGGCCAACGGCGAGCAAGGGCTGCGCATGATGCGTCTTGAGCGCCCTGACCTGGTGATCCTCGACGTAATGATGAGCGGCATCCTGGATGGCCTGGATACCAGCCTGCGCATCAAAGCCGAGAAGGGACTCAAGCGCACCCCCATCCTGATGATCTCCTCAATTGCCAGTTCCGACTATGCAGCCATGTTCCCAACCGACGAGTATGTGCCGGTGGAGAACTTTATCAGTAAGCCCGTCAGCCCCGAGCAGTTGCTGACTGAGGTGCGCCGGTTGTTGGCGTAGTGCCATGACGCCCGCAACCCAATCACATAGGAGGTGCATGATGGCCAAGGTCATGGTGGTCGATGATGATCCAGATTTTGTCGAAATCACACGCACGATTCTGCTGGCCAACGGGTATGAGGTGAGCACTGCCTCCAACGGCGATGAGGCCCTCAGGCTGATGCGAGAGGACGTCCCGGACGTGGTGCTGCTCGACGTGATGATGTCCTCGGTTCTCGATGGCGTCAACGTGAGCCACGCCATGAGCGAGGACCCCTTGCTCAGGCGAGTGCCTGTGGTGATGGTCTCCTCCATCGCCAGCAGCCCGTCCGCAGGCATGTTCCCCACGGACGAGTATCTGCCCATCGATGCCTGGTTATCCAAGCCGGTGCAGCCCAATGAGTTGCTGGCCAAAGTGGCTCAGTACGTGCAGCGCTAGCATAAGGAGCGTGTCATGCCGCCTACAGGTAAGGTACTGGCCGTCGATGACGATCCAGACTTTCTTGAGTACACGCGCATCGTGCTCGAGTCGCAGGGCTACGAGGTGCGGACTGCAGCCAGCACCGAGGTCGCGCTCAAGATGATGCACGAAGATGTGCCCGACATCGTGTTACTGGACGTAATGATGTCCTACGTGCTCGACGGCGTGCACATCACGCGCCAGATACGCGACGACCCTGCGCTCAAACACGTGCCGATCATTATGATCTCCGCCATCGTCAGCCGCGACGAGGCGGGTGTCTTCCCCACGGACGAGTACCTGTCCATCGATGCCTTTATGACCAAGCCGGTGGACCCGGCCGATCTTCTCAGACAAGTCGCCAAGCTCATCCCAGCAAGCGACAAGACTGCAGCAAAGCGAAAGGAGCAATGATGGCAAATCAAACAAAAGTGCGCGATCCCGCCAAACGTGCCATGCTCTTGACTGCCCTGTACATTGCGCAAGAGCAACATGGCTACCTGACCGAGGCAGCCGTCGAGCGCGTGGCGGATAGGCTGGGGTTGCCTGTGAGTGAGGTGTACTCGATGGCCAGCTTTTATACGCTCTACCGCACGCGCCCCGCGGGCCGCTATGTGCTACAGGTTTGTGAAGGGCTCTCTTGTTTCCTGGCGGATGGCGCAGAGCGCCTGGTGGATCATCTGCGCAAGAAACTCGACATCGAGGTTGGCGAGACCACCCCCGACGGTCTGTTCACGCTG
Organism: uncultured Anaerolineales bacterium; assembly: GCA_964478725.1. Taxonomy (GTDB): domain Bacteria; phylum Chloroflexota; class Anaerolineae; order UBA2200; family UBA2200; genus CAYZKS01. The sequence continues at coordinate 2,970 of CAYZKS010000023.1, forward strand.
GAGACCGTGCAGTGCCTGGCGTCCTGTGGCACGTCGCCCGCCATGCGCGTGAATGATGCTCTGTACGAGAACATGACCGCCGAGAAGGTGGACGAACTTCTGGAGACGCTGAGGGGGTACCATGTTTGAACCAGTCCTGCTGCGCAACGTTGGCTTGCCGCGTTCCGAGGTCATAGACACCTATCTGGCGAATGGTGGGTACCAGGCCCTGCTCAAGGTGCTGCGCGAGTACTCGCCAGAGCAGGTCATCCAGATCGTCACCGCCTCCGGGCTACGGGGCCGGGGTGGCGCAGGTTTCCCGGCCGGCAGGAAGTGGAGCTTTATGCCCAAGGATGCGAGCGTTGAGAAGTACGTCTGCGTGAACACTGACGAAGGCGAGCCAGGCACGTTCAAAGACCGCGAACTGGTCGAGAAAGACCCCCATCAGATCATCGAAGGCGTGATCATCGCCAGCTATGCAGTGGGCGCACGCCGCGCTTTTGTCTACATCCGCGGCGAGTTCTTTCTCGGCGTCAAGCGCTGGATCAAAGCCATCGATGACGCCTATGCCAAGGGCTTTCTGGGCAAGAACATCCAGGGCAGCCAGTTCTCATTGGATTTGTCCGTGCACCGCGGTGCGGGCGCCTACATCTGCGGTGAGGAGACGGCCCTGATCGAGTCCCTGGAAGGACGGCGTGGAGAACCACGCAAGAAGCCACCCTATCCGGCGAGCGTAGGCTTGTGGGGCAAGCCGACGCTGGTGCACAACGTGGAGACCCTGGCCAATGTGCCGCACATCATCAATCGCGGCGCGGAGTGGTATGCCGGCATCGGCACGCCCAAGAGCACCGGCCCCAAGCTCTTCTGCGTCAGCGGGCACGTGCGCCAGCGCAGGGTTTTGGAGCTGCCCCTGGGGGTGCCTTTGCGCGAGATCATCGAGCAGCACTGCGGGGGCATGGCCTTTGACAGGCCCCTGAAAGCGGTCATTCCGGGTGGCGCCTCCACCCCCATGCTCACCCCGCAGCAATTGGACACGCACATGGACTTTGAGTCGCTGGAAGCCGAGGGCACCATGCTGGGCACCGGCGCCATCATCGTGATGAACGACCGCACCTGCATGGTGGACGTGGCGCGCCGGCTGATGCGTTTCTTTGCGCACGAGTCTTGCGGACGTTGCGTGCCCTGCCGGGTCGGCACGCAGCGCATGCTGGACATCCTGGAACGCCTCGAGCATGGCAAAGGCAAACCTGGTGACCTGGAGACCCTGGAGACGCTGGCCCTTGGCATGCGCGGCATCACTTTCTGCCCGATGGGAGATGCAGCCGCGAACCCAGTTCTGAGCGGCCTGAAGCTGTTTCGCGATGAGTACGAGTACCATCTAAAGAACAAGCGTTGTGCGGTGGCCGCTTGATCGCAAAGGACCAAACTAAGGAGGAATCCATGGCCAAACACAAGATCTTGGTGGTTGACGACGACCCCGACTTTGTCGAGGTCATGCGCCTGACACTGGAACCGCATGGCTATGAAGTGACCAGCGCAGGCAGTGGCGATGAGGGTCTGGCGAAAGTTCAGTCGGAGCGGCCCGACCTGGTGATTCTGGACGTGATCATGTCCTCAGTGCTGGATGGCCTGAACATGAGCCAACGCATGGCAGAGAATCCAGAGCAAAAGAGAATACCCATCCTGATGGTGACGTCCATCGCCAATACCGACTATGCAGCGCTGTTCCCGACCGACGAGTACATCAGCATTGACGGCTTCTTGTCCAAACCCGTTGCCCCTGAGCTTCTGTTGCAGCGCGTGAGCGAGCTCCTGAAACAGAGCGCAACATTTGGCAAATGAGCTGAGTTGCGGCTATCATCTACCGATTGTCCAGCCGTGCCGTCCAGGCTATCGCGGCCGGGATGGGACGCCGCAACTGGTGTGATGGGAGGTTCAAGTGGAAAAGGGCAAGATCAAGGCCGGGGGCATCATTCGCAACCAAAATCTGGCCAGGATCGGCGTGATGTCAGCGCCGGACCGTCCTGGCCTATCATCGCTGGTGTTGAACGCACTGGCCGCCAGGGGCATCAACGTTGAGTTCATCGTGCAATGTGTGGATCTCACCGATCACAGTCACATCATTCTGTGCGTGAAGGACGAGGACATGCAGGGTGCGGTCGCCGCCTTGGAGCAGGTGAGGCCCCAAGTGGGGGCGGGCGCCATTACCAGCACGCCCGGCATCGCGCTGATCTCGGTTTTCGGCCCCGACTTTCGTGAGCGACCTGCAATCGCAGCTGGCGTCTTCGAGGCCTTGGCCAAGGTGGGTATTAACATTCAGGCGATTAGCACCTCGATCTCTACGGTTTCCTGCCTGATCGAGGGCGCACGTGCTGACGATGCAGTCGTAGCCTTGCGCGAGTACTTTGAATTGCCCTGATCCGCGACGCGCCCGCAGCGGCAGGGTCCTGGCTCCATTTGAGGAGGAGCGCTTGAGCACATCTCAGAAGATTTCGTCGCACCCCTGGCTCCGTGAACGCATCGACTGGCTGATCCAGGTGCGCTGGTACTTTGCGGTGGGCGTGCTGGCCTTGATTGTGGTGGCCGACCAGCTCATCCCGGACTCGCTGCCGGTCCCAGTTCTGGTGGCGGTCACGGCTTCGATTGCCCTCTACAATGCAACCTTCCGGTGGTATGCGGCGCGCCTGAAGCAAACTGAATCACCTGATCTCGAACAGCGCTATTGGCGTTTCACTCACCTGCAGATTGTGCTGGACCTCTTGGTCATCACGGTGTTGCTGCACTACACTGGCGGCGTGGAGAACCCCTTTTACCTGTTCTATATCTTCCACATCACGACGGCCAGCATCCTGCTACCGCGACGGTTCGCCTTCATTTACGCCGTGCTGGCCACCGTGCTGTACGGGGCGCTGGTATGCGCGGAGCTGTTCGAGTGGATTCCTCACGTGCACCTGGCAGGCTTTGTCACGCTCCAGCGCTACCAACGCGGCATCTATGTCGGGGCAGTGGTGCTTTCCTTTGGGCTGACTCTGTTCTTCTCGGCCTATCTTGCCTCTGCGATTGCGGAGACGTTGCGCCGTCGGGAAAGGCAACTGCTGGAATCGAACCTCTCGTGCGAAGTGAGGGCTGGCGAGCTGGGGCGCCTGAATGCCAGGCTGGCCGAGTTGGACAAGTCTCGTTCGCAGTTCATCCGTCTGGTCACGCATGAGCTACGCGCACCCGTGGCAGCCATCCAGAGCTACCTCAGGTTGATTCTGGACGGCTACGTGCCCGCCGAGAAACAACGCGAGATCGTCGAGAAGGCCGAGCGGCGCGCCCTGGAGCAGTTGGCGTTGATTGCTGACCTGCTGGACTTGGCCCGCCTGCAGGAAAGGCGCGAGGAACACAAGACAGAGCTCGTGGACGTGGCTCAGGTCCTGCACGGTGTGGCGGAACTGATGCAGGCGCGGGCGGAGGACAAGGACCTGTTCTTTAGCATGGAGATCGAGCCCAACCTGTCCCCAGTGCAAGCCAATCCTGAACACATCAAGCAGCTCTGGACCAATCTCATCAGCAATGCCATCAAGTACACAGAGCCGGGCGGCATTGTGGTGGTGAACCTCACCCAGAATCCCAAGTACGTGGTCGGCATGGTGCGGGATACAGGGATCGGGATGAGCCCAGAGCAGCAGGCGCACCTCTTTGAGGAGTTCTACCGCACGGAGGAAGCCAAGGCCATGGAACGCCAGGGCACGGGGCTGGGGCTCTCCATTGTCAAAAAAGTGGTCGAATCCTACGGCGGCAGGATTTGGGCCGAATCAGAACAGGGGAAGGGCAGCCGCTTCAGTTTCATGCTGCCAAGGGTGACCTGAGCGACAGGCCAAGATCCCTCCGTCTCTCCGCATCCGGTTTGACAATCACCTACAGCGCACCCATCAGGCGGTGCAACGTCAGGCCCTTGGCGTCCTTGAGTCTGCGGTTGATAATGCCCGCCAGTTCCTTCACAATCACGAATCCGATGTGGCTGTTCTGCTCCATCAACTCGTTCAGCGCCTTGCTGTCCACCGCGATGACGCGCACGTCGGTGAGGCAGCGTCCGTAGGCGGTCAGCCGGCGCGGCTTGACGAGCGACGACCACCCCATCACCTCGCCGGGCTGCTCCAGCAGGATCGTGGCGTCCTGGCAGTAGTCAGGTTGTGGGCAAATCTCGTACTCCAGCCGCACCTGGCCCTCCTGCAGGACGTAGAGGGTCTTCGCTTCCTCATCTTCCTTGAAGACCAGCGTGTCCTTGGGGTAGCGCTCCTCGCGGCACAGCGGCACGATCTGCTGCAACTCCTCGTCCGTCAGTGCGCCGAATACCTCACAGCCGCGCAGTGCCTGCAGTGTGTCCATTTGAGACTCCTTGTGATCGTCGTTTCGGTATCCTAGCAGATCCTGGGCAGCTGCGCGCCGCTCAACATGTCCAGGACGCGGTGCGTCCCAAGCAGCGTGCGCATGACCACACGACCCTTGTGCTCCGGGGTAGCACGGCCAATCAGGGCCGCTTCTCGCCCATTGAGGTGAGCCTGCATTGCCTGCAGAAGCGACTGGGCGGCCTCGGGCGCAACAGAAGCCACCAATTTGCCCTCGTTGGTCACGTACAATGGATCCAGGCCCAGCAGCTCACAGGCCGCACGCATGCCTTCCGGCACTGGAATGGCTGCCTCCTCCAATTCTACCCCAATCCGGCTTTGAGCAGCAATTTCATTGAGAGTGGTTACCAACCCGCCGCGCGTTGGATCGCGCAGAGCATGCACCCGCGCATCGGTCGCGAGCATGGCTTGCACCACACCGGTGGCTTTAACGCGCTTGGAGCTGGCTAGGCCTGGCGTTTGGTTGTGGCCTGCTGTTCCAGCCATTGCGTCCATTCTTCGATCCCGGCGCCGCTCTCGCAGGAGACCGCGAACACGCGCACGTCCGGGTTCATGCCCAGAACCAACTTGCGAAGAGCCTGCATATCGAAACGCAGATAGGGCAGGAGATCAACCTTGTTGATGACAATCGCATCCACCGCCGTGAAGATGCCCGGGTACTTGTACGGTTTGTCGTCGCCTTCGGGCACGCTGGCGATCATCACGTTCAGGTCCTCGCCCAGGTGAAAGTCCACCGGGCAGATCAGATTGCCCACGTTTTCGATGATGATCACGTCCAGCTCCGGCAACGGCAGGGTCGCCAGCGCGCGCCGCACCATGGGCGCGTCCAGGTGGCACTGCCCGCCCGTATTGATCTGCACCACCGCGGTCCCGCCGGCAGCCACGCGATCCGCATCCACGCTGGAGGCGATGTCGCCCTCCACCACGCCGATGCGCAGCCGCGTCCTGAGAGCCTCGATGCTGCGCAGGATCAGGCTGGTCTTGCCCGCCCCGGGCGAGGCCATCAGGTTGACGGTCAGGATGCGATGCTGCCGCAGCAAGGCCTGGTTTTGCAGCGCGATCTCATCGTTCGCACTGAGAATGCCCTGTACGACCGGAACTTGAGTCGTTTTGCCCATGTCCCTCATTCGACCTCAATGCTCTTGACGCTGAACTCCCGTCCGCTCAGCACTTCGCCCCCGATGGCAGCGCACTGCGGGCAGGCCCAGTTCATGCCTTGGGGCGCGAATTCGCGCGCACAGGCGCGACAGCGCACGCGCGCGGGGATGCGCTCGATGTTCAGACGCGCGCCCTCGGCCATGCTTCCCGGGCTCAGCATGTCAAAGTAGAACTGGATCGAGTCATCCACAAAGCCCGTGAGCTCGCCCACCACCAGGTTGATGCCAGTCACACGCTGCGCTTGCGCCTTTTTCGCGTGCTTGATCACGATGGAGAGTATGTTCTGCGTGATAGACAGCTCGTGCACGGCAGCTCCTGGCTCGATCCCGATAGCAACAGTCCGGATTATACCTCACTGCTGAGCCTTGGGCAAGCACAATTGCCAACGGGGCGGCTGGCAGCGGGTAGACATAAGGTTCGGGAATGGTGGTTTGTGTTTGTCCGCGGTGATGCACGGATGGCGCATTATGCGGAGCGAGGTTGTGTTTCGGCCTTTTCTGTGGCCCCAGGCGCAATCTAGGCGCTGCTGTCCTTCGCTTCTGCTGCGCTTGAAGGGGCCGCTGTCTCTACCGCAGGGGCTGGGGACTGAGCCCCCTGCGTGTCGTCGGCCGGCGCATGCGTCTCTTCGCGTGATGGCATTTCCGTGGGCGACGGCTCGAGCGCTTGCTTGCTCTCTGTGGTGGCTGCATTCAACTCTCGAGTCAAGTCGTCTGTCAAGCCCTGGGAAGCCCGTCTGAAGTCGCCCACCGCCTTGCCCAGCCCCTTGGCCACCTCCGGCAGCTTGCCGGGGCCGAAGATGATCAAGGCAATCACTAGGATGAACAACAGCTCGCCAGGGCCAATGTTGAAAAAGTTCATTCCTCTCCTTGGCCGAACTAGCCCTTTGGGGCTTTGTTGTCTTCTGGGGGCGCCTCAAGCTGAGAGCTTGCCTCACGGAACTCGCGAATGCTCTTTCCGAGCGCTGCGCCCACTTCGGGCAGCTTGCCCACTCCGAAGATCATCACCACAATCAACAGGATGATCGCCAATTCCAGCAGGCCCACATGTGGCATGTCTCCTCCTTCGGTCCAGGGCGGCCGGGGCGCGGGTGACACACCTGCCCTGGGCGGCGTCATGATACCGCCCCTCACCACGCCTGTCAAGTGCGAGCGTGGTATCGGTATGCTGGTTAGCTAGCTTACGGGTGGCTGGATCAGGGCAAGCACGTTCTGCACGGCTGCTTCCACCAGGATGCTGGTGGATGGTGAGAGTTGCCGGCCAAAGTCGAACTCGTGCCCGCGGATGGACACGATGTGCCCCGCAGGGGATTGGGCGCGCAGTTTGCGCACGAGAGCCAAGAGCAGTTGCGGAGTGAGGTGATGGGTGGATGCGTGCTGAGCGGCTTCGGGCTGCACGGCCTGGCAGAACAGATCCGGGGCTTGGGGATAAACGTGAGCGTCCACAAACATGACCTCGTCATAGTCAGCCACGACGTTCACCAAGTGGGGCGCAAGCTGGGTCAGGAAGATGGAGTCGATGCTTCCGCTCAGCGTCTCCAGCCCGGTCTCATCCTCCGCCAGAGCAGACTGTCCCAGCCGGCGGCGCAATCCATTGATGACATGATATGCAGCGCCATCGTCGCTGCGATCCAGGTTTCCGTAGCCGATTACCAGGGTACGTGGCATGCTCAGCCCTCGCCGCCTCGCTGCCGTCCCGCTGGCTCGGTGAGCCGCTGCGCCAAGTCCAGATCTGCAGCCGTGTTGATGTTGAAGAACGAGAGATGCTGTGGGTCAAACAGACTCAGCTCGTCCTCTGTCACGCGCCTGACCCGCACGTGCGCGAGAAAACCGGAGACCCGCATCTCGCCACGCTGCAACAGTTCTTCGATAGGCCGGATACAGGCCTGGCTGTAGATGGCGTGCAGGGGTTCGATCAGGTCTCCGACGGCGGGGACGACTGCGTCAAAGTCGGCGGAAAGCAGGATCATGTAGCGCAACAAAGGCAGATTGAGCAGGGGCATGTCACAGGCGACAAACAGGCCCCGGGGGTGGCGCATGGCTTTCAACCCCGAGTAGATGCCGCCCAGCGGGCCTTGGCCGGCAGGGTCGTCGGCCACCACGCGCACTTCCAGCGCCTCGAATTCGGGCCTGTCGTTGCCGACGATGAACACATCATTGCTGAGAACGGCCAGGGAGTTGAGAATCCTCTCAAGCAGCCATTCGCCATGCAAACGTAGCAGTACCTTGTCGGTGCCTAGCCGCTGGCTTCTGCCGCCCGTGAGCACGGCCACGCTGATGTCATACACTGGGCTGCCTCGGGTCGATCATTCCACCTGCAGCCCCGTCAGGCGGTATGGGTGCGTGTAGATGGTGTAGCGCTCTCCGCGCGCAAAACACACCAGCGTGATGCCCGTCATGTAGGCGGTGAGGATGCCCTGGTAGGTGGATGCGGACCTGGAGATGACGATGGGGATGCCGGCGTTGGCCGCCTTGGCCACCATGGCCGCAGGCTGCCTGCCTGTGCAGCCAAGCACGCACTGCGCCAGCGGGATGTGGTTCAAGACCGCAAATCCGACCACCTTGTCGACGGTGTTGTGCCTTCCGATGTCGCTGCTCTTCACAATCAGCTTGCCATCCAGAAACAGCACCGAACAATGCACCCCGCCCGTGCGTTCCCATTCCTCGGAGCGCACTGCGGCGATCACACGGCCGACCTGATCAGCCGGCATGCTCAGGGCTGAGTGCACGCGCTTGGGCGCGTGTTTGGCGCTGACGCTGCCGCAGGAGCCGATCGTCCACTCGCTTTGGCCCGCGCCCTTGGCCTGGACGCGAATCTCGCTTCCCACTACGTCAACCGCATCCACCTCCTCAGCCAGGCCCTCACATACCACAAAGCCCACTCCCAGTTCCCGGAGTTGCTGCGGGCTTGCCACCAGTTCCGTCAGTAGTTTATCATTCAGGTAGACCTGGTATGCTTGTTCGGTGATGACCGCATCCTGATACTCTCTGGCTTCGGTGCCTTTCACCTGGATGGATGTGTGAGAGTGAACTTCCATTTGCTGTCTCTCCGCGGCGACGTCATGTCCCACATAGCAGTATAGCGCAGTGCAGCGCGCGCGCCAATTGGCTGCGTTGGCCCTGTCGGCATCTTGATGGCCGCCTGCTGGAGGCCCGCTTTGCAGGACGAAATTTGCCGCCGTCTGTGTTTGGCGCTATCATCGGCCGTCGGCATATCCTCACCGGCTTCTCCGGAGCTGCTCACAAGCCGGGCTTGCCATCACACGTCGCAGGAGGGGAAGATGCATGCGCTGGAAGAGTACCTCACACTGGCCATCGAATACCTGGTGCCATTGACTGAAGCCTGTGGGGCTCTCATCATCGTGCTGGGGGTCATACGCGCTTTCATATATCACATGCGTCGCCTGTTCTCGCTGGAGCCCAGATGTGTTGCGAGGGCAAGGCTGCAACTGGTGGAGAGCCTGGTGATGGGTCTGGAGTTCCAGGTGGCGGCAGACGTGCTGAAGACGGCCATTTCTCCGAGCTGGAACTCCATCCTGTTCCTGGCCGCGATCGTGGCCGTGCGCGCCGTGCTCAGCCTGCTGCTGGAACGGGAAGAGCACGCGCTGTGCAGACAGGAGGCGTCTGTCGAGCAGCAGCTAGCGGCGCAGCACGATCATAAGGTTTGAGTCAGGCCAAGCCCCATGACCTCCAGCGGTTAGCAGCATGCGCTACTCGAGGCCGATAACGAGCAAACGTGTGGCAATTGCCACACGTTTGCCGTGCTAGAGCTCGCACCTCGATGACCTGACAACCAGGCCGAAACCTGCTCGACTACGTCGTCGGTTCTGTGATCAGGTCCAACCTTACTTCTTCCCGAACTGGGTCCAGGCATCCGCAAGGCCGCGTATGGCCATGTTGGAGCCAAAGGCCATTAGCCCCAGCTTGCCGCCCGCCCCGCCCAGGAAGGGGGTGTCAAAGATGTAGACCAAACCCAGCGCGACTCCAACGATGGCCATTCGCAGCATGGTGGGAACGCGCTTGGTGTTGGACATGCCAGCAAAGGATGCGCAAATAATCACCGTGGCCAGGGTGCCGATGTTGGGAATCGTCTTGAAGAGCAGGGCAATCAGACCGCCTGCCAGGCCCACGACCGCCGAGCCGATGACGGGACCCTTTTTCATGTTGTTGTTGATGTAGTAGGCTGCTACCGCGCCAACCACGGCAGCCACCACGATCTCCCAACCGATGCTCCAGGGCGGCACCGCGGCGGGCTTGGCAAACCCGGTACCCAGGCCCAGCGCGGTGACGACTACCCCCGTTACCGCCATGGTTCCCAGCTTGCCGCCAAGGCCTCCGCACACCGTCAGTGCCATCACGTATATGATGCCTGCCAGTACACCAGCGACGATTACCTGCGGGTAGCTGGGCAACACGGTTTTGCTGGCCATGCCGATGAAGGCTCCGGTATACAGCGCAGCGGCATTGTCCTTGACAAACAGCCCTGCCGCCAGGCCCACGGCGCCCGCCGCAACCACAGCGCCCAGTTTCAGTTCATAGTCCAATGCATACGTTACCAGCGCCCCGATCAGCACGCAGCCGGCGTTGATCAGGTTCTTCTGCGAAAACAGATTGTCTGCCACGCAGCTCGACAGGGACTTGCTCTCATTGTAGAGTCCGAACAGCAAGCCCAGGAAGAGCACTGCCAGGATGACGCCGAAGATGACCTGAGTGGTCAGGGCCTGGTAGGCGGCAAACCCCACGATCAGCACAGCCATAATGGCCAGGATCAGGAATGCGATGACGGGAACGGTCTTGTTCATGCAAAGCCCTCCATGTCTGACTAGGTATTCGTTCGGACCTGCAGCAACAGGTTCGAACCCCGCTTCACGTGCCTCTCTACGGTCGTCTAAGCAGTCCACCTCCTTCGTCACGAGCGTTCAGATACGGGCCATATCGTGCGCGAGACTACACCGCATTGTACATCAATCGGCCACCGTGCCAAGTGCGCGCACGTCGCTGTCGACGCATGCGCTGGGTAACAAATCAGGAGCGAGGCGGAAGCGCCTCGCTCCTGATGCCAGGTTATGCCTTCTCGACCCGAACCGCCGAGACCTTGTACTCGGGGATCTTGGCCACAGGGTCCAGGGCTACGATGGTCAGCAGGTTCGCTGCGGCTTCCTTGAAGTGGAAGGTCATGAAGACCACGCCGGGGTCTGGCCGGTCGACGACCTCCGCCTTGGCAACTACCTGCCCGCGACGCGAGGTGACCTTGACCATGTCGCCGTCGGCTACGCCCAGCTTCTTCGCATCCTCAGGGTTGATCTCAACTCTGCCCTCAGGATGGATGGCGTCCAGGCCAGCCGAACGGCGCGACATGTTGCCGCCATGGAAGTGGTAGAGCACGCGGCCCGTGGTCAGAACCAGTGGGTATTCTGCATCTGGCAGTTCCTTGGCTGGCTGCCACTCCACGGCGTTGAACTTGCCCAGACCGCGCGAGAACTTGCCTGCGTGCAGGAAGGGCGTGCCGGGGTGCTCGGCATTCGGGCACGGCCATTGCAGACCGCCTTTTTCGATGCGCTCGTAGGTGATTCCGCCGTAGCTGGGCGTCAGGGCGTTGATCTCCGTCATGATCTCCTGCGGCTTGGCATAGTCCCAGCTGACAAACTTGCCCTTGGACCTGTCCAAACCAAGGCGGGCCTCCACGCGCTTCGCGAGGTCGCAGAGGATCTGCCAGTCCGGGCGAGCGTTGGCGAATGGCTCGATGACCTTGCGCATGCGCTGCACGCGCCGCTCCGTGTTGGTGACCGTGCCTTCCTTCTCGGCAAAGGACACGCCAGGCAGGACCACGTCGGCCAGCTCTGCCGTCTCGCTCATGAAAATCTCTTGCACCACCAGAAAGTCGAGGTGTTCGAGAGCTTTGCGCGTGTGGGTCTGATCCGGGTCGGTCATCACGGGGTTCTCGCCCAGGACGAACATGGCCTTGACCTTGCCCGCTTCAGCCGCGTTCAACATCTCAACGATGGTGAGGCCATTCTGCAGCGAGGCTGCGCTGCCCCAGGCCTCGACGAACTTGGTGCGGGCAGCCTCATCCGCCACGCGCTGGTACGCGGTGTAAAAGTTGGGCAGGCAGCCCATGTCGCAGGCGCCCTGCACGTTGTTCTGCCCGCGGAGGGGGTTCACGCCGCCACCCGGCACGCCCATATTGCCCAGCAGCATCTGCAGGTTGGCCGTGTCCAGCACATTCTGGTGTCCCTTCGTGTGCTGCGTGATGCCCATGGCGTACAGCAGGGCGCCTGGCCGGTTGGCCGCCAGGATGTGCGCTGCCTCGCGGATGTCCTTGGCGGGCACCCCGGTGATCGTCTCCGCATACTCTGGGGTGTACTTGGCGACCCCCGCCTTGAGCTCCTCAAAGCCCTCGGTGCGATTGGCGACGAACTCCTTGTCGTACAGGTCTTCGGCAATCAGCACATTCATGATGGCGTTGATGAGCGCAATGTCGGACCCAGGCTTGTGCTTGAGGTGTAGCACGGCCAGATCGGCAATGCGAGTGTTGCGCGGATCTGCCACAATCAGCTTGGCTCCCTTTTTCGCGGCCTGCCGTAAGCGCATGCCGATGACAGGGTGCTGCTCGGTTGTGTTGGACCCAATGATCAGGTACGACTTGGCTTGCGTGGTGATGTCGTCGATCGAGTTCGTCATAGCTCCGGAACCGAATGCTGTGGCCAGACCGGTCACAGTGGAGCTGTGTCAGAGACGTGCGCAGTGGTCGACGTTGTTCGTCTCCAGCACTGCCCGCGCGAATTTCTGCACGAGATAGTTCTCTTCATTCGTGCACTTGGCAGATGACAGCAGAGCGATGGCGTCGCCACCATGCTTCTTTTTGGTCTCCGCGAGTTTGTCGGCGATCAAGTTCAGTGCTTCGTCCCAAGTCGCCTCGACGAACTGGCCGTCTTTCTTGATCAGGGGTGTCTTGAGACGGTCCGGATGGTTCACATAATCCACGCCGAAACGCCCCTTGACGCAACTCGAGCCGTGGTTCGCAGGCCCCTCCCAGTTCGAGGTCACCTTGATGATCTGGTTGTCCCTGGTCCAGTAATCCAGTTGGCAGCCCACGCCGCAGTATGGACAAATGCTGGTGGTCTTCTGCAACTCCCATTGCCGCCCCTTGCCGAGCGCCTGCTTCGGCAGCAAGGCGCCCGTCGGGCAGAGTTCTACGCACATGCCGCAGAACTCGCAGGGACTGTCCTCCAGCTTGCCGTCGAAGACGGTGCCCGGTTTGGAGCGGAAGCCGCGCCAGATCATGCCGATGGCTTCGACTCCATTGATCTCCTGGCAAGCCCGCACGCAGCGGCGGCACAGGATGCACTTGTTATAGTCTCTCTGGATGAAGGGATTGGGATCATCCACCGGGTAGGCGTGTTGCTCACCCGGGAAGCGCGTCTCCTTCACGCCGTATTCGTACATCAGGTCCTGCAATTCACACGCGCCGTTCGAGTCGCAGGTCATGCAGTCCAGCGGATGGTCGGAGAGCAGCAGTTCCAGCACAAAGCGCCTGGCTTCGACCACCTTGGGCGAATGCGTCTGGACCTCCATGCCCTCGGTGATGGGAAATGTGCACGCGGGTTGCAGGGCGCGTTGCCCTTTGACCTCCACAAGGCACATCCGGCACGCACCGATTGGCGCCAGAGCAGGGTGGTCGCACAGGGTTGGAATCTTGATGCCAGCCTGCTGGGCGGCGGTCAGGATGGTGCTGCCTGATGGCGCACTGAACTTCTGGCCGTTGATCGAGATGTT
>CAYZKS010000023.1:16369-19981 GCA_964478725.1 uncultured Anaerolineales bacterium
CAGATACTCGTCCACTGCCATAGCTACCTTGTTGCCCTGGGCCACAGCTTCGATCACGGTTGCGGGTCCCAGGACCGCATCGCCGGCGGCAAAGATGCCCGCGCGGGAGGTCTCCAGCTTGCGGCCGACCTTGAAGGTGCCGCCCTTGGTGACCTCAGGGCTGTCGCCGTTCAGGCTGGACAGGTCCGGGGCCTGGCCTATCGCAGGGATGATCACATCGGCCTTCATCACAAAGCCTGATCCCTCGATGGGCACCGGCCGGCGTCTACCGCTTTTGTCGTACTCGCCCAAGTCCTGCAACTGCACCTCGACTCCGGTAACCTTAGTTTCGCCCAAGACGCGCACGGGGTTGGTGAGGTAGTGGAACTTGATGCCCTCCTCCTCGGCTTCCTTCACCTCAATCGCCTGAGCTGGCATCTCGGCCTTGGTGCGGCGGTAGACCACTTGCACTTCCTTAGCTCCCAGGCGCAGGGCCGTGCGCGCGGCATCGACGGCCGAGTTGCCGCCGCCGACCACGATCACACGTTTGCCTTTCATCTTGGGAGGCTTCTGTAGTGACACGTCTTTCAGGAAACTGGTAGCATGCATTACGCCGGATAGATCTTCGCCGGGCACTCCCATGCGGCGGCTGCTGTGGGCGCCGATCGCCAGCACCACGGCCTTGAAGCCTTTCCTGTCCAACAGCTCGTCCAGCGTAAAGTCCCTGCCCAGCGCCGTGTTCAGGACGATCTCCACGCCGGCGCGCTTGATGTTGTCAATCTCGGCATTCAGCACATCGCGCGGCAGGCGGTACTCGGGGATGCCCATGGCCATCCAGCCACCTGCCACGGGCGCTGCCTCGTAGACGGTAGGCTTGTAGCCCCACTGCGCCAGGCGCAGGGCGGCGGTCAGACCCGCGGGACCGGCGCCCACGATGGCCACTTTCTCGGTCTTGGCTTCCTCACTGCGCTGCGGCGTCCAGGGGTGCTTGATCTCCTGGTCGGCCATGAAGCGCTTCAACTGGCGGATGGCGACCGATTCGTCGAGCTCACCGCGCTTGCAGCGCTCCTCGCAGAAGGCCGGGCAGACCCTTCCGCATACCAAGGCGAAGGGGTTGCGCTGCCGATGGATCTCAAGGGCCTCGGCGTACTTGCCCTGGCTGATCAGCGCCACGTAGCTGGGAACGTCCACGCCAGCGGGGCAGGCGTTGGTGCAGGGAGCCCTGACGAGGTCCTTGCATGCTCCTGCCGCGCAGTGCTTGTCCAGAATGTGAGCCTCGAACTCATCGCGAAAGTAACGCAGGGCAGACTTGACTGGACCGGGTGTGAGCTGGCCCAGCGCGCACAAAGAGTCGTTCTCCATGCCACTTGCCAGCTGCTCAATGAGGGGGATGTCCTCCATGGTGCCCTTGCCCTGGGTGATGCGGGTCAGCACCTCCAGCAGTCGCCTGCCGCCGACTCGACACGGCACACACTTGCCGCAGGATTCGGCCGTGGCGAACTCGAGGAAGAACTTGGCAAACTCGACCATGCAGGTATCTTCGTCCACCACAATCATGCCGCCGGAGCCCATCACCGCGCCGATTTCCTTCAGCGAGTCGAAATCAACGGGCGTGTTCAGCGATTCGACGCCCAGGCAGCCGCCCAGCGGTCCGCCAGTTTGCACGGCTTTGAACTTCTTGCCCTTGAGAATGCCGCCGCCGATGTCAAAGATGATCTCGCCCAGCGTAATGCCCATGGGCACTTCCACCAGGCCGGTGTTGTTGACCTTGCCAGTGAGGGCGAAGATGGCCGTGCCCTTGCTGCGCTGGGTGCCAATGCTGCTAAACCAGTCCGCTCCCTTCAGGATGATCGAGGGCGTGTTGGCGTAGCTCTTGACGTTGTTGATGTTGCTGGGCTGGCCCCACAGGCCTGAAACCGCTGGGAAGGGTGGCCTTGGGCGAGGTTCGCCGCGGCGTCCTTCGATGGATGCCATCAGGGCCGTCTCCTCGCCGCAGACGAAAGCGCCGGCGCCCTCCTTGATGTGCAAGTTGAAGCTGTGACCGCTGCCCAGAATGTCCTCACCCAGCAAGCCGTACTCGTGGCACTGCTGGATGGCGAGCTTGAGCCGCTTGATGGCCAGCGGGTATTCGGCGCGGCAGTAGACGTAACCCTCGTGCGAGCCCATGGCGTAGCTGGCGATGGTCATGCCTTCGACGACGCTGTGCGGATCGCCCTCCAGGATGCTGCGGTCCATGAATGCTCCGGGGTCGCCTTCGTCGGCGTTGCAGATGGTGTACTTGACGCTACCTGGGGCCTTGCGACACAGCTCCCATTTCAGGCCGGTGAGGAAGCCAGCGCCACCGCGGCCGCGCAGGCCGGCGCGCTTGGTCTCCTCAATCACCTGATCCGGCGTCATCTCTGTGAGCGCCTTGCTCAACGCGGCATAGCCCTCGCGCGCGATGTACTCGTCAATGCTTTCGGGATCGATCAGGCCGCAGTTGCGTAACGTGATGCGCAATTGCTTGCCGTAAAAGGGCACGTCCTTGTAGAACGGCACGGAGGCGTGGGAGGTTGGCTCCTTGTAGGTCAGGGCGGGAACCACGCGGCCTTTGACCAGCGTTTCTTCCACCAGCTTCGGGACGTCGGTATCCTTCACCTGGCAGTAGAAGATGCCTTCGGGGTAGACGATCACGATGGGGCCCATCGCGCAGAAACCCCTGCAGCCGGTCTCCACCAGTCTGACCTCGTCCTTCAAGCCTCGACGCTCGATCTCCTTGGCCAGGGCCTCAAAGACCGCCGGAGACTTGGATGCCGTACAGCCAGTGCCGCGGCACACCAGCACGTTGGCTCTGTATAGCGGTTCTGCCATCACGATCCTCCTAGATGATTGTGATCTTCATTCAGCCAAGACCGCCAGGGGAAAAATCACCCTGCGGGCCGCAAACCCTACTGCTGCGTGGGAAGCCGGCCGACCACCCACTCGTCCACCACGTTGCCTTTGATCAAGTGCTCTTCGATCAACCGCGGCACCATGTCGGCCTTGATATTGCCATAGGTGATGCGTGGTTTGCCTGCCTGTTCGATGTCCACCAGTGGCTCCCTGATGCACATGCCAATGCAACCCACCGTGGTCACGTTGGCCTCAATCTCACGCTTCTTGAGTTCTTCCAGGATAGCGTGCATGGTGTCTCGCGCGCCTGCCGCGATGCCACAGGTACCCATGCCCACTATGATCTTGGTACCCGTCTCAAGACGGACTTTCAGTTCCCCCTGGGCTTGGCTGCGCAGTTTCTTCAAGTCCTCAATCGTCTTCAGTTTTGGCATTTCGAGAGCCTCCTTCTTATCCCTGTGAACAGGGTTACTGTGAGTATCCATTCCCATGCCCGCTTGCGCCCGTGGGCGCAGACGGCTTGTTGCCTTCAGGCCAGCGGCCTGTGCAGACCGGCCAGACCCTCTGCCAGGGTGAATCCGAGCCACTCCCTGACCAATGGATGCGATAGGGGGATGTCCCCCAGTTCATGGCGCACGTCGGCAGTATCCAATTCGAAGCTGCGACCATCTACTTTGTGCCTGTAGGCTATGTCCACTGGACGCTCGGAGAGCATCACCGCCATCAAGCTGCCGCCAATATCGCCAAGCGGGGCGCGGTCGA
>CAYZKS010000023.1:20081-29092 GCA_964478725.1 uncultured Anaerolineales bacterium
TCGGGCACCAATTGCCCTACTACTTCGTTGTTCACCATGGCTACAGGCGCCAGGCCGCAAGAACCCAGGCAGTAGACGATCTCGTAGGTTACTCTGTAGTCAGGAGTCGTTTCGCCGGCCTTGATGCCGAGCTCCTTCTGCACAGCGGCGATGACCTTGGGCGCGCCACGCACGTGGCAGGCGGTCCCGTCGCATTCGCGGATGACGTTCCGTCCGCGCCGGGTGAGGTAGAATTGCGCGTAGAAGGTGGCCACGCCATACACCTGGCTGAGTGGAACGCGCATGCGCGTGGAGATCAGTTTCAGCACATCAGCCGGCAGATAGCCATAGAGGTCCTGTGCCCGTTGCAGCACAGGTATTAGCGCGCCCTTCTGCGCCTGAAACTCCTCGAAGATCTTGTCCAGAGGAGCCAAATCAAAGGTTTCTTCAGCCACGTCGTTATGCCCTCCTTGCCCAATGTTGGTAATTGGAGTCCACGTCCACGCCAGAGAACCCTGGCCGACGTCTGCCCAACACATCCGTTTGCCCGCGCCAGCTTCGCCGAAGCGCTAGCGGCTCAACACCTTGACCCGTCGTCCATTCAGCCCTTTGAAAGCCATGGCAATCTCAGCCACGCTGGGCTGTTCGATCGTCAGGACAGTACGGTCGCTGATCTCCTCCAGCCGGTGCGCGTCGCCCGAGCTGATGCATGCATAGCCTCGCAGAGAAGGGTGCTTGCTACGCAACTGCTCCACGTCCGCCTGGTGCGAAACCTCCATGGCGCACCACTGCACGTCTTGCGGAACAAAGCCCAGGTTCGCGAGCAGGCTGAACGCCGGGCGATCCACGTGAGCCGGAATGCACAGCCCGCCTCTCTCGTGAACGCCCCGGGCTGCCTCTCCCACCGATAGGGACGTAGAGGTCAGCAGCAATCGCTCGTTGGATCGCACATACTCCCCGGTCGAGTCCACCACGAACTGGGCGCCAAAGTAGTCCTCGCGATTCTTCAAGGACGGCAGGTGCGCATACACACATTCCTGCCAGTCCAACGCCTGCTCGACCGTGTCAAACAAGCATACCAGATGCACCTCTTCTCTGGTCTGCACTTCCATGCCAGGCAGCACCGTCAGCTCGAACCCGCGGGCTGCTTCGATCACTGCTGCGGCGTTCTCCGCCGAATTGTGATCGGTCACTGCAATCACGCCCAGGGCAAGCTCTCGCGCGCGGGCCACGATCAGCGGCGGAATCATCTCCACCTCGGCGCAGGGCGACAAGACCGTGTGCACGTGCAGGTCAGCAAGGTATGGCCTGAGTGCGGTGCCCTGTGCCTGCATAGATTCCAGTCCCCTCGCGGCAGCCTACTCTCTGCCCTGGATTCCCAGGTCCGTAAGCTCTCCCACCACCTCAAAGGTCGTCTTCGAGGTGGTCAGAATCGTCACTCCCTCTTCACTTGCCTTGGCCAGGGTGGCTGCATCCGGCGTTGCGCCTTCTGTGATGATGATTCCAGCCAGTTCCAGCAGAGTCGCCACAGCCACGACGTTCAAATGGCATTGCAGAGTGACCCATACGTTGCCTTTGCGCGCCCTGGCCATGACACAACTCAGCAAGTCGGAGGCGTAGCCACCACTCACCTTCCTGTCCAGTTTGTCAGCGCCAGTCTGAACCGAGAGGGAGAGTTTGCTCACGACCTCGCGTAGTGTCACCGGATCCTTTTGCATTTCAGTAGCCTCATAGCCTGATAATCATGTGCAAGCGCGTCCCAACGCCGGGCTTGGATTCCAGGCTCATCTCGTCGGAGCATGCCTTGATGTTGCTAAGGCCCATGCCCGCGCCGAACCCCAGTTCCCGAATCCAGTCCGGGGCGGTTGAAAACCCGGGCTGCAGAGCCTGCTCCACGTCCGGGATTCCGGGCCCTTGATCGACCGCCACGATCCGAATCTTCTCTGGCTGAATCTCGGCGGTCAACTGGCCGCCGTTGGTTGTATGGATCACGAGATTGGTCTCTGCCTCGTAGCTGGCCACCGCGATGCGTCGCACAGTGTTCGGGCTGGCGCCAAGTCTCTGCAGGGCGCGCTTGAGCTTGCTGGCAGCCTCGCCGCAGTGCGAGAAATCACGCGGCTTGACACTATAGCGCAGAATCAGACCAGTCTGATCCGAGACGATGTCCTCAAAGATGTGGCTGGCGCGATAGCGGTGGATCTCCTCCTCGTGATAGTCTACCTCCAGCTGGCGCAGCAGCCCGCGCGCGATGTCTCCTTGGGTCAGGATTCCCACCAGTTTGCCATCGCGCTTGACCACTGGCAGCCTGCCAAAGCCCAAGCGTCCAAAGGTGTTCACAGCCTGGATGACGGTCTCGTCCGCGAAGACGGTCAGCACGTTGGTGGTCATTCTCTGGCCGACCAGTGCGTCGATGTCGCCCGATTCCAGCGCCTTGATCAGGTCTTCGATGCTGATAATCCCCACCAATTCGTCGCCACTCATGACGGGCGCGCCGGAGATGCGGTTCAGGCGCAACACATCCTTGAAATGGCGCATGCTGTCTTCAGGCGATACCGTGATCACCTTCTTGGTCATGACCTGTTCGATTTTCAGCTCATACACCAGCTCCTGGAGCTTCGTGACCTCCAGGGTCTGCTTGGGTTTGATCTCCTTCTCCTGCAGAGAACCTGTGACCATTGCCTTGCGCTGCCTCAACCGGAGTAGTCTGGATGCAGATCTGGCCGCAGGGCCATTACGAGGCCGTTGCTCCTGGCCAGTTGTCTGCCGTTAGTCGGAACAGGCCACAGCTCGGAAGCCCGCAAGCATAGAGACGTCCGCAGGTCTCATACATCGTATACTTTGACGCCAGCAGAGGGATGCCCTTCTGCTCGGCAAGTGCCACAGTGTCTCGAGGCGGCAGCTTGCCGCGCACGAACACGATGGCCAGGATGCCTGCCATTTCCGCGGTGCGGACAACCTGGGAGTTGGTGAGACCCGTCAGAAGGAGGGTGCCAGCGTGGGTGAAAGCCAGCACGTCGCTCATCAAGTCCGCTCCACAGGCCATGGAAACTTCCAGCGAGAGGTCCGCCTCAGCGGATAGCAGCCTTCCCTCAATGGCAGATAGTACTTCGGACAGCTTCATCAATGCCTACCCCACGGCGAGATCAACACCGTCTCTGCTGCACGTATGCGCCGTTGTCGTTTGACGCTTTACTCCTCTGCCACACGAGAAGCTAGCCGAGCGTCGGGTTCCGGGAATATGACGGAGCCAAGAGCACTCCTCTGCCATACGCACGCCAGATCCGGCAGACGTCAGGGCCTAGCTGTGCCATCCTGGGACAAAACGAGCGCCAGTGACAATGTGAAAGTAGTCACAAACTTCAGCGATTGTAGCATAGAGCCATAGGCTTGTCAAATCCAATCACGCCTGGGGCTGATCCTGCATCGGGCTTGGCGTTTTCCGGCATTAGGCATAGAATGTCGCGCAGTCACTTGAGGCCTCGTAACGTCTGTCGCTTGACGGTGTTCTCAGTGTCAGGCAGGCGAACGCTGGGCCGCATCAACTAGGAACGGCGAAGATGGAAGAGCAAGAGCGCCTGCTTGTGGAACGGGCGCGCACGGACCCGGCGGCCTTTTCCACCCTATACCGGATGTACGTGGACCGGATCTACAACTATACCTACCAGCGCACCGGAAGCCATGCGGATGCTGAGGATCTGACTGCACGCACTTTCCTCAAGGCGCTCGTGCACTTGAAGACGTTTGTGTTTCGCGGCGTTCCGTTCTCAGCCTGGTTGTACCGGATCGCGCACAATGCCGTGGTCAACTGGTATCGCGACCAGCACAGGCATCGCGTCGTTTCCCTGGATGCGCTGATCGTGTCTACGCGCGAATCCGACCGGTTGGAGGACTGGACGGCGGCCAGACAGGATCAGCGCGCTCTGCTGGGTGCGCTGCGAAAGCTGCCACAGGAGCGGCAGGAGTTGCTGATCCTCAAGTTCAGTGAGGGGTTGACGAACGCGGAGATCGGACAGGTGATGGGTCGCACAGAGGGTGCGATCAAATCGCTTTATCACCGCACCTTGCTCGAGTTGCGCGAGCAGTTGCGCGAATCAGGGACGGAATGAGACATGGGACAGCAGGATGTGGCAGGGGCGCTGGCAACTCACGCGGATGGTTTGAACGGCACGGCCATGGTTACCGCCGCCAACTTGCCTGGTGGTGAATCGAGGCCGGAATTGGCAGAACTGTCCAGCCTGGCCGAGCGCGTGAAGCTGGTGCTTGCGCCGGTGCGGGCGCCGGCCGCATACAGACTCAAATTGGAACGCGATCTGAGGGAGGTCGCGCGCCAGCGCATGCAAGGGGAAATGCAGATAGCCGAGCCTGCGCCCCGTCCGGAATGGCTCATCGGGGCAGCCGTGGCGCTGGTGGGTGGAATCGCCTACCTGTTGCGCAGCCGCAGTCGCTCGGAGCACGACCTTTCGGCCACGCCCCAGCAACGCTCTGCATAGAGCGCAGGCTCAACGTCGGGCAGCCTTGCTAGTTCAGAACGATGCGCTTGAAGTCCTCGGCGTACGCCACGCCATGGCGCCGCCCTACTTCGCCGTTCCACGTGCTGAGTCGCGCGTCCACGTACTCTGGCTTCACCTGGCTGCGGTGGCACTTGAGCGCTTCTAGCTTGAGTTCCATGGTATCGGAGATGTCGACCCAGAAATCGGGCTCGGCTGCCCCAACCAGGTAGATCTCGCGCACCTTGTGCGGCTCCAACCCTTCGCTCAGCAGCTCGCGAAAGATGAAGCGCGTGCAGGCCGAGGGGAAAATGGCGTACAGGGCTGCCTCGCCTGCGGCGCGGTGGTCTGGATGGTTCACGTAGGTATTGCCGCGCAGGATGGAGCTGGGATCCGAGCATACCACGATGTCGGGCTTGAAGCGCCGGATCATGCGCGTCAGGTCGCGGCGCAGTTCCAGGCTCGCGGTGAGCGTTCCGTCCTCATAGTCCAGAAAGACCACCTCACTCACTCCCAGCATGGCCGCGGCCGCTTGCTGTTCGGCGTGCCGCAGGGGCTTCATGCCTTCGGGAGGCATGTCTGGAGCGTTGCTTCCACGGCTGCCGTCGGTGCACACTACGTAGACGACGCGATGCCCCTGATTGACCCAGCGAGCCACCGTTCCAGCCACCGTGAACTCGGCATCGTCCGGATGCGCGATGATTACCAGCCTTGTGCTCGCTTCTGCGTGAGCTTTGCTCACGTTCTCTTGCGCCATAGGTCCTCGTACACTCGCACGACGCGTTCAGCCACGGAGCGCCAGGTGTAGGATTGCGCCTTCTTTCGAGCATTGGCGCCAAGGCGCTGGCGCAGCCCGCCATCCTGCAGGATCAGCCTTAGCTTGTCTGCCAGAGCATCGGCATCGCCCGCCGGCACTAACAACCCTGTCACGCCGTCCTCCACGGTGGTTTGCAGCCCGCCTACGCGCGAGGCGATCACCGGCGTGCCACAAGCCATCGCCTCCAAAGCCACTAGGCCGAAGGACTCGTAGTGCGAAGGCACGACGCACACGTCCGCCGCGGAGTAGTAGTATGGCAATGTGTCCTGGGCGCGGGAGCCAAGATAGGCAACCAGGTCAGCCACTCCCACTTCCTTTTTCAGCCTCTCCAGGCACTCCAGCTCCTCGGCGTTCTGGCCTGTCCCGTTCTCATCGAGGTCGCCGCCAATCACGGCCAGGCACAGGTCCTTGGTCAGTTCGGGCGCCAAGTCGGTTAGCTTGCAGATGGCGCGCAACAGGGTGTCCAGCCCTTTCAGCGGGTCCATACGTCCCACAAAAAGGATCAGCCGGCGCGGCTTGCACAGGTCCAGCCCGATGGCGCTCATGGCCTCGCGGCGGGGAATCGGTCTGAACATGGCGAGATCCACGCCAAGCGGTATTACCTCAATCTTCGCCGGGTCAGCGCCATACAGCTCCAGCATCTGCGATTTGTCTAGCTGCGTGGCAGCCACGATGCGGTCCATGTCGCGCACCAATTCGTGTTCGACCTGAATGCGAATGCTCGTTTCCTTCTCGGCCGCACTGCGCGCTACGCTATCCTTCATCAGGCCGAGCGTGTGGAACATGTGCACGCTGGGCAAGCGCTCACTGCGCGCCAGCTCGCGCGCCACCCAGCCCGACAGCCAGTAATGGCTGTGCAGCAGGTCATAGGAGATGCGCTCCCTGGCGGCGGACTCGCGCAGTCCGCTCACAAACTGCGGCAGGTGCTCGAAGACCAGGTGCTTGCTGTAGGGCTTCTCCGGTCCTGCCGGCAGGTGGATGACGCGCACGTTGGGCCAGAGCTCGCGCACGCGTTTGCGCGCAGGGTCCTGCGAACGCGTGTAGATGTCCACGCTCAGGCTCTGAGCGCCCAGTTCGCGGCTCAGTTCCCTGACATATACGTTCATGCCGCCCGTCTCCTTGCCTCCCAGGGCCGCCATGGGGCAAGTGTGGACGCTCAACATAGCAATGCGTTGCATAGGCGTATGTGCGCTCCGGTATGCCGTCCTCTCGCACGAAAGAGGGGACAGAGCGAATTCCCCTATCCCCTCTCTGCCTGCCTTGAAGCGGCTGGATGCTAGAACTTGCTGCCGATGAACTTGACCAGGTCGGCGCAGCGGCAGGAATAGCCCCACTCATTGTCGTACCATGCGACGACCTTGACCATGGTGTCGCCGGTTACCATTGTGGACAGCCCGTCCACAATGCAAGAGCGGGGGTCCCCCTTGAAATCCATCGAAACCAGCGGCTCCATGCTGATGCCCAAGATGCCCTTGAGTTGGCCCTCGGAGGCCTTCTGGAAGGCAGCGTTCACTTCTTGGACGCTGGTCTTGGTCTTGAGATCAGCCACAAAGTCTACTACCGAGACGGTGGGCGTGGGCACGCGCAGCGAGTATCCATCGAACTTGCCCTTCAGGTCCGGAATGACCAGGGCCAAAGCCCTGGCGGCGCCTGTGGTGGTGGGAATGATGTTGAGAGCAGCCGCGCGAGTCCGGCGCAGGTCTTTGTGGGCCAGGTCGAGGATGCGCTGGTCGTTCGTATAGGAGTGTATGGTGGTCATCAAGCCGCGCACAATGCCCCAGTTGTCGTGCAGCACCTTGGCCGCTGGCGCCAGGCAGTTGGTGGTGCACGAGGCGTTGGAGATCACCTGGTGTTTGGCCGGGTCGTACTTGTCTTCGTTCACTCCCAGTACGACGGTGATGTCCTCGTTCTTGGCCGGTGCGCTGATGATCACCTTCTTGGCGCCCGCGTTGATGTGCGCCATGGCCTTTTCCTTTTCCGTGAAGATGCCGGTGGACTCCAGGACAATGTCCACGCCGAGCTGGCCCCACGGCAACTGCGCTGGGTCCTTCTGTGCCAGCACCTGGATTTCCCTGCCGTTCACGACCAGGTTGCTGCCGGACACTTCTACCGTGCCGGGGAAAATCCCATAGTTCGAATCGTACTTGAGCAGATGCGCGTTAACCTTGGGCTCGAAAAGGTCGTTGACAGCCACAACTTGGATGTCCTCGGGGTAGTGGTCCAGCATCGCCTTGAAAGACTGCCGCCCCACGCGGCCAAATCCGTTGATACCTACTTTGATCGTCATCTTTGCCTCTCCGTTTCTGATAGTTTGCCCTGCATGTCCGCAGGGTGTTCGATTCAGGCTCGTCGGGTTACCCGATCTGCCGCAGGGAGCGCCAGCAGTGTGGTGGTATCGATCCCGGTCGAAGCGCTAACGGCGTCGATGGTGCTCGGCGTAGATGTGCATGATGCTATCTGCCAGCTTGCCGGGGTCATGTCGCCAGGGCTTGTGCGTGTCCACCACGTCCGCCAGATCGAAGCGGTGCTTCTCATCCGTGACTGGACGAACCATCTCGGCATTCCAGTTGTCTGGCTGTCGCACCTCCATGTTATCATTTAGCAGGATGCAGTCAAAAAGCCTGTCGCCCAGATGGTTTTCCAGGGCCTGCACGTGATCAAGTGCGTTGTAGCCATCGGTCTCCCCGGCCTGCGTGGCCAGATTGCAGACGTAGATCTTGAGAGCGCCCGAGGCGCGAAAGGCGGCTGCCAGATCCCTGACCAGCAGGTTGGGCAGGATGCTGGTATACAGGCTACCGGGTCCCACCACAATCAAATCCGCGTCCAGCAAAGCGCGCACGGCCTCGCCGTACCCATGCACATCGTCCGGCTGCAGGAAGACGCGCTCAATGGGCGCGCCGGTTTTGGGGATGAGCGACTCCCCCTTGACCTGGCGCTGGCCGTTGTCAGCGTCCTTTCCTTGCGCGAGCTCTGCGCATAAGGTGACCCTCTCCATGGTGGAGGGCAGGATGCTCCCTCGCACTGCCAGGACTCTGCTGGACATGCGTACGGCCTGCGCAAAGTCACCAGTGATGCCTGCCATGGCAGCGATGAACAGATTGCCGAAGCTGTGCCCGCCGAGGCCGAGGCCTGCGCCAAAGCGATACTCCAGGAGCAGCCCCATCAGGGGCTCGACCTCAGCCAGCGCCGCCATGCAGTTTCGAAAGTCGCCGGGCGGCAAGAGGCCCAGCTCTTCGCGCAATCGTCCCGAGCTGCCCCCATCATCCGCCACCGTCACCACGGCCGTCAGCGCGTCCGTACGCTCCTTCAGGCCTCGCAGCAGAGTGGAAAGCCCGGTGCCGCCGCCAATCGCCACGATCTTGGGTCCGCGCCGGCGCATGCGATGACGATAGATCGCGTCTACCACGCTGCCGTGCTCGGGCGCCACAAATACCGACAGCAGCGAACGGCTGAGTCGATATACCCCGAACCCCACGCTCAAGACACCTGCCAGGCCCAGCAGCAGTCCCCTCAGCCAGTGGGGCAAGAACTGCAGCGTTAGCGCATAGGCCACCGGCGAGGCGGCGCCTGTGAACTCCAGGGCACGGTAGATCTGCACATAAATGAAGCTGACTCCCAGACTGAGCAGCAGCAGCCCAAAAGCCACCAGGATCAGCCAACGCTTCACGCCCATGCCTGGCAACAACCACTTCCAGGCCGAACCGAGCCGTTCGCGGAGACGCACGTCC
>CAYZKS010000024.1:0-28609 GCA_964478725.1 uncultured Anaerolineales bacterium
CCAGGGCCGCTTTTGCAGCACCCCTCAGACGGTTTTGAAGACCGCGGAGCCCACCAGGACTCAACCACCCCCACGCATGCCTCAAGAATACCCGCTTTTCGGCGATTGGTCAAACGCTCCGCCCTGACAGCTTCGCGTCTCGCTTGAGACGTTCCCGCATCCACGCAGTGATGGGCACCAGAATGTAGCCTGACACGGTGTCGCCATATACTTGGTAGCCCGCTGGTCCCCAGTACCAGGCATAATAGGCGATGTAGGCGCACACGATGGCGTCCAGAAGATCCTCGTGGCGCTTCAAAGCCGCCGGACCCAGGTCTGCCAACTCGGCCGAAGCAATCGCAGAGGGTAGACT
The DNA here is from genome assembly GCA_964478725.1 of uncultured Anaerolineales bacterium. Lineage (GTDB taxonomy): Bacteria > Chloroflexota > Anaerolineae > UBA2200 > UBA2200 > CAYZKS01. The sequence continues at coordinate 353 of CAYZKS010000024.1, forward strand.
CAAGGCCGGCTCGGCTCTCACCAGTCCCTGAAGGTACCCGCGCAAACGCAGCAACTCACAGCGCCGGAAGGCGGTCGTTCTCTCGGGGCGTGGCTTATACTGGATGGTCGTTTCCAGATGGAAGAGCGAAATAGTCGCCGGATGAGGGTAGACTTCGAAGACCCTGCTCTCGTTGGCGCGTGTCTGCACGTATGGATCCTGTTTGATACCGTACTGAGCCAGAGCGCCAACGATGCCCTCGCCACGCGTACAACTGCCGGGGCGGTTGCGATAGGCGGGATAGCAGCCTGCATGGTAACGGGCAAACAGGCGGGTGATCTCCCTGTCTACTGGCCTGGAGCCCTCGGCATTGGGCACGATCAACGGAGCATCTATGGCTACCAGAGCCTTCTCGCTGCCCACCGTCCCTTTGACGAAGGCCAGCACTTCCTGGTCATCTCCGAGCGCTTCACATGCGCCCAGCCAGCGGGCGCGGCCGCCCTCGTCCTCAATTGCCGCACCCCCCGATTTGTTTCTGGCCGACCAGGCAAGGTCCAGTCCAATGAATCGCATGGCTATTGCGACTCCTGCAGGGGCTGTTTAAAGTCATAGATGCCGCCCGCAGTGCTCCAGCGTCGCCCGCAAGTGACGCAAAGCAGCCTCTCTGGCTCGGGAGCCAGATCGCCACGACACACCGGGCAGCAGAACGTCAACGCCCGCGGTTTTATGCCCGCTTCTCCGACGGCCCGGGCGCGCACAAACACGCTGGGCGTGAGTTTGAGGCGTCCCATAGGGTTCTGAAACCAAGCATCGGCAGCGGCAATGACAGCTGCGGGAAGAAGCCGCTTCAGAAGGCCGATACGCAGGCTGGAGACGCCCAGCTGACGCTCGATGCGGAAACCAGCCTCGCGCAAAGCCCCCTCCACAAAGGCTGGATGATAGTCGAAGTTCAGCTCTGCAAACTCCCAGGGCTCGAGGCCAAAGGGGTTGTGTTGTTGTCGTCCGAGGCAGTAGCGCACAATCGCTTTGAGATTGCGCTGGTTGGCATACTCCATGACCAGAGTGGCGCCAGGGTACAGAATGTGGCGAACGGCCTGGAGGGCCTTGGGCGTGTCAGACAGGTGATGGAGCACCCGTACGATCACTGCCGCATCAAAGCAGGCTGTGGCGAAAGGCATCTGGTATATGTTGGCAGCCACACAGGTGATGCGAGCCGCGCCAGAATGCTGGCGAGCGTACTCGAGATGAGACCTCGAGTAGTCCATAAGCACAACTTCGTCGTATGCGGCGTAAAGGTCCACCAGCCGACCGAATCCGGCTCCAATGTCGATGATGCGGCCGCCACCTGGTGGCAGCAGCCTCCGCAGGGCAATGCGCTCCGCCCTGTCCTCATATTCGCGACCACGCCCCTCCCAAAAGGCGGTGCGATAGTCGCTGCCCTCGTAGTCGCAGAAGCGTGGAGATTGCCCATTGGGATGGCTTTGTGCCAAGATCACTCCTCAATTCAGATTGTTTCACGTGAAACTGGCTGCTTAGGGCGCACAGGAAGTGTTTCACGTGAAACATGCGCCAGGACGCGATGAAGTGCGGAGCGTGCACGCAGTTTGACATCCAGACTGGAATCGGGTACAATTGTAGACTGCCATGGCGCTCGAGCCATTGTAATGGGGAGCTTCCTGCCTGTCAAGGGTGTGGCCAGGCGCGATGGCGATTCATATTTGCAGCGATCACATATGGAGGTTTTCCTTGCCGAATCTGAAATCAGCCATCAAGCGCGTACGCTCATCCGAGAAGAAGAGGCTGCGCAACCGCAAGTTCCGCACCGAAGCCCGCACATGCGTCAAGAAGGCGCGCGCGCAGATCGAGGCGGGAGAGCTGGAGGAGGCGCAGAAGAGCGTTGCCGAAGCGGTCCGCGCACTGGACAAGGCAGCAGAAAAGGGGATCATTCATAGGAACAACGCGGCCCGTCGCAAATCCCGTTTGATGTCGCAATACAACCAGGCCCAGCAGCCAAGCGCTTCCTGACAAACGTCTTCGCGTTCGCAGCGCTAGCCTCAGGGCATCGGCTGAAAGCCGATGCCCTGTTCATTTGTGCAGCACTTCAAAGATCCACACCTGTCCGCTGCAGTATACCGGTCGGTACAGGGAACTGCGAACAAACATCTGGGGAGTAAGCGTGCCCCCTTTGGCACCAATGTAGACGTGCGTCACAGCCTCCTCTGCCAACAGGGCACGCAGCCTTGGTTCTTCAGCATCCCGAACCTCGTGAACAAGCCGTGCGTGCTCACCAACCGCCCCAACGTACTCTGGACCCCCGTGGGCGTAGGACAGAGCAGGCAAAATGGCCCTTCTGCCCGTCATGCAAGGGATCCAGTACCCGCCATCGCTGCCTACGTAGATGCCCAGTTGCCAGGGACGTACATTGATCAGAAACACTGCATCTGTAGGTGCGTGCTCGCGGATCCACTCCATGGCTTCGACGTCCTCCTCCGTCGCCAGCACAGTGGCTGGATTCACGATGGATATCATTCCCCAAGCACCCCTCAGGGCAACAGCGATGGTCACGCCCACTACGGTGGCACGCAGCACTTGCGAGACGCCTCTTCGAGATGCGTCTAAACTTGCCGCAAGTGCCATGACTCTCTCCCAAGCCAGCGCGCATGCCTCTCCACCAAGCACGGAGAGCGGCAGGTACAAAGCTATCACCGCCGTCGCGTTGTTCACCAAGCCGGTCGCTTCGATCCCCGCCCACCCAGGATTGAGCAGCAGTGCCACGATGATCACCCAGAGGAGCGTCCAGACCGCCACATTGCGATGACGCAACAACCCCAAGAGCGCTCCCGCGGCCGCCAGCAGTATCAAACCAGCGTTGCGGGGGACGAGCAAGAGTTCCCTTGGGAAGGCGTTGTAGCCCGGGTCAACTGCCAGGGCTGTGACGCCTGCCTCCTGCGCAGACGCATGAATGCCTTTGACGACCTGCACTAGCCAGGGCGCACTGAGACTGAGAGCGAGCAGCAGCAAGGCGGCCGCACGCAGTGAGAGTTCGACGGCGCGTTCCCCGCGACGAGCCACCAGATGCCCCAGACTCTCCCACAGCCAGACACCAGCCACAAAGCAAGCGGCATAGACGCTCACACGAGCATGGGTCATAAACAGCCCGGCCTGCAGCGAAGCAGCCACCAGCAGAAGACCTGGCTTGCGCCGCATATCCTGTAGCCAGTCCAGACTCACGACCAAAGCCGCCGGCAAGATCACCATGCCTGCAAGTTGCGTGTAGCGTCCCCACGAGACGTAGTAGGCTGGCATATACGACACCAGGCCAACAATCACGAGTGCCACAAGGGCTGCAGTCCTGCGCTGGGTGAGGCGCAAGGCCAGCAGATAGGCTCCCAGGGCGGCCGCTGTATTCAACACTTGACCGAGAATGAGCATAGCACTTGGTATGGATAGCCCCGACAGCCAGTGCAACCACGCCACGTCGGCGTGCAAGCCAAAGTGATAGACAAAGCCCTGGACAGGCAAAAGCGGCTCGTACGAGCGGGGTACCTGTCCCTGCATCACCACCAGTTGGGTCACAAGCGCATGTTGAGGCGAATCCACCCACGCTGGCAGAGCCAGATCACGCACCTGCACAAAACGCAGCGTCAGTGTGAGTGCCAGCAAGCCCAAGGCACCCAGCACCACCAAGCGATTCGCAGCGTCGAACCATGGGGTCAGAACGCGAAGGCGCGCGCGGGCCAGCACAAAGACGGCCCAAACAACCAGACAAGCAGCAACCATCCAGCACTGCGAGCGTCCCCAGTGCAAGCCCACAACCGTGCTCCACAACAACACCAGTGGCACAAGGGCAAGGCTGATGCCCACACTCAGCGCCAGAGCGGCAACAGGATCGCGGTTGCACGCTACACCCGCGCCCTGGCGTAGGAGAAAGCCCGGTAACAGCAGCAGCACAACAAGCGGAGCGAGCAGCCAAGCGCCTTGCCCAAACCCCTGCACGATTCCCTGCGTCATGGCGGGCAGGTCATACTGGCAGCGCGTAACGAAGTATAGATCCCCCGGACTTGGCAACCCCGCTAGCTCCAGGCCGCCAGCCCCGTAGGCATCCACACTGTCATACCACAAGCCCACGCGCATGCCAAGAACGCCCTCGACCGACAGCCTGTAATGGCGGCCGGCAGAGTCGTGCTGCGGTGCAAATGAGAAGAGCACAGGGGTGTTGTGCCGGATTTGCCCCGCGTCTACGCTCCATTGCGCCACTGCATGCGCGTCGGGTACGGTGGTATCCAGCTGCAGGGTAAGCATGCCGTTCACTGGCCCATCGTACACCGCCGGCAGCAACTCGATCTGGCACAGATTTGGGCGTCCGCAGACAAATGATTGAATGGCGTTGCAGGAGCCATCCAACGCCGGCGTAGCGGTATCGAGGCGCCGCTGCGCCACGTCTACATCCAGAACGTAGCGCGCGCAACCAGACGCACTACAGACAAGTAAAAGCGAGCAGACGCAAAGTGCCGACCACGCACGCATTCGGGCTGACCCTATCATCTTAGCCCCCATACGGCGATGCCTCAGGCGGCCCGAGCGTGTTCGTGTCGCTTGCGGATATTCTGCCAAGCCTCCCTCACGCGCTGAAGGTATTCCGATGGGAAGCTACGCTGTCCGTAATGGGCAGCAACATAGGCTTCCGTGATAAGCTGTACCTCGCCAGGGCTGTCCGGAAACGCTCTCCGCAGGTCGTCCAAGTACTCATAGGGGGTCTGCGCCTCTCGCCGAGGAGAGCCAATATCAGCAGCCAGACGGGCCAGCCTGGCATAGATCTGCCGCATAGTGAGAATAGCGTTCCGGCTGTCCTGCAGACTGGACAATGCGGCAAGCAGTCCTGCCTCCAAGCGTCGCAACCGATCCTGCCGGCCCCGGTCTGGACTCTGATCGCCAGCCTGGTCACCGGAGAAGGACGCGCATTCCGCAGAGCGCGCACCCCTGCGCTCCCGCTTTCTCCGGCCGACTGAAAACGCCAGAACGGCCAACGCCCCTGTCAGCAGCAACCCCAGGGCAACCCACTTCAGAACTTGTAGCAACTGGGGCGCACCACCTGCTGCCTGCCAGCTGGGCAGTAGAGCCTGCAGACGCTGCGCGACACGATCCACCACAGACAACTGCTTCTCCGAGGATTGAAAAAGCCTTGCGAACAAACCCACCAGCACATCGAAGACGAGTGCCAACAGCCAAGCCAACACAGCTGCCACGGGAGCCAGAAGCGTTCCCAAGAAGCGCCACAACGGACCAAGCCGCGACACCAACGCCGCAAGCGTGCGTAGGGAAAGCAGCCATGCAGCTATCACGCTCAGCAACGAGACAAGCAGTGCTGCACCTGTTAGGATGGCCAGCCAGGAAGCATCAAAGGGAGATCGAATGCCTTCCAGACTCTCGCTGACATCGTGAACGCGCGCCAAGCCCATCACGATCACTCCAAAGCCAAAATACGCAAAAGCGAATCGCGTAGCTTCAATGCGCGCTCCGAACATACCCATTGCAGGCAGCCATAGGAGAGCCAGGATCCCGATGCGGAACGAGAGCCCGGCAGAGTCGATGCCCAATTCTCTCTGCGCAAGGCTGATCCCACGCCACCACAGATACAGGCCAAGAGCAAAGATGATCAGAGCACGCGGGACACGTTCCAGGACCGTGCCCAATTCGCCCACGAACCGAAATGTCCAGGAAAGGTCGCCAGGGCGGTATTCGCCATAAAGGTAGAGCCTAAGCAGCAGCAAGGTGCTCAGCAAGGCCACCGAAACCGTCAAGAGGCGCTGCAACCACACACGGGGCGTGCCGAGTTCGAGCAGACGAGTCAGGTATAGTGCCAGCAAGAGCGTGCAAACAAGCGCGGCAAAGGGCAGGTAAGGCCTGGCCGCTTGCCTGCCGGTCAGAGCGCTTGCCCAGGGGTACAGCCAGCAGCACTCCATGAGCACCAGCCCCACATAGCTCAATTCGCGTCGCCAATGAAGGCGCAACAACTCGTTCACCCCATCTGCTCCGATTCGAAACGAAACACTGAGCCAGCATCGATTGCGCGTTGCACGGGCAACCCGTTGACTTGCAGTGGCAGAGGGGCTCCTTCATCGAGGCGTATCAACACAACGCGCCGTCCCGACGCCTTGAGGCGTGCTATGACTACCAGCAGTTCCTCTGTAACCACCGCCGTGATCACGAACAAGCTCGCCGCCCATGGCAAGCGTGCGCTCTCCCTGTGAAGTAGTTCCTCAATGCTGATGATCGGTTGCACAGAGACTGCGGCGAGCGCCTCCAGAATGCGCAGCAGTTGATCGGGGCTGCGACTGGGCAGCACCTTCAACTCCTGGTCCGACCGAGGCCAGCAGCCGTTTGCCTGCAGTCCTACCTGAAAACGCTGCGCTACCGCATGGCTGGCAATGGAGGCTGCCACGTTGATGCCCCGCTCCAGCAGTTCAGGTATGGTGCCCTGCCAGGGCCTCGGCAGAGTGGCCATGTCTAGAAAGATCACCAGCTGCGTGGTGGTGGTCGGTTCATGTACCTTGACCTGTAGCGTCTGGTGGCGTGCGGAGGCCTTCCAGTGAATGCTCTTGAGCGGGTCTCCTGCCCGGTGCTCGCGGGTGCCAGCAGTGCGGGTGGGATCCCCGAAGATGCGCTGGTGTGCCTTTGCCTCTCCCAGCAGCTCCTTGGGGGGCAGGATCAAGCCCTCGATCGGCCGTACTTCGGGATACACAATCAGCCAGTCCACCTCAGGTCGCACGCTTTGTGAATCAAATAGGCCAAACATGTCCCCTGATTGCAGACAGGCGGGACCAAAAGCATAGAAACCGCGCTTGTCGCAGCGCAGATGGTAGCGCACTTGGACCCGTTCCAGCCAGCGTAACGACATCAGGTTGCTCAACAGCCCTCTGTCTGGTTTGGTGCAGGGCTGCACCTGCCCATCCAGCAGTGCAATCGAGGTCGGATATTCGTCCTGAACCCGTAGCCATGGCAAGGGAAGCCATTTGCGATTGGTGACCTGCAAGGTGAGATCCACGACCTCACCCAGAAAGGCCCTGCGCTCGCTGAAAAGGCGTCGATAGCCAACTCCCCGCAGCGAATACTGGTTCCATAGCCAGCCGGCGCCGGTAACCGTAAGCATGAGGGCGGATACGGTCAGAAGGCTGTTGTCGCGCAGCACCAAACCCAGGAGAATGGAAAAGACCGCGAGCGCCAGCCAGTTCTCGTTGAACATCACTTCTCCACTGGTACGGGCACAGCATCCACGATTTCGGCAATCACTTGCTCCGCTGTCCGTCCGCGCAGCCGCGTCTGGGGTTGGATGATGATGCGATGAGTAAGCACAGACGGGGAGAGGTACTTTATGTCATCGGGAATCACGTACTCCCTGCCACGCAGAGCCGCCAGGGCCTGGCTCGTCCTGTAAAGCGCCAGAGTTCCGCGTGGGCTGACACCAAGTTCCACGGCAGGATGCTCGCGCGTGGCACGGGTGACGCGCACCACGTACTGCCTCACCGACTCCTCCACCTGGACCGAGCGCACCGAGTACTGCAGCTCCAGCAGAGTAGCAGGATCGAGGACGGGTTGCAGCACGCCCAAAGGATCCTCTCGCTCATAGCGCAGCAGGATGCCGTTCTCATCGTCTTCATCCGGGTACCCCAGCCTGATCTTCATCAAGAAGCGGTCCACCTGAGCCTCGGGCAGAGGGAAGGTCCCCTCGAGTTCGATTGGGTTCTGTGTGGCCAAAACAAGGAAGGGGCGCGGCAGTGGCTTTGTGTCTAGGTCGACGCTTACCTGGCGTTCTTGCATTGCCTCCAGCAAAGCTGCCTGTGTCCGGGGCGTGGCGCGATTGATCTCGTCAGCCAGCACCACCTGCGCCATGATGGGACCGGGTCGGAACTCAAACTCCTGGGCCTTTTGGTTGAAGAAGTACACCCCGATCACGTCGGAAGGCAGCAGGTCGGGCGTGAACTGGATGCGCTGGAAGGAACAGCCTAGGGAGCGCGCCAGGGCTTTGGCAAGGGTTGTCTTGCCTGTGCCGGGCACGTCCTCGATCAAGATATGCCCCTCGCACAGCACGGCTACCAGGGCCAGTTCAATCACCTGGCGCTTGCCAATGATCACCTGCTCCACATTCGCAGTCACTCGTTCTGCGGCATCGTGAATCGTCATCTGTCGGTTTGTCATGCCATCCTTCCCAGTGGGGTTTGCTGTTAACCTTCACACGAGCAAGAGAGCATAGGTTCAAAGACTCTCCGCAAACAAAGCGACCTCGACGTCGCATCGAGGTCGCCGACACGCATGCCAAAGGCGTATGCTTTGACATCCCAGGCACCAAGTAGAGATTTTGTAGAGCCTTGAGTTGTGGTGGAACGGCCCAGGTGCTAGAAGGGAATCTCTTCTTCACCTTCCGGAGCGGTAGCCGCGGCCCCTGCCGGAGTGGCAGCCTCTTCCACCTTCTCACCCTTGCCACCGAGAAAACGCACGGTACGAGCACGCAACTCCAGTGTGGCGCGCGGCTCATTCGTGCTCTTGTCGGCCCAGGCAGAAACGTCGATTTCGCCTTCGACCAGCACCAGTCTGCCCTTGGCAAGGTACTGATTGCAGGTCTCGGCCTGCTTGCCAAAGACGCTCACGCGAAACCAGGTGGTCTTCTCCTGTGGCTGACCCTCAGCGTTGGTCCACTTGCGCGTAGTGGCAATGTTGAAGCTCGTCACTGGCGTTCCCGAAGGCAGGTAGCGCATCTCCGGATCGCGTCCAAGATGTCCGATGACCGTAGCGCTTTGGTACATTGATATTCCTCCCTTGTGCGGATAGTAACCAGTTCCCAAAGCAGGCAGGGCTATTCTACCTTACAGGTCCTTGCTTGTCAAAAGCGGTGTTACTGGACCTCAAATGCCAGTCTCCCGATGGGTCAAGAGCACAGTCCTCACTCGGGTGCACATCGTCCGACCGGAAATCCCCTCAGAGCCCATCTTTATGTCTAGTTGACGCATTGAGGTACGCTCTCTGGCTCAGAACACGGGCCAGCGTGGCTTGGTTTCGAGGCCAGCGCGCGCCCATACCGCTTGCGCCCTGGACGTCGCCTCGCGCAGGATGCGCTCTTGGTCCATGGTCAGAACCTGCCCGCCCTGCACAACCATGCGCCCCTGAATGACCACGCTGTGCACGTCGGCGCCACTGCCAGAACACACCAGTGTCGAAACCGGGTCGAAATGCGGAATCGAGTGCGGCCGGTCCAGATCAAAGGTGACGAAATCTGCCTGCTTGCCCACCTCTAGCGAGCCAATCTCCCGCTCTTGACCCAGAGCTTTGGCTCCACGGATGGTGGCCATCTCCAAAACGCTTTCTGCCGGCATGAGTAGAGGGTTCAATGTGCGTGCCTTGTGAAGGTATGAAGCCCAGCGCATGTCGTGAACCAAGTCGTAGGTGTTGTTGCTCGGGCCACCATCCGTGCCCAGAGTGACGTTCACGCCGGCAGCCAACATTTCGGGAATGGGAGCAATGCCAGAAGCCAGTTTGGCATTCGAGAGCGGGTTGTGCGACACGTGCGTGCCAGTACGAGCCAAGATGGCGATATCGTCGGCGTCCATCCAAACCGTGTGCACCAGCAGTACATTGGGTCCGACCAGACCCACGTCTTCGGCGTACTGGGCTGGCGTGCGGCCGAACTGCTCCCGCAGATAGACGCGATCAGCCTGCACCTCTGCCAGATGCACCGTGATGCCCATGCCTCGCTCTCGCGCCAGAGCGCTGATTTCCCTGTATAAGGAAGAACTGACGCCACCTGGAGTGCGCGGCCCGAACCAGACGTGCAGCCGTCCGTCTCCTGCGCCATTCCATTTCTCGTGCATCGCAAGCGTGTTCTTGAGGCTGGTATCACGGTCTTCGATCATGCCAGGATGCATCCAACTGTCCTTGGTAGCATAGGTCCCCATATCCATCACGATCTTGGAAAGAGTCCCGCGTATGCCCGATCGCACCACCACATCGGCGATGCCATCGAAGCCGTAGCATTCGGCAAGCATGGACTCGACGAAGGCCGTGGTGCCCGACTTGAGCATTTCCAGAATGCACAACTCGGCGCTGGCGCGCCCATCTTCTGCAGTGTAGTTGCCTTGCAGCACCCACACGCGGTTGCCTAGCCACTGGAGAAGCTCCATATCGTCCGCGCAGCCGCGGATCATGGCCTGCGCCATGTGCACGTGGGTGTTGATCAATCCGGGCGTGACCACTCGCCCGCACAAGTCCACTCGCGGCGCCTGTGGAAAACGCTCGCGCAACGTCTGCGTCTTGTCCACAGCCACAAAACGCTCTCCCTCCACCGCCAACGCACCATCCTGGATGATACGCCTATCTGCATCCACGGTGATCAGCGTGCCGTGTTCATAGATGAGCATGGTCCCTTCCTTCGTAGTAGCTGCCTGGCGGGCAGACGCTGCAGGACAGCGGCTAGTACCCCAGCTCGCGGATACGCGCTTCACTCAGGCCAAAATGGTGCGCGATCTCGTGCACCACGGTGCGCCGGATCTGCTGGCGAAGCGCCTCCGGCGTGCGGAAGGCGTTCTGCAGCGGCCCACGAAAGATGATGATGCGATCCGGCGCAACCAGATTGTAGTGTCCACCCCGCTTCGTCAGCGGCACGCCCTCGTACAGCCCAAACAGCAGGCTGCCACGGCCGGAGCGCACGCGTCGCAGTTCGTCAGGGCTCGGCCAGTCAGCAACGGTCACTGCCACGTTGTCCATATGTTGCTGTATCTCATGTGGCAGGCTGGCGACAGCGTCCGCAACCAGTTGCTCGAATTCGCCTTCGGTCAGATCAGTCATACAGAGTCACTCACCTCTATGAGCTTACCGAACACCCCTCATGCTACCACCAGCGGTAGTCGTGGTCGAGCGCAGCCCTGAAGTCGTCTTTGATTTCTGGAATGCCCGAAAAGGACCACCGATCGTCGGTAGACCAGCGGTATAGCAGCAGGCAACGAATCCTCTGGTGCGTGAGATCTTGGTTCCAGCGGTCGATCTCGGCATAGGCAGCCTGCACCCAGCCGGTGTTGCTGCGCACCCAAGGGCCGAATTGATCTGTCTCTGTGATATAGACGGGAAGGCTTCGCATGCTCGCAGGGATAGAGTCCATGAACTGGCGGTAGGCGCGGAACTCAAAGTTGCGATCCGCAAAAGGCGGATTCATCGGAACGTAGCTGGTGATCCGGCTGGGTTCGTGGCCATGGGTGTACGTGTGGAGCGCAATGCCGTCGCACTTGCCCTGGACCAGGGCCAGGACATCCGCCAGGTACTTGATCCAGTCTCCGCGTTCGTTCCCGGGATACGTGGCCACAGCCGGCCAGGGGGCGATGGCTCCCACCACCACTTGATCGAGCGCGTGGCCAGGCCGCCCGTGTATTTCCGTATAGCAGCGCTTGAAGCAGTCTGCGTACAGGGCCGGAGTGATCATTTCCCCGTTCCTGCCGCCCGGCCATTCGGTGTCGAGGTTCATTTCATTGCCAATGATCCAGATGTGGCAGCCCGACGAATGCTCGACAAAGTTGCCACAGCGCACTGCAAAATCACGGTAGCTTTGAGCGTTGGCCTCAGACCGAGGGATCGTACCTGGGAAAGTGTCGGGAGGCCTGAAATAGCCGTGGTTCAAGCGCACGATCACACCAAAGCCCGCGGTTTCCAGATCCGAGTAGCTCCCGCCGTCAGACTTGGTTGGATCCCGGCCAATCTCCTCGGTTACGAGCACCCACCCCTTTCTGCCTTTGTCGGCCATCAGGAACTCGCCGTGGCGGTCATGGATGCCAAAGATGTAAGGTGACTCGCCCTTGGGTAGTTGACCCGCGGTCAATGGCTGCGGGATGGTCAACTGTTGGTTGACGCTCAACAACGAGGGGTTGCTCAGGCCGTTATAGTGCGCGATTGCCCAGTACTTGCCGGCATCGCCGTAAAACCGGAAGGAGATTGCGCTCAGCGTATCGCCGCTCTGAACCACATACCTGGCAGTCTGAGTGGGCCAGTCGCCGGTCCATTGGGCCACGAAATTGTAGAGCCAAGCCGTAAGCGTGGTTCCTTCGAAGGCGACGCGGGCCTTGAACCTGCGGTGCAGTTGAGCATCAACGTCTACCGACAGGGTGGTCTTTGGCCAGCCCCCTGGAATGGACGTTCCGGGGATCAAGCCCAGCGGTGCAGAGCCTGGCTCGGGGACCTGCACCTGCATTCCGGGCTGCACCAGCTCGGGAAAGGCAATCTCGTTAAAGTAGGCAATGGCCAGATACAGGTCAGGGTCGCCGTAGGATTGCCCGGCGAGGTCGCGCAGTTCCTCAGCGGCCTGAATGGTGTGTGTTGTCGAGCTGCTACCCCACGTCCCCACCCATTGGCTGATCTGCTCGGCAAGAACAGAGGTCATCGAAACGCCGCTGAAAGCCAGGCGCGCCTTGAAACGCCTGGCGAGTGAGGGCTCAACGTCAACTGAGATCCGCTTGGTGGGCATTGCCCCTCCTTCCCTATTCGTCGCCGAAGAGGTCCTGAATGTCGTCCCCAGCCTGTTCTGGCGTCTGCAGTCGAGCTCCGATAGCGGCGTAGAACGCCTGATCAAAAGGCCGCGTTCGCACTGTGACCGGCATCGGGACCGCGTGCCCCATGATCAAGATCTGCTGGCGCGTGTCGAGACTCTCCAATGCACCACGCAACGCACTGCGATTGGCCACCCCAGTCAAGACCGAGTCAATGTCTCGCTCTTCCGTGAGTTTGCCCGATACGCGCGTGCCCAGCTGCGACATCACTTCGGGATCGATGCTACTGGGCCGCTGGTCAATCACCAGGAGGATCACGTTGTACTTGCGCATCTCGCGCGCAATGGTCCCAAACGCGGTTTGCCGGGCCACGGCGGGGTTGAGGAACTTGTGAGCTTCTTCGATAGTGATCATCAGAGTACGTGGCTGGTCCGCCACTTCCTTCGTCTCCTCGTAGCGACGCATCTTGTCCTCGTAGCGCTGTCGCACTCGACGCGTCACTAGGTTCGCCACCAGCACATAGTCCAGCACGCTATTGTGACGCCCAAACTGCAGGATCACGTGCTTGCCCCGGTCCAGAGCTTCCACCATATCATCGAGTGCTGAAAAGGAGGCCTCTTTCACGACATAGTCTTGGCGCTGCAGCCTTTTCAAATTGCGCTGCAGGCTGCTGACCGAGGCCGGATGGGCGCCGCTGCTCTGGCAGAAGAGCTCCAGCTCCTCCGGGCTCATTTCGAGCAGTCTCAGCAGCCACTGCTCATGGAAAGTGTCGTGCAGCAGACCAATGGTGGCTTCTGCAGTCTGGCGCAGATTGAGTTCTTCGCTCAACAGCACCACATCCGCTTCCTCAATCTGATTGAGGCCAACCTTCAGCGTCACGTCCACGTTGCGCCCAGCACGTCGTCCCAAGGATTCATCCAGAGAGTAGATGAGCACTTGAGGCCCGAAAAGCTGGCGCAGACCCTTCACCCAACGCTTGTCCTCAGTCTGCTTGTCAAAGGAGTACTCATCGTGCATGTCAAAGATGAGATTAACTGCCGCTTTGCTCTGGATCACTCCACTGATGATCAAGCGAGCAAGGAAGCTCTTACCGGTGCCGGACTGCCCGAAGATGCCGTTCGAGCGCTCCACGAAGCGGTCCAGCCTGAGGCAGATCGGGATGTCCATGCTCAGTGGTGTCCCCAGGGCGAAATTCTTCCCGCCCTCCCTGCCAAAGACCGTGGCAAAGTCCAACTCGTCTGCCTGGCGTAGGGCGGCAAAGTGCATAGGGATGGTCTTCACTGCCTGCGGTCCAACGCTGCGGTCGAGGAGTTCACTGGGGCTGGACTCGTCCACTTTCTCCAGCATGAGCATGGGGCGTACTTCGACAGTGGCGAAGGTGGTCGTACCGGCCAGAGTCTGCGCGATGAAGGAAGAGCCCTCACGAGGCGGATCGCTCAGCAGGCGCGGATCCGTCACCCGCAGCTGGATGTCCGAAATCAAGCTGAAATAACGATTGTGCTGTCCCTCCAGCACCACAAAGTCTCCAATACGCAACTGCTCAGTCGTCGCGCCGGGGTCGAGCCTGACGGTCAGCCCTGCGCTAAACGTGCCTTCTACGACCACGCCCAACCTCTCGTGCTTCATGGCCTGCTACCTCGTCGCGATGGGTCTGGAGCTATTGCGCTGCTCTGACGCGCCAGAGCGGAATTGGCAGGATCTGCCTCTCCCGGGTCAATCGCTTGCAGAACGTTCAGCAGTGCCTCGTGGTCACTCTTCAGCAGAATCGCGATTTCACGCGCCGCTTGGCAGAGCCAGTCACGGTCTTGGTCACGTCGCTCAAAAACCTCGCGCACGTTGGCTGCCACAACTTGGAGTGGCGAAACCTCAGCAACCGTCTGCAACAGCAGGCGCAGGTACTGGAGCGAGTGAGTGAAGTGTTGCACCTGCTCTTCGGAGGCCGTATGCACGGAGAAGTGCAGGGGCGGCGGGCGCGAGGGAAGGTGCTGCCGAATGCGCCCCTCCGTGGCCCAACCAACCAGCGCCGCACTAAACTCTGTGCGCAGGGTATGTTTCAATTGAGGCTGGTGTTCGTAGATGGCCTGGTCAAAGACCGCAGCCGTGCTCTGCCTGATCGGACGGCGGCTGGGGTCCACACCCACGGTCCTGCCGTTGGTGACCACGGCGTAAAGCTCGACAGAGGGCCCAGCGCTAGGCGCGTGCACCACGACAAAACTTCCCAGAGCTGGAGGCTGGTTGAGTTCAAAGCTCTCGGCGACGAACCCTGTGCTCATGGTCTCGATGATCTCGCCGATCATCATACGCCGCGTCTCCTCTTGCTATCATCCTTGGCTGAGCGCTTGACGCTCAAGCCCAGACCCGCCATCGCTCGCTCCACCATCTCTTCAATCAAACGCCTTTCAGCCGAGGTGATCACCGCCTGTTCATGCGCTTCCAGCAACGCGGGCGGATAGGGTGGAAAGCCGGAGCTACGCCGGCATTGGTCATACGTGGCAGCATGCAGAAGGCCAAGCAGCGCAGGATCTGTCGCTACCCAGAGAGGCGTCTCGATCCGAGCAATTTCCCCGCCCACGTTGAGGTAGAAAAAGGCGACACGGTGCTCGCCATACAGCTTGAGTATCTGCGACGAACTGCCGAACAGCTCAGAGCGCTGCCCGTCGGACAGAAAGCTGAACAGCTCCCGGTCGTGGATCTTGGCCAGCGCCATACACAGATCCCGTTCCTCGCTATCGCAGCGTTCGCACGCATTGGGCCTGCCTTGGCATAACCAAACCCGCAGAGAGTTGGCTACGTCGTGAGCGTCGCTGAAGCTGATGTACCCACCCAAGGGTATGCTTGCTTGCTGCAGGACGCTCATCGACTCCAGGAAGGCGTGCAGCATGCTCGACTGCACCAGCTCGCTCTCGTTCTGAAGTGTCCACAGAATCAGCGGCCCATCGCGCAGGGCTACCGTCGGGAGAGTGGCCGACTGGGTGGCACGCTGCAGAGCACGCAGCGATTCTGCTTCCATTCGGGTTCCCAGCAAAGTACCTTCCAGCGGAACATCCCGTTTGTCAGGAAAGAGGTACAGATCTTCATCCCGAAAACACAACTGACTGTCCGAACCCAATCTCGCATCTGGATGGCTTCCGTAGGTCAGAGCGGCAACACCGACATTCAGCACGTAGTAGCGCAAGGAGCTATGCCGGTCGGGCGCGATGGAGGACGCATCGCCACCCACCACGCAAACCTCAGCCGGCGGGGCGGGAGCATGTACAGCGCCAGACATCGAGCCCAATGGGGACGCAACAAGCCAGGGAATGCGAGGCTGCTGCAATCTTTGTGAGTCGAGCTTGTCGCAGAGTGCGTCAGCCGGAATCCGGCGCAGCAGCGCTTGGGCCTGCTCCACGAACCGCTCTTGCACCGGAACGAAGGTGGCCGCACTCTCCGCCATCTGCTCCATCTGCTGGCCAATTACTGCCAGTTTCAGAGGCATCGCCGAACCTCGCTAGCGCAGGATGCGCTCATCGCCCACGCGTTTGGTCACGCGCCTTTCGTCCAGATGCTCCAGAAGCGCCTGTGCATACTTGCGGCTGGTGTTGAACATGTCACGCACCTGCGCCAGGGTGATGCGACCTTCACGTCGCAGGTGATCCACCACCGCTTGTGTCATCCTTTGGTAGGCATCGGCCGAGAAGAGCACAGTATCGCTGACTTTCACCAATTTGCCCTGCTCGATGAGCGCAGCTAGCACATCGGGCCCGACCAAGGCCTCACATTCAGCTGGAGATGGTGGAGAAGAGGAATCACGTTGGAACATGCGCATCAATTCCACCACGCTGCGCTGTTGCTCCGCACTGAAGGCTACACGATGATCGGCCATGGCAAGCGTTGCATCCGTCGCAGCCAACACGCTCTGGTTCATGGCCCTGGCGATAGCCTCGTTGAAGGCTGCCGCCGGAAGGCCCAGACGGCTCTTCAGTTCCTCCCGCGGCATGCCTCCACGCAGAGGATAGCGCTGGTGGTACTCACGTAGTGACGATGTTATGCTGGCGAGCAAGGCCTCCCAGCCATCACTCGAGATCACATACGTGGGGCCGCTGTCAGGCAAATCCTTATCCATCGCACTCGCACCCAGAGAGAGCACCCGCCCCGTTTTCAGCAGAGACTGCAGAACCTTGCCCGCTTGGTCCACACCCAGAGAACTGCGCACAAGCAGTAACGCCACTTCGCATGGCTGATCGGTCTCAATCTCGTGCAGCAGCACCTCCTCGGGTGTACCGTGCGACAGTTGCTCCAGGCGCTGCGCAACTCCGGGCTGGAAACGGCGATGCTTCATCGTCGGGAAGGGATCGACCACCGAGCCACCGCCTAGAGTGACACTGGGAGAGACTTGGCGAATGATGAAGCGGTCTCCCCTGACCGCAACCACCGGAACACTCAAGACAAACTGAACCCAGCCTTCCTGACCAGGAGCGAGTTCTTTGCGATCAAGTAGGCGCACTCGCGCCTCACTCTGAGCGGTTCCGGTGAAAAAGTCGGTCACTGCGTTGTGCAGCAGGGGACGAGAAGCGCTCTTGAGCAGGGACAGACGCGCATCAAGCAAGGTGGTGGAGCGGAGCCAGCCGGGCGTCGTGAGCACATCTCCGCGCTGCAACTGGTCAAGGCTCACGCCCGTGAGATTCACCGCTGTCCGGCTGGGAGGAATAGCAATATCGATTTTCTCCTTGTGTGTCTGCAAACCACGAATGCGAGCCCGCAGCCCACGCGGCAGTATCTCCACCTCCTGCCCCGTGCGAAGACGCCCCTCAATGAGAGTGCCTGTTACCACTGTGCCGAAGCCAGCCATGCTGAACACGCGATCCACGGGCAGGCGCGGCCGCCCAGTCTCGCGTCGAAGAATCGGTTTCTGCAGGAGACGATCCAACTCTGCCAGCAACTGGGGCAGACCCTGTCTCGTACGCGCCGAGACCGGAATCATGCGAGCATCCTGGAGCAATGAGCCAGCTAGTTCTTCGCGCACCTCTGCTTGAACCAGCTCCAGCCATTCGGGATCATCGACCAGGTCACACTTGGTAAGCGCGACAACCCCGTCCTGAACCTGCAAGAGATTGAGGATCGCCAGATGCTCGCGCGTTTGGGGCATGACGCCCTCATCGGCAGCGATCACGAAAAGCGCCAGATCGATGCCGCCTACCCCTGCCAGCATGTTGCGAATAAAGTCCTCATGGCCGGGAACGTCCACAATGCTCACTTCCAGGCCGCTGGGCAACTCGAGCCAGGCGAAGCCCAGGTCAATCGTCATCTCCCGCTCTTTTTCTTCCTTGAGCCGGTCCGGATCGATTCCGGTCAAGGCGTGAACCAGCGTGGACTTGCCATGATCCACATGCCCGGCGGTGCCAATAACTCGCATCAGCCTGCCCTACGCTGCTTGAAATCACCAAACAGCTTGGCCTGTTGCCGCGCGAATTCCGACCAGACCTGCCAAAGCTGTTCGATGCGGCCGGCGATGTCGTGCCGTGCCTCGTCCAGGCTCTTCTCCAATCCTGTCAGAGCCAGTGCGATCTTGCCCTGCGAAGCTTCTACCTGTTGAATGCGAACCGTCTGCTCTTCGTCCACCCTGGACTGGTTGTCTTGCCACTCCCGCAATTCGGCGCGTTGCCGCTCGGCGGCCAGACGTTGGAGCTCTGCCAGTTCCTTCCCTTGCTGCCGAACCGCACGATCCAGTTCGTGCAAGTCGTGCAGCGCCTTGCGATTGCGCTCGTACTGCCCCATCAGTTCTTCCATCTGTTTGGCCCAGCGGTCAAGGGGGACTTGAACCGCTGTCAGCTTCTCGGCCAGGCCTTCCATCTGCCGGGCCTGGTCCTGCAGCCTAACTTGGTAAGAGTCCAGATCTGCCTGCCGGCCTTTGGATATCTCTGTCACGGAGAGTTGTAGCTGTTGTACCTTGGCATCCAGGGGAGCCGACACAGCCTCAATCGCGGCTTTGAGTGACATGTTCTGCTCCTGCAGGGCCTGATAAGAAAACGTGGCGCTCGCAAGTCCCTCCCGGAGCGCCTGACCCTCTTGAGAGAGCATACCGAGGCGCTGATCCTGAACACCCAGGCGCTTGACAATCTCGCCGACTTGCGTCACGAGTCTGCTGAGTTCGGCCTGCAGCCTGCCATCCTCATCGCGCAGCAATGCCACGCTACTATCAAACGTGCCAAGGCCCTCCACGCGCTCCTGCAACTGCCGGATAAGCCTGGCGATGGTTTCAGCCTCCAGTCTGTCAGCGCGCACGCGCTGTTCCTGCCGGGCCTCCTGATCGGCTGCTTGCTTCGTCAGCATGCCGGCAAATTCGCTCCGCGCGCTCTGAATAGAGGCCTCTACCTGACCGATCCTGGGCAACTGCGCCTCAAGGCGTGTGATCGTTGCCTGAGTCTCCTGCATCTGCCGTGCCTGTTCGGTCAATTGTGCCTTCTGCGCGTCGATTTGGCTCTGCAGCAAGACGAGCAGTGCTTTGTCCTTACGGTGCTCTTCGTCAAGCCATGTCAGCAGTTTCGTCGCTTGACTCAGGTCCACGGTCTCCTCCTCGTTGTCTCTCGCGGCCTCCTGTTGCACATCCGGCCAACAGGCAGATTATACTCTGTGCGGGCATTTTGCACAATCTTTTTTTGCCGCTATAATCGCCCGGTACGGAGAGGTCGCATAGTTTGGTCTAGTGCGCACGATTGGAGATCGTGTAGGCGATGAGCCTCGCGGGTTCAAATCCCGCCCTCTCCGCTGCCTGGTGACTTTGACAAAACACCCGCCCGCCGGTAAGATAGGCACGGTCGTGCTAGACGGGGAGCTAGCGGTGCCCTGTACCCGCAATCCGCTATAGCGGGGTCGAATCCCCCCTCGAGGTGCCGCACATTGGGACTGCTACGGACCAGTGGCGTTGAAGATTGGGTCCTACGCGGCAGAGATCTGCGAACCCCGCCAGGTCCGGAAGGAAGCAACGGTAAGCAGCCACCTCTGGGTGCCGTAGGGTCACCTGATTGGAGCAGGCTATCCGGTGCAAGCCGGTGTGCGGGCATCGACAGGAGGTGCACGACCGTGAAGAACAGCGAGGGTGGGCGGTTCTCCCACCCTCTTTTGCTTTGTGGAACGGTATGACTGCCGTGCAGGTTGTGGTCATAGGAGCGGGCGCTTCGGGAATGATGGCGGCCGGACGTGCGGCCGAATGCGGCGCGCGCGTCTTGCTGCTGGAGAAGACGCCACGCCTGGGCAACAAGCTGCGGCTGACCGGCAAAGGACGCTGCAATCTCACCAACGAGACCGAGCTCTCAGAGTTTGTCGCGCATTTTGGTGCCACAGGCAGGTTTCTCTACGGCGCGTTCTCGCGCTTCTTCGTCAAGGATCTAACGGCGTTTTTCGATCAGCGTGGCGTGTTGACCACAGTGGAACGCGGCGGGCGCGTCTTTCCACGATCCAATGACGCCCGTCAGGTGGTCGGCGCCCTGGAGGGATATCTGACCGTAAACGGCGTAATAGTGCGTTTCAGATCGCCCGTGGAGCGCCTCTTGGTGGCAGATGGCCGAGTGCAGGGCGTGCGGGTATCAGCACGCGACCTGTCATGCACCGCTGCCGTGCTAGCCACGGGCGGGGCCTCGTACCCGCGCACCGGCTCTACGGGCGACGGCTACCGCCTGGCGGATGAAGTTGGACATCACATTGTGCCAATCCGGCCTGCTCTTGTGCCGCTGGTGGCGGAGGAGGGCTGGGTGGGCCAACTGCAGGGCCTCACTCTGCGCAACGTGCAGGTTACGCTGCTGGCGCGCGGCAGGCCGATTGCTCAGGACTTTGGAGAGATGTTGTTTACGCATTTTGGGGTATCAGGCCCCACGGTCTTGGCACTGAGCAGAAGGGCCGTTGACGCCTTGCCAGCGGGGCCAGTGACTTTGTCAATCAATCTCAAGCCCGCCCTGACCTGCGAGGAGTTGGATAGAAGACTGCAACAAGAACTCGCTGCTCAGGGTCGCAGGCGTCTACAGAATATCCTGGCGAGTCTGTTGCCAGCCAGGTTGGCTGGAGCGATTGTTGCCATACTCGGCCTGCCGCCGAGCAAACCAGGAGGCCAGGTGAGCGCCTCCGAACGCAAGCGATTGTGTGCCCTTTTGCAGGACCTTCGAGTCACCATCCAGGGTGCTCGCCCAATCGCCGAAGCCATCGTCACAGCGGGTGGTGTGGACACAACAGAGATCGATCCACGCAGCATGGAATCGCGACTGGTCAGGGGCCTCTTCTTCTGTGGAGAGGTCATGGACATCGATGCGGACACCGGCGGCTATAACCTGCAGGCCGCCTTTTCAAGTGGCTACTTGGCTGGCGAATCGGCCGCACGATACGCTGGAGCCTATGAGCGGAACACGGGAGACTCTTCTTTTTGACTTCCAGCAGGCAGTCGGTTGGCGAAACGCAGATCAGTACCATGCCGGTGGGCTGTCTACCGGACCAGAGCACTCTCCAAGCCCCACAGAGCGCACTATGTGCATTGGAGGAAGCACCGAGCAGAAGAGTGCCCATGGGCTTCCTCAATCTGGCCGGCCTGGCGTTACTCGTGACCGGCATGTTCTTGGCCTATGCCCGATCAGGGGAGTCGGTTACACTACAGGTCAACGGGGCGACCTGGCATGTCCGCACGCACCAGCGCAGCGTGGGTGCATTCTTGCGCGAAGTAGGCCTGTCCATTCATCCTGCAGACACGGTCATGCCTTCCCTCGACAGCGCTCTTGAATGCAGTCACGCCATCGTGATAGAGAAGGCTCTGCCCATCTTGCTGGAGGCCGACGGGCAACTGACCGAGCACTATACACTCGCTGACAGCGTCGGGAGCCTGCTGAAAGAAGCCAAGCTGGGCACCAAGCCCTCTGATATGCTCACGCTGGACGGCGATGTTGTGGATAGCCATACGCCTCTTCCACGTTTTCAGTGGGCCCCCAGCCGTTGGCCCCTCGTCAGCAACCTGACATCAGGGCTGCCCCACGCCCAGGGCAGCCTGGACAGTGGCTCGTCCGGTTCCTGGCTGCACCTCCGCCTGCAGCGGTCGGTACCCTTGACGATCAACGAAGACGGGATGTATAGCACCGTCTACACGGTAGCGCGGACGATTGGAGATGCTCTACTCGCTCAGAACATCACCCTGTACCTGGGAGACCGTGTGCAGCCGCTGTTGGGCACATTGCTGACCACCGGCATGCATGTCGAGATACAGCGAGCCAAACCGGTGACGCTGCACGTGGACGGCAAGGAAATCAAGACGCGTACGCAGGCGAGCAGTGTCGCTCAACTCTTGAGGGAGACGGGCGTGGCCCTACGAGGCAAGGATTACACCCTGCCCGCGCTTGACACAGAGGTGACCCAGGCAACCAGCGTGCGCGTGGTGCGTGTAGTGGAAGCCTCGGTCGTAGAGTTTGAGCAGATTCCCTTTCAGACCGTGTGGCGCGCCGATGGCCGGCTTGAACTGGACCACCAGCGCATAGAGCAACCAGGACGGGTCGGAGTTCGCAAGCGCAACACCCTCATCGTCTACGAGGACGGCGTGGAGAAAAGCCGCAGCGTCGAGGACGAATGGGTGGAGCGCCAGCCCACGACGCGGGTTGTGTGCTATGGTACGAATATCGTGTTGCGTGAGCTACAGACTCCTGGTGGACTAGTCCGCTACTGGCGCCGCGTGCGCATGTTGGCCACATCCTATCACGCATCTGGCGTTGGCAAGACGCCGGACCATCCGGACTATGGCATTACTCGCTTGGGGTGGAAGGCCACTACAGGCATCGTGGCTGTGGATCCCAAGGTCATCAATCTGCGGACGAACGTGTATGTGCCGGGGTACGGCTTGGGCGTCGCAGCAGACACCGGCGGCAAGATCAGGGGCCGCTGGATTGACCTCTGTTATGACGAAGAGGACTGGGTATCCTGGAAAAGCTGGGTGGATGTATACCTAATTGAACCGGTGCCTCCTTCTCAGGAGATCAGCTGGATACTGCCGAACTATCCCACGGAGCGCCGTTAGCCGCTCCCCTGCTACTGCCAAGACATGACCACTCGGGCTCTCCTGCACGAACTTGACCTCCACCCGCTGAAGAGGTTGGGCCAGAGCTTTCTGGTGGACCAGCGCGTTCTCGAACGCATCCTCGCTGCGGCCGAAGTGGGACCCCAAGATACGGTACTTGAGATCGGCGCTGGACTCGGGATCCTGACGGAGGCTCTGGGGCAACGGGCCAGGCGCGTTGTGGCCGTGGAGATAGACCAGCGGCTCGTGCGCGTGCTGCGCGAGCGGCTGAAGGCCATGACCAACACGGAAATCATCCTGGGTGACATACTTGCTCTGGACATCGCAGGGCTGCTGCAAGACCGCCAATTGCAGCCTGACCAACGCTACAAAGTGGTGGCCAACATCCCCTACTACATCACCTCTGCTGTGCTTCGCCGCATTCTGGAGCAGAGCTTCAGGCCCGAGATGATCGTGTTGATGGTTCAGAAAGA
Source organism: uncultured Anaerolineales bacterium (assembly GCA_964478725.1). Classification (GTDB taxonomy): domain Bacteria; phylum Chloroflexota; class Anaerolineae; order UBA2200; family UBA2200; genus CAYZKS01. The sequence continues at coordinate 23,344 of CAYZKS010000024.1, forward strand.
GGTCGCGCGGCGCATCAGCGCTGAGCCGGGAGAGATGAGCTTGCTTGCCGTAAGCGTGCAGTTCTATGGCCTGCCTCGAGTCGTTGCCACGGTACCTGCGAGCTGTTTCTATCCTGTCCCCAAGGTGGACTCAGCAATCGTGCGCATCGATCCACATGCGCAACTCCCGTTGGGCGAGGGCGAAGTGGCTGCCTTTTTTGACGTTGTGCGCGCAGGATTTGGGCAGCGCCGCAAACAGCTCCGCAATGCACTACTGCACGGCTTGCAGCTGTCGCTAGCCTCCCTTGGTCAAGGCTTGAGCCATGCGTCTATCGATGGCACGCGGCGAGCTGAGACGCTATCGGTGGACGAATGGGCGAAGCTCTACCGAGCCCTGAAGTCGCAGGGCTGCTGGCATCCAGTGCCGGACAGTGTGGAGCGGAGCAGTCATGCGCTCGACGCAGACGTCGCTACTCGCAGCAAGGATGGGCGATAACCACAACGCGATGATCTGGCTTGATGAAGGGCCAGCAGCTCACTAGGGTCACCCGCTCGTCCGTGGTGGGCTGAATCCACTGCGCGTTCTCGCGCTGGATCTCCTCAGGCACTCCCTTTTCGAGCACCAACATGCTCTGCGTCACCCGATAGTGGAACTCCAGAGCACCCACATACAGGTAGATGTCATCGCCCGGTACCAGGTCCACCAGGTGGCGCAAGATGCGACCCCGGATATTGTTGTGCGCAGCCAGAACCGTGTTGCCGGCATGCCCTGGGTAGGCCGAGCCCAGGTGAAAGCCAACTGCATAGTCCGCGACCTGCCAGACGGTCACCTTCCTGCCATTCTCTTCTCTAATTGAATAGGCCACTTCGACCACGTCCGCATCTACGCTGATGCGAGGAATGCGAATGCGCGTGGGCGCCGAGAATGCCTGAGGGCGTACGGTTGCCGTCGGCGTCACAGTGGGCAGAACGGGTGTCTCGGTGGCGGCTGGGGTGGGCGTGAGGGTTGAAGTGGCTGAAGCTACAGCGGTCTGCGGGGGTTGCGGTTCGAACTGCCTGGACTGAATGGCTGGGGCGCCCCTGCTGCTCATCAGCACGTATGCAACGGCGATCACCAGTGCAGCCGCGACCAGCAGGACAACTGGACGCCGGTTTTGGGTCACGATACGCCAGCCGAAGGCCGATCGCGGGCTGACGCCTTGACCCGCGGCCCTGGAGTCAGCAGTGGCCTGGGCCTTCTCTGCCACTTGGTAATGCGGGCACTCGATATGGCAAGTGTGGAGACACAGACGCGCCTGAGTGGAAGGTGACGGCGAAGCGGGAGGATGCTGCGCGAGGCAACGCCGCCCCAGCGCTGGTTCAGTGAGCGCGTCGAAATGCTCCCAATCGCGCAAGTAGGGGCAATGGACCATGCTCGTAGATCTCAGTCAGTGCTCGCCTGCGTGGGCGCAACAAAGACCGCCATGCGGTCAAACAGTTCCCAATTGGGAAAAGTGCGCGCATGGAGAGTCTGCACTCCGTTGGGCTGGGGGTAAGGATCGTGCACGTCGAATGTGCCGTCAGCATGGTAACCTACGACTACCCATACGTGTTCACCCATGACCAGTTGCACCGGGCCTTGAGCAGTATCCACCTGAGTGGTCTCTACACTCTGGCGCTTTGTCACCCAAACGATAACTGGATAGCCACCCAGGATCGCCTCCACGACATCGTCGTAGCTAGTGCCCTTGGACGCCCACGCTCTGAACTGCCCTCCCGCAGGTTCCAGTGCGCAACGGTTGAGCGCCTGTGCCACTGCATCTGCGTATGCACCATAGTTGTCCCAGTTGATCGTGCCATCCGCAAAGCGATTGTATCCGGCGGGATCCCCGCGAAAGCCGAGGTTGGGGTTGGGATCCCGAGGCATGCAAGCGATCAGCTCCGGCTCACCCGGCGGCTTGCCAAAGCACGCCGCCAGCACCATGCGCATGGCGGCGAACTCGCAAGAGAGAGGCAACTGCTGCAGAATCACGGGAACGGGCAGAACCCGCGACTGCGGTTCAGTCGGAGTGGGGGTCGGAACAGGAGTAGCCGTCGCAGTAGGAGTAGACGTGACAGTGGGAGTCGGTGTGTCTGTCGGCATACGTGTGGAGGTGGCCGTTCCCGTGCACGTCATACTGGGGCTTGGCGTGGCGGACTTGGCCGAGAGGGTGCCAACGCCATCTACTAGCCTCGGATAGGATGAAACCAGTCCCACAGAGAGCAGCCCCAAGAACAGTGCCACCCCCGTGCGAGCCAGGCGCTTGTTGGACCGTAGCCATATCAGCATCAGAAAGTCTCGATCCTGTAATCAAGGATTTGTGCGTCCAGGCGATAGTGGGAGACGGCCTCCACGACCTTGGCCAGCAGGCCCTGGACGTATGCAAGGTCAGCGGAAACGCATGCCACCCCCAAGACGGCCGTTTGCCAGGAGTCCTGCTCAGCGACCTCAGCAACCGAAACGTTAAAGTCATTGCGCACCCGTGCCGCGAGTGATTTCAGGACGTGGCGCTTGTCCTTCAACGAGTGACTCGCGGGAATGCTGAGGTAAAGCGTGCAAGCGCCGATGACCATGTCTTACCTGACCGCCAACGCTGCCAGTAGCCTACCAGCCGTGACCGGCAACGAGTACATGCGCACAGTACAGGCGCAGCCATTCTTCGTACCTGTCAGGCGCAGTTGTTCGCGCAACACTTCCAGCAAAGAGGTCTTTTCCACCAACACCTGTCGCAGGCGACCGTTCACCTTCAGTTCGATCATCCGAGCGGACACGTCAGCTGCCTATCCTCCTGTGCGCCAAGCTTGCTAGCTAGTCCTGGACTTTCTCTTCAAGGCCAGAAGTACATCCTCCGCCTTTACCGGCATCTTATTGAACCAGATCCCCGTCGCATCGTGGATGGCGTCCAGAATGGCCGGAGCCAGCAGCATCATGGTCATCTCACCCACGCCACGCGCCCCATAAGGGCCAAGCGGGTCAGCGATTTCGACCAGGCAGGACTGGATGTCCTTGGGCGCGTCCATGGAGGTGGGAATCAAGTATTCGGAGAAGCGGCGGGTCTTGATGTAACCATCCTGCTGTATGAAATCCTCGATCAGGGCCCAACCCTGAGCCATGACCACCCCTCCGTGCACCTGCCCTTCCGTCGTTTGTGGGTTGATTGTCTTGCCCATGTCGTGCGCCGCCACCACGCGCGTAAGAGCCACCTCACCGGTCTGCGGGTCTACCTCCACCTCGGCGACCTGGCTGGCGTAGCCATAGGAGAAGTTGGGATAGCACTCTCCAGTCTCAGGATCAAACGGGGACGTCTTGGGAGGCACGTACTGATACTTGACCACGGCCGGCCGCTGGCCGCTGTGCCAAGCCTCCAGGGCACGCTCGCATGCACCTTTCACGGCATTCCCCGACATGAGGGAATGGCGAGATGCCGAAGAGCTGCCGGCGTCAGGCACTATCGAAGTGTCGATCTCGTGAACCTGCACCGTCTCAAAGGGCACACGCAGCGTCTCGGCTGCGATCTGCGCCAGGATGGTGCTTACGCCTTGGCCCACTTCCGACGCGCCGATCTTGATGACTGCGCGCTCGATTTGTTGTGCGCCGTGAAGCTCGGCGATGCATGAGGATTGCTCCGGAAAGCCGAAACTGTACCCTACGTTCTTCCATCCACAGGCCAACCCCACTCCCGTTCGCCAGCTAGGTTTTGACGCAATCGGACGTGTGGACCCACGGTCGGACCAGCCAGAAGCTTCTGTAACTTCGAGCAATGTTTCCCGGACGCCCACCCCAGCCGGAACCACGGTGTTCGTGGCCAGGGTCGACCCTTCCACCAAGACGTTCTTCAAGCGCAGCACGGCCGGATCCATGCCTAGTTTCTCTGCCAGTTTGGACATCTGCAGTTCAGCGGCAAAAACGGCCTGTGGCGCCCCAAAGCCGCGCATCGCACCCGCGCGTATGTTGTTGGTATAGACCACATGCCCGTCCACGCATACGTTGGGGACTTGATACGGCCCCGGGCACAACAGCACCGCATTGGCCAGCACCGCGGTGGAGGACGAGGCGTACGCGCCACAATCTGCCACGAGCTCGACTTCGGCTGCCGTAAGCTCACCGCTTTTCTTCGCACCAATCTTGTGGTGGATGTAGAAGGCATGCCGCTTGTGATGGCCGCGTATGGACTCTTCACGGCTCCAAACCATCTTGACCGGACGGTGCAGCTTCCAGGCCGCCAGAGCCAGCACCAACTGCACCGACAGATCTTCCCGGCCACCAAAGGCCCCTCCGGCCGGCGTGTAGATGACTCGGACTTGATCAACAGGCAACTGGAGCGCATGCGCGATCTGTTCACGATCATCGTGCGGCCACTGTCCTGCGCTGTGCACCGTGACATGGCCCTGTTCGTCTATGTACGCGACGCCAGCCTCCGGTTGGAGAAAGGCCTGCTCCGTGATAGGTGTGAAATAGTCATCTTCCACGATGACATCAGCCTCCGCAAAGCCCTTCTGCACGTCCCCCTTGCGGATGCGGTAGCTCTTGAGCACATTCGTACCTTTGTGCTCGTGCACCAAGCGTGCACCGGGCTTCATAGCCTCGCGCGGATCCGTGACCACGGGCAAATCCTCGTAGGAAACGCGGATCGCTCCACGCGCCTCATCTGCGATCTCCTCGGTTTCTGCCACAACCATGGCCAAGGGGTCACCCACGGAACGCGCCACAGTAACGCTAAAGACCGGCTGGTCCTTGAAGATCAACCCGAACTCGTTACAGGGGACATCCTTGCCCGTGAAGACCGCTAGCACGCCCGGGACAGCCTCGGCGGCAGAGGTATCCACGTGGATGCGCGCATGCGGATGCTCGCTCCACAATAGCTTGGCATACAACTGGCCTGTGATGCTGATGTCGCCAGGGAACTTGAGTCTTCCGGTCACTTTGTCCATGGCATCGTTGCGCGCAACTGATTCACCCACTACCTTGCCCATCGTAGGCCTCCTAGAAGATATAAGCTGCCAGCCAGATGGCCAGAACGGCGAAGAGTATCGCCGTCACCAATTTAAGCGAAGCCATGTTGGATTCAAGAAACCTGTTCAGAGTCCGCCAAGTCGTACCGAAGAAAGTCAACAGGAAGATTATCACCAGAGGTGTGATGAACGCCAGATTGTACATGATCAGATAGGCCACCGCGTGTGCCCGCAGAGTTGTCACTCCCGTGACGAAGATGATCGTTGGCAAATACACCTGACCCGTACAGGCAAACTCGATCAGAGCGACCAGGAA
>CAYZKS010000025.1:0-8450 GCA_964478725.1 uncultured Anaerolineales bacterium
GCAGGGTCAAAGAGGCGGGCTTTGATGGGGTGCAGTTGCACGCGGCGCACGGCTACCTGATCAGCCAATTCCTGTCGCCGTTCGTCAACAAGCGCACAGACGAGTGGGGCGGCGACCTGGCGAGGCGCATGCGCTTCCTGCGCGCGGCCTGTGAGGCCGTGCGCGCGCAGGTCGGCCCCGAGTACCCGCTGTGGGCCAAGCTGGGCATGCAGGATGCGGTCGAGGGCGGTCTGACCCTGGAAGAGGGCGCGCAGGTCGTGGCGGCCTTGCAGGGCATGGGGCTGGAGTGTGTGGAGGTCAGCATTGGGGTCTCCAGCCCGGGCCGTGGCAGCATGCGCACCGGCATCCGCACGCAGGCCGACGAAGCCTACTTCCGTCCCATGGCCCAACAGGCGCGCAAGGCCACGCGCCTGCCCATCGCCCTGGTGGGCGGTTTCCGCACCCAGAGCGTGATGGAGGAGGTGCTGGCCAGCGGCGACGCGGATTGCATCGCGCTGTGCCGCCCGCTGATCTGCGAGCCCGACCTGCCCAGGCGTATGCGCCTGGGCCTGCAGCAGCGCTCAGTCTGCATCTCGACCAACCAGTGCTGGTCGGACAAATGGGGTGAACCTACGGTCTGCCGCTGTCCGGTGGAGAAAGGGAGCACGGCCCGTGGGTAGGCCGGTATGGTTCGTCAAGCTCATTGAGCTCATCTTTCCGCAGCGCTTCTGGGTGGCCAGGGCGACGCGCCTGCCGCTGCTGTCGGGGCTGGCCGAGCACATGCTGTCCGAGGGCGACGACCTGGTCTACCTGCCGCGCGCCCAAGAGATTCCGGTGAACGTCGCGCTGGAGCGGCCGGAGGAAGTGGTCCTGCCGTCTCAAGTGGTGGACGAGTTCATCGAGCGCGCCAACTACCACTGGGTGATGAACTTTTGCATTTGCCGCGAGGCAGAGCACTGCCAGGACTATGCGCGCGACCTGGGCTGCCTGTTCCTGGGCGAAGCAGTGTTGAAGATCAATCCGCGCCTGGGCCGGCGCGTCAGCAAGCAGGAGGCGCGGGAGCACGTCCGGCGCTGCCGCGAGGCGGGGCTGGTGCACTTGGTGGGGCGCAATAAGCTGGACGTGCTGTGGCTGGGCGCGGGGCCGCGCGAGAAGTTGCTCACCATCTGCAACTGCTGCCCGTGCTGCTGCCTGTGGCGTGTGCTGCCGGACGTTGCGCCGGGCATCGGCGCCAAGGTTCAGCGCATGCCCGGGGTGAGCGTCGAGGTGGGCGATGCCTGCACTGGGTGCGGTGCGTGCGCCGACGGCGTGTGTTTCGTGGATGCCATTCAGATGAAGGACGGGCGCGCCGTCATCGGCGATGCGTGCAGAGGTTGTGGCCGCTGCGCGGCCATGTGCCCGGCGCAGGCCATCCAGATCACGGTGGACAATCCACGCGCAGTCGAGGACACGATCGAGCGCATCGCGCAAGGCGTGGACCTGTCATAAGAGCATTGACGAGGATGGGGCGCGATGTTCGAGGGCAAACATATGAACACGGATAGACAGAAGGCACAGTCCTTTTCCGCGTATTCCGTGTTCTTCCGTGTACTATACTGATGCCAAGGTGGAACCCACAGATTCCAGGGCTGACGCCATGTAGATTCCACCTTGGGTTTAGTCTAGGGCACGATTACGCTGCGCGCATCGCCCCCGAAGCTTTCCAGACGGTCCATCACGGCGTTGATCGCGTCGGCCTCCAGGGGGACCGTGCGCGTCACGATCTGCGACAGGTCCAGCACGCCCCGTCGCGCGTACTCGATCAGCAGGGGCAGTTCGTGCCAGAGGTGATCGTCCGAGCCGATGATTTCCGCTTCCCTACCGAGGATCTCGCGGTAGGTGTCGATCTCCAGAGGCCGGGCCGAGATGCCCACCAGCACCATGCGCCCAAAGACCGCCAACGACTGCACCGCCTGCAGCATGGTCTTGGGCAGGCCGATCATCTCGATGGCCACGTCCACGCCTCGCCTATGGGTCAGACGCCGGATCTCGGTTACCGGGTCCGCCTCGGCGGCATTGACTGGAATAGCCCCCAGGCGCGCAGCCAGCTCTAGTTTGTCCGACTGGATGTCCACCGCGTACACGTCCAGCGCACCGAGGGCCCTGGCGAGCTGCACGGCCGAGAGGCCCAGCCCGCCCGCGCCAAAGATGGCCACGCTCTCCCCGGCCTTGAGCCTGGAGCGGCGCAGCGCGTGCAGTGAGGTAGCCGAGGAGCACATCAGCACAGCGCCGTGCTCGAAAGGAATCTCATCTGGCAGCAGGAGGACGCTGCGCGCGGGCACGGCGACATACTCGGCGTAGCCGCCGTCGCGGTGCTTGCCCAGCATCTGTCCAGCCCGGCAAAAGTGCTCGTTGCCGGCGCAGCAGAAGCTGCACTCGCCGCAGGTGACCAGGTAGTGCAGGCACACCCGGTCGCCAGCCTTGACGTTCGTGACCTGGCTGCCGGCTTTCTCAACCACCCCCGCCACCTCATGGCCCAGCGTGACCGGTGGGGTCTTGACCGGCGAGACACCCGCGCGGTAGTGCACGTCGGAATGGCAGATGCCGGCGGCCTTGACGCGCACCAGCACGTCACGCACACCGATGGACGGGATAGGGATCTCCTGCATTTGCAGCGGTTGGCCGACCTGCACCAAGCGGATGGCTTTCATCGTTTCTCCTTACAGCCTCACGGGGAGTTCCAGCTCGCGCACCGTCTCTGGCAGCGGCCAGCCCGTGGACGCGTCCACACCCATCCCCTCGTAGTAGGCGTGGGTCATGGCAGCCGTGTCCAGGCGTATGCCCGCAAGAGGGCCGCTCTGCGGCGGTGGGTCGCCGCGCTCGCGCGCGGGCAGAGTGACCTGCGCGGGCGCGATGCCCTCGCGTGCGTTGAAGGCGTGGCGTAGGGCCTGGATGCGCCGTCCGGCGCGGAACAGGTCGGCCTCGTTCCATCCCCAGCCCGTGGCCGCGTTGAGGCAGGAGAGGAAGGGCGGGTCGCCGATCATCAGGCAGAACTGGCACAAGCCCAGGGCGTCCAGCACGCGCAGCACCGGGATGGTGATGGCCATCTCAGCGCCCTTGCCGGCATGGTCCTGCCGCCCGGCCAGGGGGTGGTTGCGCAGTTTCAGGTATGGGGCAAAGGCTGGCGCGCCTGCCATGCCGGTATTAGTTGCGGTGTGACGTCCCGGGGCGGGATCTACCAGGTAGCCCACGCCCACGTTCGGTTCGTACAGGCTGCGATGCATGGCCAGCTCCTGGCCGCCGGCGTGCATGGCCACGGCCTGCGCCTCGGCGGGCAGGAGCTGCGCGGCGCGGCGCACGCCATCCGCCAGCCATTCACCCAGGCCGGGCTGGCGCTCTGCGATGCGCTGCGTCAGCTCCACGATGGCGACGCCATCGCCCCAGCGCAGCTCCATCTCGGATGCCAGCTCGGGCGGCAGCCAGCCGCGCTCGTAGCATTCCATGGCAAACGCCACGGTCACACCCGTTGAGATGGTGTCCAGGCCCGCGCGGTTGCAGATTTCGTTGCAGGCGACTATGGTGCCCAGGTCGGCGTTTAGCAGCGTCGGGCCGAAGGCGGCCAGGGTTTCGTACTCGGGGCGGTGGCCTTGGCCCTCATCCGGCAGGCGGATCGTGGCGCCGCAGGCAAGGGGACAACTGTGGCAGGCGTAGGGCCGGATGTTGTCGCGAATCACGGCCTCGTCGCTGACGCGTTCTGCCTGGGACAGAGGGTAGTCGTGAGAGCTGTCTCCGGCCCAGTTGCGGATGGGTGTGTCGCCCAGCGCTACCAACAGCGCCGTGCCTGAGGCCGTGCCATACAGGCGATAGTTGTCGATCACCATGGCCGCGGGCCCGCCTGAGAAGCGCATGCGCAGTCGGCCCAACAGCGGCGCGAAGGCGTGCAAGAACTTGGGCAGCATGGACATCCAACTGGCAGTGCGGCGTTGAAAGAGCTTGCGATAGGGAGCGGTCGCCGTAGTCAGAGCAGCTTTGTCGGCCAGTGGAGGTGGCTGCTTGCCGCGTGCGGCCACAGCCTTTAAATTCTTGGAGCCCATCACTGCGCCCAAGCCGCAGCGCGCCGCGATGCGGCCGCCGTCGTTGACCACGCCAGAGATCAGCGAGAGCTTCTCGCCGGCTGGGCCAATGCAGGCCACGCGTACGTCTGGCGAAGTGGCCTTTGCGATGGCTTCCTCGGTGGCTACGGTATCGAGGCCCCAGAGAGCGGAGGCGTCTCGCAATTCGGCGCGCTCTGAGTCCACGTATAGGTAGACCGGTTTGGGGGCTGCTCCGCGCACCAGGATGGCATCGTAGCCCGCTCCGCGCAGAGCCGGGCCGAACTTGCCGCCCGCGTTGGCATCGCCCCAGCCGCCAGTGAGCGGGGACTTGGCCGCAACCATAAAGCGCCCGCTAAAGGGCGCGCCGCTGCCGGTCAGCATGCCCGGAAGGAACGCCAGCACGTTGTCGGAGCCCAGCGGGTCTGCGCCCGGGGGAATGCGCTCGTACAGCAGGCGAACCCCCAGCCCGTAGCCGCCCAGGTACTGACGGTACACCTCGTCGGGTAGCGTCTCTGCCTGGATGCTGCTGGTCGAGAGATCCACGTTTAGAATACTGCCCCAGTAGCCGTTCGGCATGTGTGTCTCCTATGCTGCTTTGCAGAGCGAGGTCCACGCTTGCCTGTGCGCTCAGGCCATTCCGGCCGCTTTCATCAGCTCGATCGTCTCGGGTGGCAGGACGGCGGGTTCCTTGCCCAACAGCTTGCAGTGCAGCAGGATCTCGATTACTTCCTCGATGGCCAGGGCGCGGTTGGCGGCCTGGCGCAGTGTCCACCCCACGGTCACCAACCCGTGGCTCTGGAGCAGAACGGCCGGACTGGTCTGCAGCGCGCGTGTGACATCAGCGCAGAGCTCGGGGGTGCCTGAAAGGTGGTAGGGAATCACCTGCGTGTCGACAAACGGGATCGCATCCACAGAAATCGGGGGGATGCGGCCGCCGACCAGGCCCAGCGCGATGCAGCGCTTGGCGTGGCAGTGAATCACGGCCTCGATCTCGGGGTAGGCGGCGTACACCGCCAGATGCACCGGCGTCTCGACCGAGGGGCGCTGGCGGCGCTCGCAGGCCTTGCCCTTGCAGTTGACCTTGACGATGTGCTCCGCTTTGAGGGCGCCCTTGTAGAGCATGGTGGGAGTGATGAGGAAGGTGTCCTCCTGGTCCGTCACGCGCACGGAAATGTTGCCGCCGGTGGGGGTGATCATCTCCCGGCTGTAGAGCTCCTCCACGACATTGATGATTTCTTCGCGCAGTTCTTGTTCTGACATTCGCTTCTCACCCGTTTTCTTGAGACTGTCTTGCTGGATCATGGGGCTCGTAACATGGGGCCTTGTCAGGGATCTTGCCGCAGGCAAGGTGCCCCCGGACGCCCAGAACGGGCGATGCTACAGGCCATCCCCAGCCCCTTGAACCTAAAGGTTGCTCGCCTGCTGGAACAGCGTGATCCATTTGCGGTACAGGCCCTTGTAGCGCCGCACGTTGGCGGGGTCGGGCTCTGTCACAGGCTCCCAATGCACCATGGCGGCTGCCGCCGAGGGCAGGTCAGTATAGAGCCCCGCGCCCACGGCGGCGCAGATGGACGCACCCAGAGCGCTGGCTTCGCGTACGACAGGTACGTGCACGGGCTGCTGGCACACGTCTGCGACGATGCGCGCCAGAAGCTTCGAATGCGCCAGGCCGCCGCATAGGTTCAGGGCTGCGATGCGGCTGTTGCTGATTTCCACAAGCTGCTCCACGTTGCCACGCACGGCAAAGGCGGTGTTCTCCAGGATGGCGCGGCCGAACGCTCCCCGGGCCGGCGGGCGTTCCGTCGCGGCCAGAAAGGGGAAGACGAACACAGACTTTGGTGGGAAGGCAAGCTGTCGAAAGTCCGCCACCTGCGGGCCGGCCACGGCCATCACTTCGCCGGGCTCAGCCTGCTGCATCTCCTCCTCCAACATGGCGTACGCCCCAGCACCCTTGCCCACAAAGGTTTCGCAGAACCAGCGGTAGGTGGTTCCCGCCAGGCCGCCGTTGCTTTCCAACACCCAGCGTCCGGGCGTCACATAGGCGCCGAGGTGCACCCGGTGCAGAGCATCAAACACGTGTCTAGAGAGTACCATCTGCACCGGAACTGTGGTTCCAGCAATGATCGTGGTCACGCCCTCGTCCAGCGCGGCACAACCCAGGCAAGCGGCCTGCGAATCGCCAGCACCCACAATCACCGGAATGCCCTCTGTCAAGCCCAACGCCTCGGCCGCCTGGGCAGTGAGGCGGCCCGCAAGCTGTCCTGGCTCCCGGCACGGCGCGCAAATGCCTGGGGGGTAGCCAAACGCCTCTGCCAACTCGCCGGACCAGCACTGCCGGCCGACGTCGAACAGCAAGGAAGAGCTGGCGTTGGTCGGCTCCGAGCAGAACTCACCGGACAAACGGTAGATGAGCCAGTCGCTGATCATCAGCACGTGAGCCACGCATTGGTAGAGCTCCGGCTTGTGAATGCGTAGCCAGCCCAGACGCTCCAGAGCGTTGAGGCCCAGTGGCCAACGCCCGGTGATGCGATAGACTGTCTCGCCGAACTGCCTGGCCAGGTCCTCGGCGTGTAGCACTCCACGCGCATCGCGATTGACCGTGCACAGCACCTCGCGGCCATCAGCATCCAGGAACACGCAGCCGTCGCGCTGGCTGGTGGTGCTGATGGCCTGCACCGCTTGCGGAGTTGCTCCGGCGCTCTCCAGCGCCCGGCGGGTGGTGCGGCACAGCGCTGCCCAGATCTCTTGCGGATCGAACTCGGCTCCCAGAGGCTCGTCTTCCGGGACGTGGGCGGCCCAATCCTGCGTGGCCGCGCCAAGCAGGTTGCCCTTGGCATCGAACACGGCGCTGCGGCCGGAACCGCCGCCCGCATCCAAAGCTACAACTATGTCAGGTTGCATGTTTACTACCTCAGTCCAGGAGCAGGCGATCGTGACCCAGCACTACGCCTACTGCGGGGCCTGTTCCGCCAACTTGTGCACCAGATAGTACATGCTGCACAGCGATCCGCCATCTGCTGCGATGCTCTCGCCGGTGATATAGCTGGAGTCGTCTGAGGCCAGGAACACCGCCACCTTGGCCATTTCCTCGGGCGTTCCGTGCCTGCACATGGGGATGGCGCTGCTGCGGGCTTGCAGCAACCGCTCGCTGGGATAGGACGCGCGCTGCAGGGGAGTCAATACCGCGCCAGGATTGATGGCGTTCACGCGGATCCCGTGCTTGGCCCACTCTATGGCCAGAAGGCGGGTCAGCGCCAGGACGGCGGCCTTGCTGGGCGAGTAGGCCGCTCCATTGACCTCGGGCAGGACGCCCGCGATGGAGGCGATGTTGATGATCGACCCGCCAGCCTGCCTTGCGATCATGTGCTTGCCCACCGCCTGGCAACACAGGAAGACGCCCTTGACGTTGACGGCCATGACGCGCTCCCAGTCCTCCTCCTTCACGTCTTCCATGGGGCTGTTGATGAACAGGCCGGCGTTGTTGACCAGGATATCGATATGCCCAAATGCCTGCAGCGCCTCCTGAAGCATACGCTGCACGTCGGCGCTGCTGCTGACATCCGCCTGGATCACGAGCGCACGTCGGCCCTGAGTGCGGACCTCTTGGGCCACGGCTTCTGCCTTGTCCACACTGCGATCGCAGTTCACCACAACGTCGGCGCCGGCCTCAGCCAGGCCCAGCGCGATGCCGCGGCCGATGCCTTGACTGGCGCCGGTCACGACGGCGGTTTTGCCTCCGAGCTTCATGCGCGCCATCTCCTTTTAGGGACTGTGTCCAGGCGGCCCGCCGAGGCCCTACAACCGGAAGCCTGCCAGCGCCTCGGGATTGGCACAGTGCAGCGGCGGCCGGCCTTCGAACATGCGCACCAGGTCCTCTGCGGCGATACGGGACTGGTGGGTAATGACTTCGCTGGTATGTCCCCCCACGTGCGGCGTGGCAATCACGTTGTCCAGACTGAGCAGTGGATTGTCAGGTGAGGGCGGTTCATCCTTGAACACGTCCAGCGCAGCGCCAGCCAAATGCCCCGACCGTAGGGCGTGGTACAGCGCGTCTTCATCCGTCAGGTCTGCACGGGCGGTGTTCACCAGGTACGCTCCGCGTTTAAACAGCCCGAATTCGCGCTCGCCGATCATGTTCCTGGTCTGGTCCGTGATTGGCGCGTGCAAGCTGACGATGTCAGACTGCGCCAGCAGCTCGTCCAGGCTGAGCAGTTGCACGCCAGCCAGGCTGGCCTCCTCTGCGCTGACGTAAGGATCGAACGCCACCACGCGGGCTCCAAAGGCGAGCAGGCGGGTCGCCGCGGCGCGTCCCACTGCGCCCAGGCCCACCAGGCCGACGGTCTTGTTCCACAGCTCGGCGCCCTGGAACTGCGTGAAGACCTTGGCCAGCTTCTCCAT
>CAYZKS010000025.1:8550-27319 GCA_964478725.1 uncultured Anaerolineales bacterium
ACCAGCACGCTCACACCCTCGAGAGCCTTCACGAGCTTGGATCCGGCCAGCACACGCATCGTCTGACCGTAGAAGTGGTGCTCCACCTCGCCGTAGCGGCGCAGCGTGGCCAATGCCTCCGCATCGAACTGGGCCGTGACGAGGATCTTCATAGACCGGGCTTATCCCTTGGCCAGCTTGTACACGCGCTGAAAGTCGTTCATCAGTCCCTGCAGGCGCATGGCAGAGGCCACGTTGCCGGAGAAGGCGAGGTCGCCCTTCATGGCAGCCTTGGCTGCGTTGATGGTGCCGCTCATCATGCCATCGAAGATGTCGCTGTCCATGGTGAGCTGGATCTCGGCGTCTTCGAGCTCGCCCAGGCCGGCCTCAACCTGGCCGTCCAGGAACTTGTTGTAGAAAAAGATCTCCAGATCGGGGAACTCGTAACTGATGGACAGCCTCTTGCCTTTGCTGGCGTTGATCACGGCCTCGTCTGTCTGCATCAGTTCTGCCATCCTGACCAGGACCTGCTTCATTGCTTCCGGAGTGGCAAACGCGGGCATGTTATCTCCTCCTCGCCTGGGCATTTGAGCGCCAAAGGGCCGGCGCCTTGTGACTGGACACCAACCTACTAGCATCATGTTGCGACTGCGCTCGATTCGTGCCCGCGAGCGCAATCGGATAGATCACTGGAAGACCTGCAGCACCCTTCCGACCAGATCGCCTATGGCCCTCAGGAATCGGGAGAGCCAGGCGCCTGGCCCACCCGGGCCAGGCAGCGCAGGCGTGGGCGTGTGCGTTGGAGTGGATGCCGCTGCTGGCGTGGGGCTCGCCGTGGCTACAGCCGTGGGTGATGGCAGCAAGGTGTTGACCACACGGACTCGGCCCACGGTGTACCGGCCAGAACCGTCGTGCAGGCTCGTGTTCAGCAGACGGAAGTAACGCGCGTCGTGCTGCGAGGGCACGATCGGATTCACCAAGGCGATTCTCAGGTCATATTCCCCCGAAGGCACCGAGTCAGGCACGGGCACCAGAGATTCCAGCGTGACCGTCTGTGCGGAAAACCATTGCGTGGTCGGCACGGAAGGGGGATATGTGTACTCGAAGACGGCTTGGTTGTTGGCCGCGTCTACGAAGGAGATCAGGACTTCGTAGGAAGCGGGGACGTCCTTCACTCCTTCCCGCCGCGGGCGCATCAGCGGTACGGTGCCGCGGTTCTCCCAGACGGTTGTGAATGCGTATGCCTGCCCGGCCTGCACGACGTCGGGCGCTGTGACACCCAGACTGACAATCTGCGCGCCTAGGTGACGCGCTGCTAATTCGCGCGCGTCCTGCCATTGCCGATCGGGATTCTCGTGGTAGGAGGCCTGCAGGCATATATAACTTGCGTGCTGCTCGATGGCCGCCAGTACGTACTTTTTCGGGTTGCTCAAAAAGTCGGCATTGTTGCCCGCTGGCTCGTAGCCCACGCGGGTGTCCGCCTCGTACTGACGGTAGAGCCAGCCCATGTCAAAGCCGCCTCCCCAGCCGTTGTATTTGAGCCACACGCGCATTCCATACGTGGGCACGGCATAGCTCACAACGGGCGGGATCACGATGGTGGTGTGCCCATACAGGCCTGAACCCAGCTGCAGCACCACAGGCGTCTTGAGGAAGCCGTGACTCTGTGTGCCATCCTCCCAGACATAGCTCTCTTCAAGGTAGATGTCGACGATCTGCTTCACGGCCTCGATGAACTTGTCGTCCGTATAGCCCGCTTGCTCCCAGGCGGATTCGTCCGTCCTGGCAGCGCAAATGGTCATTTCGCCATAGCAGCCGCCGGCCATGACGTTGACGGCATCCACAGTGGGATCGTCGTCGTAACGAGCCGCCATCGCATGCACGGCTTTGCGCAACAGGCGTTGGTAGGTCTCGTTCCAGGGGACAGGCGTTCCACCGCGCGAGCCGACGAGCGCCACGCCCGCATCCCTTGCCCATTGTGGCGTCAAGCCTTCGGTGGTGAGAAGCTGTATCCAGATGCGTTTCCCCTGGCTGCGAGCCTGGGCGATTTTGGCGTCCAGCGCATCCCAGTGGAAGCTGCCCGGCTGCGGCTCGAGGGAGGCCCAGCCGCTGGCTGACTCTGTGGCCTCGTAGGCCCAGGCAACTATCGGCTCTGCCATGATCTTCGAGCTCAGCCAGTGGCATTGTCCGAGGCCCTGCTCGGCATTCAGCACGATGTCGTCGGGAAGCGCAGGGTCAGTCTGGAAGGCAGGAAGCGGCGCAGTGGGTTCTTGTCCTTTGGCGGCCGCCGCCAGCGCAAGCACCAGACACCCGGTCACAACTGCGCAAAGCATGGCAATCGCACGCCGGTTCTGGCTGTGTCCTGATTGAGTTTTGAACGACTCGTGACGCTGTGGCAACTTTGTCCCCTACTCTCAGTAGCGCTCTGGCCGCCGGCTTGGACTACTTGGCTCCTCGACCAGAGAACCACACCGGCACTGTCCTAAGCAGTATTTCCAGGTCCAGTCCTAGTGAGCGCCTTTCGATGTATTCGATGTCGATCTTGACAATGTCTTTGAAAGTGAGGCTGCTTCTGCCTCGAACCTGGGCCAACCCGGTGATCCCGGGTGGGACTTCCAATCGCCGGAAATGCCAGGGTTTGTACACGTCCACCTCGTGCGGCATATAGGGTCGTGGGCCGACCAGGCTCATGTCTCCTCGCAGCACGTTGAGAAACTGAGGTAGTTCATCCAGGCTCGTTTTCCGCAGCAGTCGCCCAAAGGGCGTTACACGCTTGTCGTTGGCAGGCTTGTACACTTCTCCGGGAGCACGTTTGTGGTTGCCATTGATGTAGTCCCTGGCAAAGGCCTGATCCGCAGAGCGGTCTGTACCGTTGTACATGGATCGGAACTTGAAGAAATGGAAGACTCTTCCACCCTGGCCGATCCTCTCCTGCACCAGGATGGCTGGGCCAGGCGATGTCAGCTTGATTGTAGCGGCGATTGCCAACATCAGGGGAGACGACGCCGCCAGAAGCATGATTGCAGCGACCCTGTCTGCCAGAGCCTTGAACCAATGGTAGAGTCTGCGGTCTTTGGTCACCTGAGGTTGAGCCAGGCTGAGAAAATACAGAGCTAGAACATGACTCGCATCCAGTTTTGCCCCTGTGGGGCGGTCTGCTGCAACTTGGGCCACAGTCTCTCCGAACCATCTTTGTCCCGGGTGGGACCGCACCGGAATGCGGGCCTGGGGACTCGCACGCCGCCGGGCGAGCGCTTGCATATCATATGCCATATTCAACGCAAACGCAAAAGGCCGGCCGAAATAGAAAAGGGCCGTCGCGTGACGGCCCTTCTGTACCATCTGCAAAGGGTTATTCGTCGTCCTCGTACGAACGATCCTCGTCCTCATCGTCCTCGTCTTCGTCATCCCAGTCGTCCACGTATTCCACCTTCTCCCAGGCACCTACTGACCCACAATCAGGGCACCTCTGCGGAGGCGCCTTGCCTTCGTGCAAGAAACCACATTCCATACACTCCCACTCGATGCTGTCCATTGCCATGTACCTCCAATATACTCTGCCCGTTTGTTTCGGTTTTCTAGTTATGAGCGTCATGCGGAACTCCGGAGCGCCGCGCAGCCAGCGCCAGTATTTCGTTGACCAGTTGTTTGTAAGGCATGCCTTCGGCCCTGGCCATGATGCACAGATCGCTAATCGTCGGATTGATCCCGGGCAGTGTGTTGATCTCCATCAAGTGTGGCTTGCCTTCTGCATCCAGGCGCAAGTCCACCCGGGACACATCCAGGGCGTTGATGGCCAGGAACGCTGCCACACTCAGACGCTTCAGTTCGGCTTCCAGGTCCGCGTCGATCTTGGCCGGACATAGGTAGTTGATGTCCAGCGGCCTGTCGGACTTGATGAGGTTCGTGTAGACGCTGCCCTCAGTCTTGGCCAGCGGGCTGGTGTCGATTTCCAGCACGGGGAAGATGTGGAAACCGTTCTTGCCGTAGAGTTCCGATGGCGGCTTCTCGCCGCGAGCCAGTGCGTTGCCCAGTAGGCCTACGGTGAACTCACGTCCAGGCAGGTAGGTCTCGACCAACGCAGGCTGCTGGTAGGTCTTGATCACGGACTTGACTCGTGCTCGCATCTGCGCCTGGTTGTGCACCACGGACTTGGCGTTGATGCCCTTGGCCGTGCCCTCATGCACGGGTTTGACGAACAACGGAAAAGACAAGGCTGGATGCAGCGGCTCGTCTCCGCGCTCAAAGAGCTGGAAGGCGGCCGTCGGCAGCCCGTAGGACATCCAGACGCGTTTCGTCATGGCTTTGTCCAGCGACAAAGCCTGGGCCAGGATCTTGCCGCCGGTGTAGGGGATGCCCAGCATCTCCAGCATAGCCGGCACCTGCGACTCGCGGCTGTCGCCGCGATGCCCCTCGCAGATGTTGAAGGCGATATCCACATCTAGGCGCATGCGCTGCAGGATGGGGTAGAGGTTTGCGTCTCCCTCGAGAGGCGTGACCTGGTGGCCGCCTGCTTCCATGGCCTGCTGCAGCGCCTGCACCGTCTCTTCGGAGTCAAGCTCCGCCGCAGCGTCCACGGGTTCCCCCGGGACGTGCGGCGCATTCTTCTTCAGATTGTACAACAGGGCTATGCGGAGCGGGTGCATACCGATTCTTTGCTGATGAAGACGGGTAGATTCACCGTCTCACCACGTTCTTGCACTCCGCCGTTGTTCTCCTCTGGCGGGTTCGGGCGCATGATCACGCCGTGCCCATCCAACATGCCAGCCACGCCTACATCCACAACGGGCTGGTCGTGGTGCCTGCAGCTGGGTGGACATTCGCCAGTGTAGCCCTGCGGCAAGGGATAGGCGCTGATCGCGCCGGCGTAGTTGCGTACCACGGCGGTCTTGTCCGACATCGAGATCAGATACTGCGGCATGATCGGCACCTTGCCGGCGCCGCCAGGCGCGTCCAGGCAGAAGGTGGGGACTGCGAGCCCCGACGTGTGGCCACGCAGGTGCTCGATGATCTCCAGGCCCTTGCTGAGCGACGTACGGAAGTGCGAGATGCCTTGCGACAGGTCGCACTGATACATGTAGTATGGCCGCACTCTTGCTTTCAGCAGACCGTGCATCAAGTCCTTCATGATGTGAGGGCAGTCGTTGATGCCGCGCAGCAAGACGGTCTGGCTGCCCAACGGGATGCCCGCATTGGCCAGGCGCGCGCATGCCGCCACCGTCTCCGGCGTGAGCTCCTTCGGATGGTTGAAATGGATGTTGATGAACAGCGGATGGTACTTGCTCAGCATGTTCACCAGCTCAGGCGTGATGCGCTGCGGCAGAAAGACCGGCACGCGCGTGCCCAGACGGATGATCTCCAAATGCGGGATGGCCCGCAGTCCCTTCAGCAAAGGCTCAAGTACGCTTTCGCTCAGGGTCAATGGATCACCACCCGAGATGAGCACGTCACGCACCTCTGGGTGTGTGGCCACGTAGCGAATGGCGCGCTGTATTTCTTCCGCGTGCATGCGCTCGGTCCTGACACCCACCAACCTTCGTCGGGTGCAGTGACGGCAGTAAGCGGCGCACTGGTCCGTCACCAACAACAACACCCGGTCGGGATAGCGGTGCACCAGCCCGGGCACAGGCGACTCGGCGTCCTCGTTCAACGGGTCGCGTAACTCATCCGCGCTGACGTGCAATTCCTCCGCCGTAGGTACCACCTGGCGGCGAATGGGACAGTTCGGGTCATGGGCATCCATCTGCGAAGCAAAGTAGGGCGTGATGGACATCCTCAGGCGTTGGCACGTCGCCCGAACTCCCGCTTCCTCCTCGGGTGTCATCTCGATGACACTTTTCAGTTGTTCAGGTGTGTTCAGGCGGTGACGTAGTTGCCAGCGCCAGTCATTCCAATCCGCATCAGGGACGTCTCGCCAAATCGGTGCGCGGCGAGATGCCCTTCCAGTACCTGGCGGTTCCTCCAAACTGGGAGGTTCCTCGAGCTCCTTACAGTTGCACTCCTGTGTCACGGTCATGTCCTCCAGACTCTGCATATTCACGACGGTCTGCAATGGCAGAAACCGTCATTGAAGGTCTCCGGAAATTTCGGGGGCAGCGGGAGAGCTACTAGCTATAGGGCTACAAGTGCTAACCTCCACAAGAGCCTGTGACCCCAGCGTGGCGGTCCAATCTCCTCTCTGCCCTCAATTCAGTGGGCGATTGTATCACAACTTTGAACGAGGCAGGTACAAATCAGGTGCGATATCGGTCGAAGTTTGGTAAAGGTTTGGTCAATGATGGTCGAAGAATGGTCAACGACTTGGCGATTTGGCTATTTGCGGCTATCATCTCCCGAGGTGGGTTGCCTATGCTTCTGGATGGAAAGTCTGAGTCGAAGAGGGTGAGGTCTAGATGGACGTGCTGATTGTGAATCCTCAGCCAGTGTGGGCTGAGCGCATTCAAGCCCGTCTGCAATCGAGTGGGGCCAGGGTACTGGTGGCCCACGGTTGGGCCAGCGCCGAGGATCTGCTCGAAGAGGAGTCGCCCGACATTCTTATCATCGAGCACTGGGTTCTGGAGAAGGAAGCTTCGGCGCTGCTGGCTGCCTTGCGCGAGTGGGAGTGGTTCCCCCTGATCCTGCCGACCGCCTTTTCGCAATTGGGAACCGATTCTCAGGTCTCGCCGCATGGCGAAGACGCCCTGCGCCGCCTGGAGGTATTGGTCATGCGTTTGCAGGGCGCCTTCGAACTCGCGGAGCGCCAACGCATCCGCGTTGGCAAACTGACGATCGATCCGGCGCGCAAGGAAGTGGTGTTTGCTGCCCGACGCGTGCCTTTGCCCCCCAACCAGTTCCGTTTGTTGTTCTATTTGGCGCTTAACGCCGGGCGCGTGGTCGAGAATCGCGAGTTGGTGCGAGAGCTGTGGGGTTTTGCAGGCTCTGATAGCGAAGCCAGCAAAATGGTAAAGGCGCACATATGGTTAATTCGTCGCAAACTGGGCTGGACCGATGACAGCACGAGCTATCTGCAGTCGGTGCGTGGATTCGGCTATATCCTCAGCCCACCGGCGCGCACCAGGCTCAAGAAGGACTCGGCGACTGTCTGAACGCCTCACCATCCAGCATCGCGTCGCCGGATGACGGCCACCCCCCCATGGGCAGGGTCCCTCTGGCCCCTGGCTTAGCGTTGCAGAAAGCACAGCAGTCCGGACACGATGCCGGCGGCCAGCTTGTCTTGTTGCGTGGTCAGGATGGTGCGATCGGCTGCCAGGAACCCCAGTTCGATGATGGCGCCGGGCGTCTCTGGAGCGATCTGCAGAAAGGCGTGGTATTCGTGCATGTCCGGAGTGATGCTAAAGTCATGCCGCGGCAGGCCAGTCGCACGCTCGTATTCATCGTAGAGGCACTTCACCAGCACGTCCTCTGTCTCTGGTATAGCACTGAACGACACGCGCGCCACTTTGAAGCCGCTCGCTTCGGCGATCTCGCAAGAGTCCGTGTGAATGGCCAGGAAGACAGCTGCCTCGTAGCCTGCTAGCCGGTCGTCAAACTCCTCCAGAAGGTCGACGGCATAGCCTCTTCTGGCAAGGGATGCCTCGACCTTCTCGGCCACCGCCAGGTTGATATCTGCTTCGCGCAGCCCATCGGGGCAGACGGCTCCGGGGTCGTTCTGCGGGCCACTGTGCCCGGCCAGGATGCCGACGCGCTTGACCCTGGAGACAGGGGATGCTGCCCCAGCGTGGATAGGGGTGGGGGACCTCGAGGCTGTGGGTCGCCGGGTTGGCGTCTGAACGAGTATGGTTCTATTGGAGTTCGGGGTTGTGGGTGTGTTGCTGCCGGAAGTTGGCGAGTCAGCCTGCCATACCGCGAACGCAGTGAGCACGATTGCGGCCAGGACCACAGCCATCAAGCCCAGCCGCAATTGGCCTAGGATGCATCCCAGGTTCTCATTGTGTGCTTGCTTACGCGTCACCCTGCGTCGCGGCTCTGCCACCGGCGGGCGTGCCTTTCTCCTACCCCAGTCTTTGTTGCGGCCCAATCATATCCGGCCCTGCCATCGGCGTCAATTAGGTGACGCTGACTCGCGATCCCTCCGGCGTCTTGAACACATCGATGCGTACCGGGAAGGCATCTTTCAGTTCTTCGATGTGCGTGATCACCAGGATCAACCCGAAATCGTCCTGTATGCAGCGGATGGCCTCAACCATACGCTGGCGGCCTTCTGTGTCTTGCGTGCCAAAGCCCTCGTCAATGATCAGTGTCTGCAAGCGAGCCCCGGCCCGTCTGACCAGGAGCTTGCTCAGAGCAATGCGGATGGCCAGGTTGATGCGAAAGGCCTCTCCGCCGGAGTATAATTCGTAGGAACGCGGACCAGCCTCGTCGGCGATCTTGATCTCCAGCGTTTCGATGGTATTGCCGCTCTTGGTGTCCCGCTGTGTGTCAAACCGCAGCGACATGCGGCCCTCTGTCATGCGACTCAGAAGCTGATTGGCCTCCGCTTCGATCTCTGGAATGGCAGCTTCGATGATGAGCGCCTGCAAGCCTTTCTTGCCAAAGGCCAGCTGCAGCTCATGGTATAGGCTGTAATCCTCCAGCAACTGCTCAAGCTGCGCCGCTCTATCTTTGCGCTCTTGTGCCCAGTAATGGCACTGATCACGCTTCTGCAGTGCTACCCCAATCAGTTGTCGAGTTCGGTTCTCTTGAGCGCGCCAGCCATCCACCTCGACCTGTCTTGACTGCACGACCTGCGCCAGTTTGGGGAGTTCGTCCAAACCTGCCTGAAGTTCGGCGTAGGTCCGGCGGTCCTGCTCTAGCGACTGGTTCCAGCTCTGGCGTGAGTGGCATAGCTGTTCGGTGTTCGAACGCAGTTCGTGCAGGACTTGTTCAGCTTGCTGCAGCCGCGCTTTCTCATCCTCAAAGGCAGCCAAGTCCATCACCCTGCGTTGAGCTTGCTCGTGACGCGCCTGGTCGTATCCCAGGGCGGCAATCGCAGTCTCCAATTTGTGCAGGTCGTCACGTTCTTTGGCGGCGAATGCGCCAGTGCGCAATGGATCCTGCAGCCTCTGCAATTCCTGCTGCAGCTCTGCGATCTGCTTTGTTGCCTCCTGCGCATCTTCTATACTCTTGCGAAGCCGGGCCTCCAATCCCTGGATTGCCGGCAGCCGCTTCAGATCGCGCTGCAAGGGCCCAATCTCTATGTTGAGGGAGACCTTTTCGGCAGCGATTCGCTCTGACTCACGCTGTCTGCTGCGAAAGGCCTTGCCCTTTTGCAGGCCTTCGGCCTTGACCTCGGCCAGCACGCGCAGACGTTCCTGTTGGCTCAGCGCCTGGCCGCACAGTGGACAGGCGGCGGTAGGTTCCTTCAGCAGTTCTATCTTCTCTTGCAGGGTCGTCATGTCCTGCTTGAGTCTGGCGCTTTCCGTCTCCAACTGGGCTATCTGCAGCGCCAATTCAGAATCCTTGGCCTTGAGGGTCTCGAGCCTGTCCTGTCTGGCTGCAAGTTCCTGGAGCTGCTTGGATGCCTCGAGGTGCTCGCCCTGCCACCTGGCAGACTGTTCAGATGTCTCGCGGTGGGTCGCAATCCGCTCCTCCACCGCATGCGCCTTCAACTCCAATTGCTGCTTGGCCTCGGCGATGCGTTTCTCAACTACAGCCTTGTCCTTGTTCAGCGCAAGCAGTCGGGGCAGCATGGCTGCCCAGGCTGCCTCTTGTTCGCGTGCTTCGAGCCAGTTTGCGTAGTCGGCCTCGATCTCCTCGCGGCGCTGCAGAATGGACTCATTGGCGTGGATCTTGGCCTTGAGGGCCTTGACCTGCTCGTCCAGTTGATCCACGCTCGCTTCTGCAGTGCGGATGCGATTCTGCACCTCGATCAGCCGAGTCTGCTGGGCTTCAAGGGCTTTGTATTTGTCGCGCAGGGCCAGCAGGTCGGCCTCCGCCGACCTGGCCTGGCGATTGAGCTGTGCAAGTTGCTCCTGGGTCGCCGCAAGATCTTGCTCGTACTGCGGCAGATGCGCCAGCTCGCGTTCGATTTCCTGGATGCGTGTCTCGGCTTCTCGGGCGCCCGCTTCTTTTTCTTGGGCAAGGGCCTTGGCCCGTTGCTCGTACTCGTCGTATACGTCCAGACCCAGGATCTCCGCCAGGACGCGCTTGCGATCCGCGGGCGCTTTCACGGTGAACTCGTCGGCCCGGCCTTGCAGGAGCAGTGCCGAGTTGATGAACGTATCATAATCCATACGCAGAACCTGGTTGATCTGAGCCTGTGTAGCACGCTGTGTGGCGGCGGTGAGGGCGCGGAAGCGATCTTCATGCCTGATCTGGAACTCCAGCGCGCTGCGGCTGTGCTGGCCCAACTCGCGCTTGCGAATGACGCGGTAGTGCGTGGAGTCCAGGAGGAAATCCAGTTGCACCTCCATATCGCTTTGACCGGTGGTCACGAGCTCGTCGTCGTAACGCGCTCTGGCTCGACCCCACAGCGCCCAGGTCATGGCGTCCAGGAGCGCTGATTTGCCATGCCCGTTGTCCCCGGCCAGGCATGCCAGGCGAATGCCGGTCAGGTCCAGTGCCGTAGAATCGCGGTAGCACATAAAGTTGCGCAGGTGCAATCTAAGCGGGATCATCGCTCGTTCATCCTATGCTGGAGGAGCCTTGCAGGCTCCTGACCAATCATAGCACAGCTTGCCCTTGTGCGCCAAGAGAACTCCCTGCGGTCACACCAACCCGGCTTCTTGTAGCGGCGATGCGCATTCTGTGCAGTCAGCGCTCCAGTTCAATCGCCGCTCCAGATTTGTCGTGGGTCGCTCGCCGGCTTATACTGCGGGCTATGAGCAATGAGGACCCGCTCGCCAAGCTAATAGAACGTGTGCAACGCTACTCGCCGGATGCGGACGTGGAGCTGATCCGGAGGGCCTATCGCGTTGCAGAACGGGCGCATGCGGGTCAGACACGCGCGTCAGGCGAGCCCTACATCGAGCACCCCTTGGCCGTAGCGTACAGTCTGACCGAACTGCGCCTCGATGCCCCTTCGTTGGCAGCGGCACTGCTGCACGACGTGCCCGAAGACACACGCGTAAGCCTCACGGACGTCAAGGCCCAGTTTGGGGATGAGGTAGCCAAGCTGGTGGATGGCATGACCAAGCTGGACCGTGTCAATCAGCTAAGCCGTACCGTAGATGGGGCGCGGGCCGAGGCGCAGGCGGAGAACGTGCGCAAGATCCTGCTGGCCATGGTGGATGACATCCGCGTGATCATGATCAAACTGGCTGACCGCCTGCACAACATGCGCACTTTGGACTCTCTGGGACAGGAGAGACAGAAACGCATTGCCCAGGAGACTCTGGACATCTATGCACCGCTGGCGAATCGTCTGGGTATCTGGGAGCTCAAGTGGCAACTGGAGGACTTGGCGCTGCAAAGTCTGAACCCCGAAGAGTATCATCGGATTGCCGGGCTGCTGGCCGAGAAGCGGCAGGAACGCGAGACGTACGTTGACCGCGTGGTCGCTATCATCCGTGGGAGACTGGCTGAGGAAGGCATTCCTGGCGAGGTCAGTGGCCGTCCCAAGCACATCTACAGCATCTACCGCAAGATGCGGGAAAAGGCGCGCGATTTTGAGGAGATCTACGATGTGCGCGGGGTACGTATCTTGCTGCAAGAAGTCAAGGACTGCTATGCTGTGCTGGGCATCATTCACAGCATGTGGCGGCCCATTCCTGGACAGTTCGATGACTATATCGCCATGCCCAAGGACAACCTTTATCAGTCTCTGCACACCGCTGTGATCGGCCCCGAAGGCCGTCCCTTTGAGGTGCAGATCCGTACCTGGGAGATGCATCGCGTGGCGGAATACGGTATTGCCGCCCACTGGCGCTATAAGGAACAGATGAAGCGCGATCTCAGCCTGGAGGCCAAGATCGCCTGGCTGCGCCAGGTGGCCGAATGGCGCCAGGATGGCAAGTCTGCCAGCCAGTTCGTGGAATCCATCAAAACGGACGTTTTCCCAGATCGCGTCTATGTTTTCACTCCCAAGGGCGATATCGTTGATCTGCCCCAAGGAGCCACGCCAGTTGATCTGGCCTACTATATCCATACAGAGATCGGACATCGTTGCCGCGGCGCCAAAGTGAACGGACGCTTGGTGCCCTTGGACTACCAATTGCACTTGGGCGACCAGGTGGAAATCCTCACGGCCAAACGGGGAGGCCCCAGTCGCGATTGGTTGAATCCTCAGTTGGGCTATGTCAATACGGCGAGAGGCCGGGACAAGGTTCGGCAATGGTTCAGACAGCA
The DNA here is from genome assembly GCA_964478725.1 of uncultured Anaerolineales bacterium. Classification (GTDB taxonomy): domain Bacteria; phylum Chloroflexota; class Anaerolineae; order UBA2200; family UBA2200; genus CAYZKS01. The sequence continues at coordinate 20,794 of CAYZKS010000025.1, forward strand.
AGAGCGCACTGAGAACATCGCACAGGGCCGCGACGTTCTCGACAAAGAGCTGCGCCGACTGGGATTGGACCAGCGTCCCTTCGACGAGATTGCCAAGCTCTTCAAGTACCAAAGCTTGGACAATTTCCTCGCAGCGATCGGGGCGGGCGATGTCTCCCCTCAGCAAATCGCGGTCAAGCTGGCCGCCATGAGCGACCAGCCCCTGCTATTCCCGGAGGCTGTCCTGCCTCCTGCGTCGGTCGTAGGCATCCGCGTCAATGGCGTGGGGGATCTGTTGACGCGCCTGGCGCAGTGCTGCAAGCCCGTACCGGGAGACCCGATTATCGGTTACATCACCCGAGGCACAGGCATCACGGTTCACCGCAAGGATTGCCCCAACGTCAAGAACATCGCTGACTCGGAGCGCCTGACTGAGGTGCAATGGGGAGCAACGCGAGAGGCATACCCGGTCAACATCCGGCTCGAAGCTTTTGACCGTCCCGGTCTGCTGCGCGACATCGCCACGATCGTGGCTGATGCAGGCATCAGCATGAGCGCGTTGCATGTTTCTACTCGCAGCGACAACACTGCCACGCTGCAGGCTACCCTGCAAATCTCACGCATCGAGCAACTGCGCGACGTCCTGACCAAGCTGGAAAACCTGCGCGATGTCATGGAGGCTCGTCGCGAGAAATCCTGACGACCGCAGCAAAAAGAGCTCCACCGGTTGAGGTGGAGCTCCTGCCGTCGGACCGTTTTACCGTTCTTGGCTATTCGGGAGCGTCTGCCGAAGTCCAGAGACGCTGCACTCCCTCAGCGCTGCGCTGTGTGGTCAGCCAGTCCTCCAGTGCAGAGGACCTCTTCTGAGCCAGCGTGTCTTCGTCCAAGGGGCGGTTTGCGTCGCGCTCAATCATGTAGATGATGTGGTAGCCATAGCTCGTCTGCACTGGATCGCTGGTCTGGCCAGGCTGCAGTGCAAAGGCCGCGTCCTCGAATTCGGTTACCATGGTTCCACGTCCAAACCAGCCCAGATCTCCCCCCTCATCCTTGTTGGAGGTGTCCGTCGACAGCTCTTTGGCCAGGGCCTCAAAGCTCTCACCAGCCTCAAGGCGCTCAACCACCTTCTTGGCCTCTTCCTCGGTCGCGACCAGGATGTGCCTGGCGTGCACCTGCTCGGCAGTGGTCGGTACCTCCTGGCCTAAGGCCTCCTGAAGCTTGGTGCGGTAGAGCGAGGACTCGAACAGGCGCCGGAAGGCCGCCTCGCTAAACTTGACGTTCTTGCGCAATGCCACCACATACTCGTTATAGTTCGTCTGGAACTGCTCCTCAGTCATCGGTGCTTGCGTTGGGGTCGGAGTCACGGTGATGGTCTCCGTCGCCGTGATTGGCGTCGGCGTTGGAGTGGGTGGGTTGCGCTCGTAGCCGAACTGCGTCTCGATCTCGCTCTGCAGCTCCTCTGCAGTAACCTGCAAACCGCGTCTTGCGGCCTCCTGCCGGATGAGCTCGTCATCGATCATTTCCTCGAGAGCCTGAGATGGGATGGCGGCGGCCTGCATCTGGAGCTGCTGCTGTTGCTGCTGCAGATACTGCACCAGAAACTGCTGGTCCTCAGCAGTCGGGTCCAGCATGGCAAGTTGACTCTGAATGCTGCCCAGTGTGCTTGCCATCTGGTAACGCTCGTACAGCACCAGGGCCTGATAGTCCCTGCGGGTGATGGACTTGCCATTCACGATGGCCACGGGCTGCGAGGGTTTGACGACGTACTCCTGATAGTAGCCAAAGGCCAGCACTAGCACAACCAAGGCAACCGTCACGATGCCAAAGGCGAGCAGGATGCGCTTCTGCCGCGCTTCGGCTTCCTTCTTTGATAGCTGCTTTCTAGCGGGATACTGTGCTGCCGGCTTGGTCTTCTTAGCCATGAAGTTGCCTCACGTATCAGCGACCTGAACCAGTCGCCAGTCTTGCTGTTTTGCGCACGGGGGGGCTATTACTAGCCTCTGCGCAGGTGCGCAGCGGTGTAGGGCAGAAGCGCCAGATGACGCGCGCGCTTGATGGCCACCGACAGGCTGCGTTGGTGTCTCGCACACAAGCCTGTACCTCGACGTGCCTGGATCTTGCCCCTGTCCGTAATGTATCTCTGAAGCATATCGGCCCGCTTGTAATCAATGCGCAGGTTCTTGTCTTTGCAGAAAGCGCAAACTCTGCGCGGCGGGGGACCGCCGTAACGCCTGCCGCCCCCACCCTCTCCAGGACCATAGCGGCGCGGTCGCGGAGCCTGCTGCTCAGTTCCTGTATCGTTCGCCAAGTGAACCTCCTTGGAGTTTGCTCGCTAGTGCCTAGGCCTCTTGTTCGTCCTTGCGGACAACCAGATAGCGCATGACGTCTTCCATCAGTTTGATGCTCTTCTCCAGGCTGCGGACGGCCGCGGCTGGCATGTCCATTTCCACCAAGTAGTACAAGCCTTCGCGATGGTTGCGGATGGGGTACGCCAGACGCCTTCTTCCCCAGCTGTCAACCTGCGTGACTTGACCTTTCAGGTCGCTGATGGTCTTGCTCATCTTCTCCACCAGCGCGTTCAGAGGCTCTTCTTCCAGTTCAGGCTGGACGATGAAGACCATTTCGTACTTGGGCATCGCCACACCTCCTTCCCTTGGGATTGCTGCGGGATAGCTGTCGGGGTGACAGCCACACCGGAGCGGAAAGGTTGCTTGCAGCAAACCTTCAGCCAAACAAGATATCTTAGCACGAAATGCGCCAAAATGCAAAAGCGCCCCGGAGTGAGTTCCAACTGTACAGGTTTGGAGTCATGGCCGGCTGCGACTAGAATCACCTCGTCTGGGTATTAGGAGAAAGGGAGGAGATGTATGCGGCGAGCGCATCGCCTTGCTCTGATACTGCTTGGCGCGCTCCTGGTTCTGTGGTGCGTCCCGCTGCTCATTCCCGTGCCGCCCCTGCGAGAGACGACGCCCGTGGAAGCGCTGATCGACGCAGACAGCCGCTTTGCGATCGCAGATGGGCTGCAGGTGCACTACAAGCTGGCCGGCCAAGGCCAGCCTGCCCTGGTGCTGCTGCATGGTCTGGGCGCAAGCGTGTTCTCATGGCGCGAGGTAATGGTACCTCTTTCGCATCTCGGTACCGTGATTGCCTTCGATCGTCCGGGCTTTGGTCTCACTTCTCGGCCCATGCCTGGCGATTGGCAAGGAGAGAATCCCTATGCGGCCGAATCTCAGGCGCGTCTGACCGTCGATCTGCTCGATGGGCTTGGCATACAGAAGGCCATCCTGATAGGTCATTCCGCCGGAGGCTCGATTGCGGTGCTGACGGCGTTGCGATTCCCTCAGCGTGTGGAGGCACTTGTGCTGGTCAGCCCGGCCATCTACGAAGGCGGAGGTGCTCCTGGGTGGGTCCGCCCTCTGCTGAGCCTTCCTCAGGTGCGCCGCTGGGGTCCGTTGTTTGTGCGTTCCATTGCTGGCCGGGGTGCGAGCCTGCTGGCTTCGGCGTGGCATGACCCCAGCAAGATCGAGCCGGAGGTACTGGCCGGATACGCAAAGGGCTGGCAGGTGCCCAACTGGGACAGGGCGCTGTGGGAGCTCGTCCTGGCGAGCCGGCCTCTCGACCTGGAGCGGCATCTTGACGAGCTGCACATGCCTGTCCTGGTGCTGACCGGAGACGACGATCGTTGGGTTCCGACCGAACAGAGCATCCGTCTGGCCAGCGAGTTACCCCGTGCTGAGCTGGTCGTTGTCCCGGACTGTGGGCATCTGCTGCAAGAGGAAGCCCCTGTCGCGTTCATGGGCGCGACGAGTGCCTTTCTGGCCAAGCTGCCCTAGTCTGGAGCATGCTGTAATTGGGCATTCCAGATCGCCGGAGGTGTGGTGTGGTCGACAGCCCGGGCCTGGTGGTACTCTTTGGCTCGGGGGAAACCTCAGCCAGTGGGCGGCGTGTGCATGATTGGGTGTTGCACCGTCTGAGGGCGCCCATCCGCCTGGCTGTATTGGAGACCCCGGCGGGCTTTCAGCCGAATTCTGCGGCCGTGGCTGGCGAAGTGGCGAGCTTCTTCCGCACTCGACTCTCAAATCACTCTCTGCAGGTCGAGGTGATTCCTGCGCGCCAGCGTGGCACTGCATTGAGTCCCGATAACCGCGAAATCGTGGCACCTCTGCGTCAAGCCGATGCCATCTTCCTGGGGCCTGGCAGCCCGACCTACGCCGTGCGGCAACTGCAGGGCAGCCTGCTGTGGCAGACCCTTGTGGCGCGCCACCGCCTTGGAACGGCCGTGATTCTGGCAAGCGCGGCCACGATTGCAGCCAGCGCGCAAACGCTGCCAGTCTACGAAATCTACAAAGTGGGTGAGGATCTGCACTGGCGTCCGGGGTTGAATCTGCTCGCTGAGTTCGGCTTGTCGCTGGCCCTGGTGTCGCACTGGGACAACTCGGATGGAGGGGCCGCGCTGGATACAAGCCGGTGCTTCATGGGACGGGCGCGCTTTGAGCGCTTGCTCTCCCTGTTGCCTTCTGGCGTGCAGGTCGTGGGTATTGACGAGCATACGGCTCTGGTCATGGACTTGCAGGCCGGGCAGTGTCGCGTGATGGGGCGCGGGGCAGTCACTCTGCTGATGGGAGCAGCAGAGCTGCGCTTCTCTCACGGACAGGCCTTTGACATCGAAAAGCTGGGGCCTTTTCGCGTGCCGGAGCCGAGCAGTGGCGTCGCTCGTGAAGTGTGGGATTGGGTGCAGTCCGCGGGACATGAAGCCATCATTGCAGCCGATGTGGCTCCACAGCCGCCGGCGGAGGTCCTGGAGCTTGCGGCGCGGCGTCAAGCCGCCAGGGAGCATCACGACTGGCTTGTGGCGGATGACCTGCGGCGCCGCATCCAGTCCCTGGGTTGGGAAGTGCGGGATACGGCCAACGGCTTTGAGCTGAGGACCGACCGGCGCGGTTCTTGACGGCCCGTTCGGCGCGGCTATAATGTGGTTCCCATGATCTATCTCGACAATGCGGCCACCACATGGCCCAAACCCGCATGCGTGGCGCAGGCCATGACTGACTATGCGCTCCACGTAGGAGCCAGCCCCGGCCGCGGGAGCCACCGGCTCTCCCTGGAAGCCAGCCGCATAGTCTACGATGCTCGCGAAGCGCTGGCGCGGCTGTTCGGTTTGCCTGACCCGTTGCGCGTGGTCTTCACCGCCAATGCCACCGAGGCCCTCAACCTGGCCGTCATGGGCTGCCTGAACCCTGGCGATCATGTGGTAACCACGTCGATGGAACACAACGCCCTCATGCGCCCCTTGCGTCATCTTGAGTCCTTGGGCGTGCTGTTGAGCGTGGTGCCATGTGCCTCGGACGGCGCTCTCGATCCCCAGGTGCTTGAGAAGGCCATGCGTCCCAACACCGTGTTGCTTGCCGTGAATCACGCTTCGAACGTGGTGGGAACCCTGTTGCCCGTCGCGCAGATTGGCGCCATCGCGCGCGCGCGTGGAAGCCTGATGCTGGTGGATGCCGCACAGACAGGTGGCGCGTACCCAATCGACATGGCTGCGATGAACATTGACCTGCTGGCTTTCACTGGTCACAAGGGGCTGCTTGGCCCCCAGGGCACGGGCGGATTGTGTCTGGGTGAGCGCTTGGACCCGGATCGCCTTCAGCCTTTGAAGCGGGGCGGAACCGGCAGCAATTCCGAGCTTGAAGAGCAGCCGGACTTCTTGCCGGACAAGTACGAGGCCGGCACGCTGAACGCTCTGGCAATCGCAGGCCTGGGGGCGGGAGTGAGGTACGTGCTCGAGCAGGGCGTCGCGCGCATCCGGCACCACGAAGAAGAGCTGACGGCTCGCCTGCTCTCCGGACTGAGCGACATCCCCAGGTTGCACGTCTACGGCACCAGGGATGCCAGGCTGCAGACCGCAACCCTTTCGTTCAATGTGGGCGACATGCAGCCATCGGAAGTGGCGGAGCGACTGGATGACGAACATGGCGTGCTATGTCGTGCGGGACTGCACTGCGCGCCAGCGGCCCACCGTACGCTTGGCACGTACCCTCGAGGCACGGTGCGCTTTGGTCTGAGTTACTTGAACACATCTGAACAAGTGAATGCTGCTGTCGAGGCGGTTCGTGGCATCGCCTTGGGAGGTTGATTCTGATATGAAAGTCGTAGATGCCAGAGGGCAAGCCTGTCCGCAACCTGTCATTCTTTCGCGCAAGGCTATGGCTGATTCCAACGAACTGACGGTGATCGTCGATAATGAGACCGCAGAAATCAACGTGTCGCGCATGGCGGAAAAGGCAGGCTATCGGGTCGATTCTCAACGCAAGGATCAGGACATCTTCATACACCTTACCAGAGTCGTGGAGGCCCAGGCGAAGCCACTTCAAGCGTGCGCTACAGATGAATGGGTCGTACTCGTGACCAGCGAAGTACTAGGGCGCGGGAGTGATGAGTTGGGCGCCGTCTTGGTGCGTGGGTTCTTGCATGCGCTGGACGAGGCAGAATCGCGTCCAGCCAGCCTGATCTTCATGAACAGCGGTGTGCGGCTGGTGGTGCAGGGGTCAAA
>CAYZKS010000025.1:27419-28499 GCA_964478725.1 uncultured Anaerolineales bacterium
GGAAGGGAGGTGGCAACAGTGGCTGATGCGTGCAAGATCACGCGGCTGACCGCCATGACAGCCGCGGCTGGCTGAGCTGCCCCGGCAGGTGCCCCTCCTGCCCGGCGCGTTGGACTATGCCCAGCGCTGGCTTTTCCCGGGTGGGAGCAAGCGCAACCGGGACTACTTTGAGCCGTGGGCGCAGGTTGCTCCTGACGTACCTGAGGAGCTGCCAATGTTATTTTACACTCCCGAGACATCGGGAGGGCTGCTCATGTGTGTGCCTGTGGACCGCGTTGCGCCGCTGGAGTCGCACCTCCAAGCTGCTGGCCAGCCATACTGGCGCATTGGAGAAGTCGAAACTGGCAGCGGCATCCTCCTGGACTAGCCTCAGCCTCGATTTGACAGCGAGCCAACCTGCCATTATACTGCACTAAGCGCCGGAGCTACTAGTTCTACGCTCAGAAGTGACTGTCTTGTTACTTGAAGAGCGGCCGGCAAACGATGTGTAGACAGATGCCCGGTCTGATCCCTGCCCTGGCACCTGGTCGTGGGAGGTATTCCCAGTTGAAGTCGTGCCAAAGCGTCGTACTGCCCAAGCACCACGCCCTCTGTCTGGCTATTCTGCTTGCCGCGGCCTGCGTTGTCCTGGTGGACTGTGGCACGCTGCTGAAGCCACAAGCCGCTCCCACGCCCATGCCCACGCTGTTACCGGAAGAGTCTGTTAGCGCTGCCACGGTCCAGACCAAGTTGTCGCCCGTGCTGTTTGTCATGCTGGACTGGATGAACGGTGATTGGGGCAACCCGGACTACCGCTACATCTACGAAGATGGACTGGGCGGGCGTTGGGAATACAAGGGGATGCCCCATCTTGGCGCCTTGGGTGGCTTCAAAGAATTCGAATGGCGCGATCTGAACCCTGGCAAGAACCTGTATGACTGGGCGAAAACCGATCAGTACATCCGCGATGCTCAGAACATGCGCGTGACGCTGCCGGACGGCAGCGTGGCTGCCAAGCCCGTTGGCATCGTCGTGACAACCTACAGCGCCAACACGGTCAATAACGTCATAGGGGTGAACTACATCCCGACCTGGGTGGCT
>CAYZKS010000026.1:0-21124 GCA_964478725.1 uncultured Anaerolineales bacterium
CCTCTTCACAGCCTTTGGCTCCATTCTACTCCAGAGAGCCTTTTTGTCAACTGCGTCACCTTGAGGTCAATGTGGCAAGCTGTAGGCCTGGGCCCAAAGCGCGGCATAGGCATCCGCCTCAGCCAGCCAGCGTGTGTCATCCCATCCCAACTCGGGCTGCACAATGGCGCGGACGCGTTCGAGCATGGGAATGCCACCCTTGGGAAGCAGCAGGCCCAGCCGCACACGTCGCAGCAGCAGATCGTCCAGATGCACGACTCCCTCATTGCGTGCAGCCCAGCGCAGCTCCGCCCAAAGCGAGTCCGTACCCGGGATGGCCTCAAGTTCGCCCGGTCGGGCTGCAGCCACCAGCGCCGTGGCATCCGAGCCGTGGCGTCCCAGCAAGCGTCGCCGAGCCGTGGCGTCCAGCGACTGTGTGCCTGGCAGATCCGCCGGCACAGGATCAAACATGGAGCGGACGCCATCGGCAGAGCGCATCTGAGGCAGAAAGGCCATCGCTGCGCGCAGAGCATCCACAGCCATGGGACGGAAGGTGGTCAGCTTGCCGCCGGTGATGGTGATCAGACCATTCTCCTCCAGCACTACATGGGCGCGCGACTCTTTTGAAGGATCGCCCTTGCCGGTGCCGACGATGGGCCGCACTCCAGAGAACGTCGCGAGCACGTCCTTTTCGCTCAAGCACAGGGACGGAAATCTGGCGTGCAGCGCCGTCATGATGTACTCCATCTCATCCGGAGTAATGTGTGGCTCCTGCTCGAGCGGTTGGTTGTGGTCCAAGTCTGTGGTGCCCGCGAGAGTGGCCCCTTGCCAGGGCAGGACGAACACCGGGCGGCCGTCCTTGGGGTGCACCAAAGTGATGGCCTGGGCGACCGGCACGCGCCAGAAGGGGAACATCAGGTGACTGCCGCGTGAGGGGCGGACGCGCGGCGTGCCGCCTGCCTGACTGCGCAGCCCGTCGGCCCACGCGCCGGTGGCGTTGATCGCGACAGACGCATGCACCTCGGCTGTTCGGCTGCTCACGCTGTCCCGCAGTACCAAGCCGTGTACCCTGCCCTGTGAGTCCAGCAGCAGCCTTTCGGCCGAGGCATAGTTCAGGGCTGTCGCGCCTGCCTTGACGGCCTCACGAACAATGCGCAGCACAAGACGCGCGTCGTCGGTCACTGCGTCAAAGTAAAGGAAGCCGCCCTGGAGCCCGTGTTCATCCAAATGGGGAGCCAGCATCAGAAAGTCATCACCCTCGAAATAGCGATGCTGCCACTTGTGTCCGAACAAGTCATAGGCGGCCAGGGCCAGTGCACAGGTTCGCTTTCTCGGCCGTCCATGCTCGTACGTGGCGAACAGGCAGCCCAGGGGATCAATGAGACCGGGGGCCTGTCGCATGAGCCATTCCCTTTCGCGCACCGAGTCCCGAGTGACGCTGTACTGCCCTTGCGCCAGGTAGCGCAACCCGCCGTGCACCAGCTTCGTCGAGCGGCTGGAGGTGCCCCAGGCAAAGTCGTTCCTCTCCAAAAGCAACGCGCGCAGGCCCAGGCTGGTCGCCAGACGCAGAACGCCGGCCCCGGTGATGCCTCCGCCTATCACGATCATGTCCCACGCCTGGTCCAGTTGTGACCACACGTGGTCGCGCCAATCGGTTTGCCACATGGTCGCGCTCCTCATTGAGTCAAGCAGGATATCGCTCCGCGACGGCGGGTGCGTTGCGGAGCGCCACTAGCGCGCTCGTCGTTGCCTCTGCGCTCATGGCGTGACTACAGCTACACGGGAACTATTCGATCAATTTGCCCGGGTTCATGATGCCAAGCGGATCAAAGCGTCGGCTCAGATCCTGCAAGGACTCCATGACCAAGGGTCCCTTCTCCGCGGCGAGGTAAGGCCGGTGGTCTGTGCCGATGCCGTGCTGGTGTGTAATGGTGCCGCCTGCGGCCACGATGGCCTGGCTGGCTGCGGTCTTGAGCGTGCGCCAACGCTGCAGAGTCTCCTCGGGGTCGGCGCCGGCCGGTATACGGTACAGATACGTGGTGTAGATGTTGGAGCCCCAAGGATACATGTGCGATAGATGTGTGAAGACCAGCACTGGTTCATCGATGTGCTGCAGGCCTGGACGCAGCGCATCTTCGATGGCCTGAATCGTGGCCGGTATGTTGCTCCACTGGGTGGCAGTCTCCAGCGTGTCCAGAGCGTAGCCCATCTCCCACAGGTTGTTGCGCAGATAGGGGCTGCGCCAGCGACTCTTGCGCCACTCCTTGCCAAAGGCCCGGCCAACGTGCACGCCGCCGTTCTCACGTGCGATGGCCAAGGCCTCGTCGAGCCCATAACGTACCAGCGAGCGTCCACCAGTCGCAGCCAGAATCAGCATGCAACGCTCGTCGCCGATCCCGCGCAAAGCAAGGTAGTGTTTGACAAGTCCGATCAACTGAGCACGGCCCGCCAGCCTGAGCGTGACCTCAGTCTCCTGGGGCGTGCTCAGCCTCGACATGGATAGCGGCACATGGGACTGCAGCATCTCGCGCGTCGCGGCTAGACCGGTGTCAAAGTCGGGGAAAAAGACGGCATGGAACTCTTCACACTCCGGCACTGGCGTGACGCGCACCGTTGCCTCGGTCAAGATGCCCAAACGGCCCTCGGAACCCGCGACCACTTCGCGGTAGTCCGGCCCTGCGGCAGAGGCCGGGAAGGCAGGCAGCATCCAGGTGCCGAGAGGGGTCTCCATCCTGCCACCGGCGAAGAGTTTCTCGATCCGCCCGTAGCCCTGGGATTGCTGTCCCGTGGAGCGGGTGACAATCCATCCGCCCAGGCTTGACAGTTCGAAAGACTGCGGGAAATGCCCCAGGATGAAGCCGCGCGCGTGCAGCTGAGACTCAAGGTCTGGGCCGTACACACCCGCGCCAAACGTGGCCAGTTGGCTGATCTCATCCAGTTTCAGCAGTCTATTCATATGGCTGAGGTCCACGGTGAGCACAGGTGCGTCGCCCGGCACCACGTTGACGTGGCCTACCACGCTGCTGCCCGCACCGTAGGGAATCAGCCTCGTGCCGGTGTGAGTCGCGTAAGAAAGCAAGTCGCGAACATCTTCATTCGTGCTTGGATACGCGACACCATCGGGAAATGGGCCCATGCGCCCGCTGCGCATGGCAATCCAATCCGGGAGGCTCTGCCCGCGTGCGTGATAGACGCGCTGGACAGGTGCGCTATCCAACAGTGGATGGGATGCCAGACGTGACGCCGGTACCGAAGCCACGACCTGCTCGAGGCTTGCGTCACGAGGTGGAGAGGGCTTGCCCATGACCTCTTCGAGAAAGGCCGCCGCGGATGGCGGCAGGTGGTACGTGAACGTCTCGTCACCCCAGCCATTCCATCTCCGCATCTTGCTTCCTCCGCCCCTTCATTGACGTTCATGGTCTGGACAGCGTCGTGTCGCAGCGCGAGGCGATCAGGCCGGCCGAGCCCAAAAGGCCAGAGCCTCCTCCCGCTCGATACCTATCGAAGTCGGCCAGGCGCCGGGTGGTCACGGCGCAGGCGTATTCTCGAACTTCAATACCAATACGCGCCGCGTGCGCTCGGTTACCTTGGCACGCTCATCGATGCGCCAGCCCGCAATCCACAAGACGTGCTCCTTCGAGACCAGCAGCGGGATCGAGTCACGACATGCGCGGGGCACCTTGGCATTGGTCATGAAGCGATTCACAGTCGAGGGCATGTCGCCCAAGCCCAATGGCCAGAAACGGTCGCCTCGACGGCGCGGTCGCAGACAGAGCAGCTCGCCTGCGACATCATAGTCCAGGTACGCGTGCCAAGCACTTGTGGGATGCAGGTTTCTGTCTTTGACTTCAGTTCGGCTCACGACATGAGCCGCGAGGCTCCAATTGGAGCCCGGCAACTGAACTCTGTCAGGAGGGCGGAGTGTGAGCTCTATCTGGCTCATCGACGGCAAGTCGGGCGCAGGGCTCACATAACCCTGGTCTGCCACCGTGAAGTAGTCATAATCGAGCACTACCTCCAGCCCCTGTGGTAGTGTTGCTCGTTTGCCTGTATTGCCCACTGCTACTGCCCGCACGGCATCGTCGATATGCACCCAGTTGATGTTGCGCAAGGAACGCCTCAGTCGGCGGATGGCCTCGCGCATGGTTGAACGCTGCAACGCCAGCGGTAACTTGCGCCAGCCAACCAGATTGAAGGCAATCGCTTGCCCACTCTCGGTGATTACGATCCGCGACCACGCCCGGTTTGAGTGCGTCCTGATGTAGTCATGGTCTGCAGAGACCACTTGGGCAGAGCGCAGCAAAACCTCCCGTATGTTCGGGTTGAAGCTCTCCAGGAAGGGCAGCAACTCATGCCGCAGGCGATTCCGGTAGTAAGTGGTGTCCAGATTGGAGCGATCGAAGCGTGGGTGCAGATCGTGTGCACGGCAGTAGGCTTCGATCTCCTCGCGCTGCACGCCCAGCAAGGGACGGATCAATTGCAGGCGGTGGCCCTTGCCAGTAGCGGCCTGCATTACCAGTCGCAGGTCACTCAACCTAGAGACCGGCGCCATGCCGCGCAATCCCGCCAGCCCGGAACCACGCAGGAGGTGCATCAGGATGGTCTCCACCTGATCGTCCGAATTGTGTCCGACGGCAATCCGGCGCGCACCGACCTTGGCCGCGGTACGCGCCAGGAACAGGTAACGTGCCTGCCGCGCTGCCTCCTCGATAGCGATCTTGCTCGCCCGTGCCAGAGCTGGCACGTCGCAGGCCTCAACCGTGTAGTCCAATCCCCATTGCTCAGCTAATTGGGCCACGAATGCTGCGTCGGCATCGGACTCCAGGCCGCGTAGGCAGTGGTTGAGGTGCCCCACGTGCAAGTGCAACGCATACTCTGCCCTGAGACTGGTCAACACATGCAGCAAACACAATGAATCGGGACCACCCGAGACACCTACCACCACGGTCTCTCCATGGTCCAGCATGTGGTGTCTTGCGATGCTGTCACGCACGCATTCCAGCAATGCCAAGCCAACCCATCGCTTTCCGACAGACCCAACTGGCAGGCACACCTGCATCCACCGGCCCGTCGGCCGGTACGCCTTGCCTGCTGCTGATTGTATTGCAGATGCGACAAAGAAGAAAACGGCCTTGGCGCGTGGCATTTGGGTCACTGCCCGCAATAATGCTACAATGGACTGTGGCCTGGTGCGCGAAACCGGGATCAGCCGGGACACCCTGGACCATTCGTCTTGGAGGCAGTGAGTGAGGTCGGGTCTCAGGCATGTCAGGGAACATCACGTCTACTTCATCATGATCGCCCTGCTCCTGGCAGGCTATCTCTATTGCGTCGTTGTCCCAGCGCGCGGCGACGCCTGGGGATTCAGCCAGTTCAGGCAGATCCGGCCGTCCGTTGTATACCTGGTCTTGGCGGCTGTGGGAGTGGCGCTGGCTGACCTGATCAGAGGAAACGGAGGCGGCCGCGCGCCTGGGCCAGACGAGCCGCTGCTGTCTGTGGGCCAGCTTCTGGTCTATGCTCTTGTGGCCGTGGCATTCGTGGGTCTGTTTTGGCTATTCCGCAGCCAGTTTCTGAACCCAGATGGGCGCCTGCTGACGCTCAAGATCCCGCGGGACGTGGCTGCCACAGGCGCGCACCTGAAGCACGACGAGATCATGGAACTTTTCGTGCACTCGCGCTTCTGGTATCTTGCCAACCGGCGTCTGGGTTGGTCTGTGGTCAAGTCCTACCAAGTTCTGTCCGTCTTGGCCGGTGGCCTGGCTGTCTTCCTGCTTCTGATGCTGACGCGACTCCTGTTGCCCAGACGCTCTTTGATGCTGTTCTTGCTGATGATCTCGGCTGGGTACATGCAGCTGTTTTTCGGCGATGTCGAGAACTATACTCTGGTGACCACACTGATGCTGTTCTACCTGCTGGCCAGCCACCTTTTCCTGAGCGGCAGAGCCAGCATTGTTGTCCCCAGCGCAATCCTCGCCGTGGCGATTTGCTTTCACGTGCTCGCTGGTTGGCTGCTTCCATCGCTGGCCTATTTGTACTTCCTGGCGGCGCAGAGACGGCAGTTCAGGGCGATGGCCGGCGGGATTGCACTCTCCACACTGATCGTCGTGGGAACCTTGCTCGCCTTCCATTTCAGTGGACTACTTCCCATCCAAGGACTGCTGACCAGCCACTTAGCGGGAGACGGTCGTGGGTATAGTGGCATGCTCGCGCCGCTCTCCATACAGTACTACTGGGAAATCGCAAACCTGCTATTCCTACTGTTCCCTGGAGCGATTCTCATCCTGCCCCTGCTGGCGTTCGGGCGAATTGGCAGGGAGCGGGAGGTCGTTTTCCTGGGAGTAGCGGGTGGATGCATGCTGGCCTTTATGCTGGTGTGGAGGGCGGGCCTGGGCGTGTACTACGACTGGAACCTGTTTGCCCCCGGTATGATCCCCCTGGCGCTGCTGTGCTTCTACCATTTGCTGCGCAACGAGCAGCTTCGCCATTCAAACTGGATCTCGTTCGGGATTCTCACGCTTTCCATGCTGCATTCGTACTCTTGGATCATCTCCAATCACTACTTTCAGCCCTAGCCTGAGGGTGTTTGCACGAGGCTGGATGGGAGCGGGCGTGTCGGCCAAGACAAGGTCTCTACAGGAGCATCACGTATATGTGCTGCTGATTCTTCTGATGGCAGCAACATACCTGTGTGCACCCTGGCTCCTGCCTGAAGATGCGTTCGGTTTCAGGCAGCTCCAGAACCTGCCTTTGCCGGTACTGCTCGCATGCTACGCTGGTGGTGCGATGCTTGTGTTCTGGAGTGGCCGAGCGAACTTATTCGGACGCGGCCGGCTGCAAGCAACTGCAGCAGATGCTCAGCCCGACCAGAGTGTGCGTGGTAGGCTGCGCTGGGTCTTGCCCTACCTGCTTGTTGCTGCGATTTGCGTGATGCTGTTTTGGCTTCTGAGGACGAACGTGTTCAATTCGGACACGAATGACCTCAAGCGCAAGTTCGCTCAAGATGTCCCCGTCTTGGGAGCACACGTCAGCTACGACGAAATGCTGGAGCTCTACGTGCACTCCAGGTTCTGGTACTACACCAATCGGCGCCTGGGATGGACGGTGGTCAAGTCGTACCAGGTGCTATCCGTACTGGCGGGAGGCGCTTTTGTGCTGATCCTGTTGGCCTTTGCCCGCCGTCTACTGCCCAGCCACTGGGCGGCCCTGTGCCTGCTGGTGGTCTCGGGTGGATTCATGCAGCTTTTCTTCGGCGATGCAGAGAACTACACTATTACCTCTGCACTGATTCTGGCCTACTTGCTGAGCGGGTATGTCTTCATCCAGGACAGGACTCGCGTTGCTGTCCCCAGTGCCATCCTTGCTGTGGCCATGTGCTTCCACTTTCTGTCTGGATGGCTGGTCCCGTCGCTCTTGTACCTCTATGTCGTTGCGGCCAGACGCCGGCAGTACGCTGCCATGGCGTTGGGGGTAGTGCTGTCAGGCACGATCGTCGGGGGGACTCTGCTGTTCTTCCATCTCAACGGCTGGCCGATCGAGGATTTCCTGTACCGCAGCCATTCCCTCGGTCACGGTCTGCGTTTTCGAGAGGTGTTGGCGACGCCTTCGCTGCAGCACTACTGGGAGATCACGAATCTCCTCTTCTTGCTCTTTCCGGCTATCCTGTTCTTTGTGCCGTTGCTCTGGTTCAGGAGAACCGACGCGCGTCCGGTGAACGTATTCCTCGGCTTGGCTGCGCTATTGCTGCTGGCGCTCATGTACGTATGGAATCCCATGCTGGGCGTGTACAACGACTGGAATCTATTCGCCGCCGCTGGCATCCCGCTATCTCTTTTGTTCGCCTACAACTTTGTGCGTGCAGAAGGTCTGAAGTACAAGAAGCAGATCTACCTGGGCATCCTGTGGGCATCTGCGGTGCCCTCGTATGCCTGGATCGCCGCGAACCACTTTCTCTACCATCAGTAGCAGGATACCGCCGCGCCATGCCCCACTGAATCGCACACGGCTTGAACAGGCTCGCGGCTTGGCCGATCACAGTTGCGGAGTATTGGTCTAAGGCCTCGGGGCGCTAGCCCGCAGTGAGTCTGCCCAGCGCCGATGTAGAGCTCGACTCCCAGAAAACGAGTGCACAAGGCCAGCAATGGCCCTGTGCACTCTGCTTTTCTAGTGCCTTTGAACCTACATGCGTAGGTAGGAATGGGCGTAGATCACCTTGTTGCACAGAATTCGCGCGGTCTTCCAGACCTCTACCTGTTCCGAATCGGCCATGTCGACGTCAGATGGCTCCAGCTCTTCCATCGCAGTCGTCTTGTCATACAGGGTGACCAGCAACTTGCCCAGGCCTGTGCTGGTATCGCGCTGTTCCACGATACGGATGAACTCGTTCTGCTTCTGGTCGAGGGGGTCGGCGATCGCCGAATCCAGGCCGGCAGCCATGAGCATCACCAGGAAAGTGCGGTTGAGTAGGCTCCTGCCCTCGCTGGGCACGCTGTTGGAGATGTTGGAGAGCCCGACCACGGTCATGGGCGGCGGGTCGGTCAATTGCTTGAAGAAGCGCACGGCGTTCAGTGTTTCAGGCGCGTGCTCCTGCGTGCCGTTGACGGTAAGTACCAGAGGGTCGAGGTAGAGGTTGCTCATGGGGATGCCCAGCTCCATGGCCTTGGGAATCAGAATCTCCATGGCCATCTGAACGCGTGCATCCGCCGTGGTGGGAATGCCGGACTTGCCCATGGTCAGGGCGATGATGCGCGCGTTGTAGGTGGCTGCCAGCGGCATCATGCTCTCCAGACGTTCTGGGTCGCATGAGGTCGAGTTGATCATAGCCTGGCGCTTGACCCTCTTCAACCCTGTCTCAATCGCAGCCGCATTGGTGGTGTCCAGTGAGAGCGGCACGTCCGTCACGGCCTGGATCGTATCAACCATCCATTCCATGACTTCTACACCGCGCTTGCGTTGAGGGCCGATGTTCAAGTCCAACATGCCTGCTCCATGCTGGACTTGTCGCAAGGCCAGATCCTGGATGAACTGGCTGTCCTTGGCCTCAATCGCTGCCTTGACCTTGGGGGAAATAATGTGGATGTTTTCGCCGATAATCAGCATGTGTGCCTCCTTGTTCGTTTACTGTATGCCAGCCTTGCCTGCGATTTCAGCGACGGCTTTGTAGATGGGCGCCTCCTGTGGCATGTCAATGAGCGGCTTGCCAATCACGTCAAACTCGCCTACTGTGGGGTCATTGGGCAGAGTGCCGATCAACTCCAGCCCATATTCTCGGATCTTCGGCATCCAGTGCTGGGGTACATCATCATCGGTGCGGTTGATGACCAGATAGGCGCGGTGCACGCGTGTCCCAAGCTCGCGGATCAGCTGCGCGATGTGCCCGGCCGCTGCCAGACCGCGCATGGTCAGGTCCGTCACGATGAAAAGGCTGTCCACCTCGCGTGCTGTCTGGCGGCTGATATGCTCCATGCCCGCTTCGTTATCAATCACGACAAAGTCATACTGATTGCCCAGACGATCGATGACATTGCGCAGGATCATGTTGGCCGCACAGTAGCAGCCTGGCCCTTCGGGCCGGCCCATGGCGATGAGGTCGATCTTGTCCCCCTCCACCAGTGAGTTGCTCACCTGATACTCAAAAAAGTCCGCCTTTGGCATGGATGGGTCAAATCGGCCCTCACTCACTTGAGTGCGTGCGTCCTCGCGGATGCGACCGACCGTCTCGCTCAAATCCATGCCCAGCACCAGATTGAGGTTGGCGCTGGGATCACCATCAATGGCCAGGATGTTTCCCAGGTCGTGCAGGCGGATGTACTTGATGAGCAAGGCCGTAAACGTGGTCTTGCCAGTACCTCCCTTCCCTGCAACTGCTATAGTCACGGTCATGCTGTGCTCCTCTGCGGGGCTGCACCGCTGCGGTATGCCAACCTCGTGCCAAATTCGACCAGGCTGGCTGCTGCCAAGATGATACAGAATGGTACGAACGGGATGCGAAAGCGCGTCTGCACCCAAAACACTAGCGGCATAGACAGGCTGGACAAAAGCATGCCCCACAATAGGGCGGCTCCAGATCGCTGCTTGACTTGAATAACGGCAAGGCCGAGGAAAGCCAACAGCACCATGGCTCTCCACACATACCTGTCCAGAGTGCGCAGAAAGTGGGCCTGCACGTCTGTCGCCGGCCAGTAGTCTATGGACCAGTACATGTCTCGCAGGCGAGTGGGTATGGATCGCAGGGTCTGCACAGGATGCGTGCGGATGTAATCCCAGCCCAGTTGATAGAAGTAGGCTTCCTCCGAGGTAGCAGTACGGCTGGAAATGCCAACCAGTTGGCCCTCACTGTACGTGGCCGGGATGTTGCGTATTTCGTTCTTCTTGCGCTCGCTGCCGCCATGAGCCAGGAAGAAATTCACTCCGCCGTTGGTGGAGATCAGCACGAATTCGTGATGAATCTGGTAGTTCCGCACGGTGACCGGTGCGATGACGAGAGCGGCGGGAAGCAGCAAGGCCACAGCATCAACCACAGCGCGTCTCGGGCCGGGCCGTGGCACCAACCACGCCCAAAGCAGCGCGACAGGCATGGCCAAGAGCAGCACACTGCGCGTCAGCCCCGCCAGGCCCAGGAGCAATCCCGATAGCGCCAGAACGGCCACGCGGCCGCGTTCGACGTCGGTAGAGCTGTGCAGCAGCAAGAGCGCTGCGGCGCTCAACAGGCAAGTCGCCAGTGTTTCGGTGAGCAGTACCCCAGTGTAGAAGATCAGAGTAGGATACAGCGCGGCAACTGCTGCCGCTAGCAACCCCACAGCAGTTCCGAAGACGAGCACGCCGATCTGGTACACGAGCCAGCAAGTGAGCGCACCCAGGATGGACTGAACGATGCGTACCGCCACATAGCTGTGCCCCACAAGCGCATAGATGGCCGCCAGGAAGTAGTAGTAGCCCGGTGGGTGATAGGTGTCCGATCCCAGGGGATGAAAAATGTACCTCTCGACTGTGTGCACGCTGAGCGGTTCCTGTTGCCACAGCGCTACCGCCGCGCGGTCATAGCCTTGCATGTCCGATATGATCAGATCGCCTCCCTGGCCAGGCAGGAAAATGGCGTTCGCCAGGCGCAGTGCCAAAGCGATGGCCAAGATCAAGAGGAGCGATACCTGTTGGGCTTTCACCGCTTCCCCCCTGGCGTTCCCCGAGGATGGCCCAGGAGACGCATGACCGAGGGGAAGGCTGAGGTATCCGTATGCGGCAGAAAGAGGGCCGAAGTGAACTGCTCCATGAAGCGGTTGTCTGCACTAAGTTCCAGGTAGGTCATCCTGCTGGCGATCTCCGTGACCTGGCGGCGCATGTCGCGGCACAGGAGCGCGGCGAAGGCGCCCAGTACGGAGGTGTTGCCCAAGTAGCGGAAGCGTTCCCAGGGCATGTCTGGCATCAGCCCGATCTGGATGGCCTTCTCGATGTCGATGTACTTGCCAAAGCCGCCGCCGATCAGGACTTCCTCCACGTCGGCCAGGTCCATGCCCACGCTTTGGGTCAGCACAGAGAAGCCCGCGTAGATGGCCCCTTTGGCACGGATGAGGTTGGAGATGTCCACCTCTGTGAGGACGATGTCTTCTTGCTTGCCCTCGGTCTCGTTGGCCCAGGCAACCACGTACTCGGGACCGTGCTCGCCCAAGCGGATGCGGGGTGTGTCCAAATCCTGGTTGAGGTGGCCAGACTTGTCCGTGGTGTTGGTGATGAACATCTCGGCCAGCAACGAGATCATCCCGGAGCCGCATATGCCGCGTGGCAGGACATCTCCGATCACGCGGTAGGTTGGCTCGTGCGTTTCGGCGTGGATCCACACTTCCTCGATGGCGCCCACGGTGGCGCGCATGCCCGAGTGCACTCCCGCGCCCTCAAAGGCCGGACCCGCGGAGCAAGCGCACGAGAGCAGCCAATCGGCATTGCCGAGGACAATCTCGCCATTGGTGCCGACATCGATGAACAGAGTCAACTTGTCGGTCTGGAACATGCGTGAGCTGAGCACCCCGGCCGTGATGTCACCTCCCACATAGGCGCCGACCGAAGGCAGGCAGTCAACCGGAGCTGCAGGACAGATGTGCAACCCCAGTTCCGAAGCGCGAACGGGTAGGGGATGGTTGATGGTGGGGATGTAGGGCTCCAGCCGGATGTACGCCGGGTCAAGAGCCAGGAAGAGGTGGCTCATGGTGGTGTTGCCGGCCACGGTCATGGCGTAGACCTCGGAAAGGTCCACCCCGTTGCGCTGAGAAAGCTCCTGCAACAGCTCGTTAATGGTCTGCACTACAAGGCGCTGGAGGTGCTGTAGACCTCCTTCCTTTCGTGCGTAGAGGATGCGGGAAATGACATCTTCCCCGCACGAGATTTGTGCGTTGTAGGCAGAGGCGCTATCTATGAACTCGCCGTTGGTCAGGTCTACAAGATACACCACGTTGCTGGTGGTACCGATGTCTACCGCGACTGCCAGCGCGCGACTGCTGTGGTCTCCTGGGCGCACGTCGAGGAGACGCGGCGCCGCATCCTCATCAGCCCAGGTCCCCATTTCCAGGACGGCCGTCAACTGCCAGCCGCCCGCCGGGACCTGCGATTCGCGCAAGGCGCCAGCCAACTTTCTCAGTTCGGGCAGATCGGCCGTCAGACTTCTGATGTTGTGCTGCCGCGCCAGTTCACGCTGCAGCCGTTCAAAGTCGGTCGTGTTGTCTGAGAGGCTGGGTGGCTCGATGGTCAAGAAAAACTTGCGCACCAACGGGCGGCTGCGCCAATCGCACTCCACAGGCAGAGTCGGGATTTCCGCGGCTACCTTTTCGCTCGGCAGCCGCCGTACGATTGCCTCCTGGGGTGGAATGAAGACCTGCAGATCGTCTTCCACCACGCTCTGGCACGCTAGCACATAGCCCTGTTCGGCTTCGATGCCGGAAATGCGACTGGTGGAGCGAGAGCTGACCTTGCCCTGCTCGATCACCACCTTGCAGCGACCGCAGCGGCCCTGCCCACCACAGGGCAGGTTGATGTGAATACCCGCCCGAGCGAGTGCTTCGCTCAGCAGTGTGCCCTGCGGCACCTCCACCGTCTTCCCTTCCGGCCGAAACACTACTTTGCTCACGAGACCTCTCTGCCTATCATACTCCGATCACGCCGATCCCCACAGACTGATTGAGAATGCGAAGCTCACAGGCGACTGGTGATCATTCCCGCAAACGCCACGTTCTAACACTCGCTCGGTGCAGCCCACCAAGTGATTCCGTCTACGCCAACACCCAGCCCCGCAAGAAGCGCACCACAGCCAAGAACAGCCGTTGCACAATGGGCAGCCTCCTGACTACCACATGAGCTGCCGCAATCCCCACCAACGCGCCTGCGAGCACGTCGCTCGGATAGTGCACCCCACCGATGATGCGCGAAAGCCCCAGCAACGATGCCAGCACGTACATCACCGCTCCAGCCCTCCGGTTATGGAGCCACACGGCTGTGGCCATGCTGAAGCCCACGGCCGTGGCATTGCTCGGAAAAGACGAATCAGACGGGCGGTAGAAGAGTAGGTGAATCGTGTGGGTAGCGAATGGCCGAGGACGGTAGAACAGCACATTCAGCAGCTTGATGAACAGGTTGCCGGCGAACATGGC
This sequence comes from uncultured Anaerolineales bacterium, assembly GCA_964478725.1. Lineage (GTDB taxonomy): Bacteria > Chloroflexota > Anaerolineae > UBA2200 > UBA2200 > CAYZKS01. Next base: position 13,611 of record CAYZKS010000026.1, read on the forward strand.
CACGATTGCCGAAGGTGCAGCCAGTTGGTTGCGCTCACGCTCCTGCTGCGAACTCCCGCTAAACCACAAGCCCAGCAGGAACAGAATCAGCGCCGTCGGGATGAGATAGTCATTCATCAGCAAGCGAATGAATACATCCAAGACTGGCGACTTGCCCGCCAGGCCGTTGAGAATCTGGAAAAGAGCCCAATCCACGGACATGAGACTACAGATGCTCCTTGAGCCATCGCACCACCGCCCGCACTGCCAGAGGTTGATCGGGAAGATGGAGGTGGCCCGCCCCCTGGATGACGATCTGCTCTGCCCCCCACTGGTCCACTGGCGCAAGATTCACCAAGCTGTCCTCTGCGCCATACACGAGCAGGAACGGGCGCGGCACCGTACGCGTGCCATCCGGTGGCACCATTTTGGCGCCGTATTCCAGAGCCGTCAACTCTGCACGTAGGGTCTCTCGCCGCTGATCGCGCGCCCAGCGCAGTGCTGGAGGGTAGGGCATCTCGCGCAGCAAGGACAGGTCGCGTGGTGCCTGCGCCAAGACGGGAGCGATGGCCACCACGGCCTTGACCAACCGGTCTACGCTCGCAGCACGGATCGCCAGATCAGCCCCAATGTCATATCCCAGGACACCCAGTCGCTGCGGGTCTACAAAAGGCAGCTTGCTGAGAAGTGAAACGGCTGCGGGCAGGACGGCCAGGACCGCGGGATACGAATAGGATTGGCTTTCTGGCTCGATGAGCAGCACGACCCAATCCTGTTCCAGCAAGTGCTGTGCTAGTGCGCCGAGACCCAATGGAGGAAACCCGGGCAGCAGACATACGGCCGGCAGCGGCGTCGTGAGGTTCTCCGGGACATAGAGGCGGCCTCTGGCTGGGCCGACCGCCTGCGCCGGTTTCGTGCCTATACCGTCCTTGAGCCTCGTATCCTGCTTTGCTCGCCGGGGTTGAAGAATGGAAGTGAGTACCAGGGTCACCAGCAGTGCAAGCAGCGCCGCCACCGCGAACAGGACTGCCAACTCAGCTCCGGCCGGCCCGGGCGCGAAGATCATGCTCCACTGGCTGACGAAGAACACCAGCGATCCCACAAGTGCGAGCGCGGCTCCCAGAACATACCCGCGCCATGGGTGTTCCAGGTAGTTCAAAAAGGCCAGCCCCTCCATCCGGTAACGGGCGGCCACTACCTGCAGGGCTCCCAGTGCAGCCAAGAAGGCGAACAGCAGGTAGCACAACGAGAGTTCTGCGGAGACGAAATACAGCACGCGGTATGCACCTCAGGGTCAGCAGTGTGGTCGTGGATGGCGGTGCGGCGGCACGCGCGTGCCACACGCCCGCCATCCACAACCCTTTTGGTGCTTAGCTCCAGGCCTTCAGGTAGGCTGGTATGTCGATGGCTTCACGCGGTCCGACGCGGATTTCCCAGCCTGGCAGCTCTTCCTCGAGCTCACCCGAGAGGCCAGCCACGAGGCCGGGGATGACGATCTTCTGGTGGGCGATCTTAGTCGCGACGTCAAACTGCTTGACAGACTTGGCGATCTTCTCGGCGTCGAACTTGCCTGCGGCCCAGGAGGTGAGCACGGACATGCCTTCCGAGTCCACAATCAATAGCCAAGCGGGCTTTCCGCTCCCCTCGACCTCGCCAGCGACGCTGAAATAGGTTAGGGAGAAGTTGGTGGTGACCAAGAGCGGCGATTCTGGTTTTGGCGCGTTGATCTCGTAGACGCCAGGACTGACTTGGATGGGCTTCTGCGGATCGGTGTAGATGTTCTGTCGCAGAGTCAGCAGCGGGTAGGCGATGGCTGGTTCAAAGTGATCCAGCACGATGACCCCTGCGTACTTGGCGATGTGCTGCGCCGCGCGCACAGTCTCGTCCTGCACAGAGTCCGCCCCTTCGCCGGGGAATGTGATGATGGGATAGCCCAGGGGGCGGAAGTTGCTCTTGAGCGCAAGCCGTCTGAGCTGAGTCAAGGCCACCAGCGAGCCATGCAGGTCTCGCATGCCTGGATCGAGCACGATGTCCTCAACGCCGGCACCCTTGACCTGCTCCGCAAGCTCCGCCAGTGCCTGGAGGCTGTCCGCCCGCACGGCGAGCGGCGCCTTGTACTTGGCCGCCAGGTCGGCCATCTCCTTCCAGTTCTCGGCGGTCGCCGCGTAGATCAGCGGTATGGCAGTGCCTGCCTTTTCTAGGGCCGCAGCCATGGCGGCGGGAGTCGCAGCCATCAGCACGAACGGCTGGTCGGTCTTGGCCACGGCTGCCGCGGCAAAGCCAGCAAAGGTGGCCGCGTCGCCCGATGCATTCTCGATAGCGATCCCGTCGACGCGCATGGTAATGCCGACGCGCTCAATACTATAGTCCTTGACCTTGGCGACGGCAGCCTCGAATTCCGCCATCGGCATCTTGTCGGTCAGCCTGACGAAAAGCCCAGGCTTGTGGAAGAAGGTCTTGTCGTGACGGAAGAGCACCGTCTCGTTGCCCACCTCCAGCTTCTTGTCGCCGGTGCCGATCGTAACCAGGCGGATGGGCGGCGCGGACGCGGCGGCCAGGGCGGCCTTGGACTGCTCGGACACGTAGGGGCAAGCAGAGAGATCAGCCTGCTTCGCTGCCAGCTTCATGGCAAAAGCGAGGCAAGTGGGCTGGCCGCACTCCTTGCAGTTGGTTTTGGGCAGAAGCTTGTAGATCTCAAGACCAGAAAGTGCCATGGTTTGACTCCCCTCCTCAGCCCATCAACCCGGCGATGGCGTGCTTGATCGCCTTGATGCTTTCCGGGTGACGAAGAACGACGATGTCTGCGCCGGCCTCGATGAGAGCAGTGGCCGTGAGCACTTCCCAATTGATGCTGCGCTGCTTCCAATCCCCCCAGGCAGCCGGGACGCCCTCGTTGACTTTGCTCTCCTTGGCACGCCAGGCTTCCTCGCCTGTGGTGGAAAGCAGAGGCATTTGCGTCATGCTGTCTCCCGTCAGAGCCGCGATGCGCAGGCGCTCCATGACGGAGTAGGAGTACTCCACGCCATAACCCAGGGCGCCGGTCGTGGAGTCCATCAGGATGCGATCGGGGTCCAGACGCATGTCACCAATCAGAATGTTCAGTTGCTTGGCCAGGTTGACGTCAATCGGGCTCTTCGCGACCACCAGATGGCCATGAGCCAGGGCGGCGGCCACGATCGTCCGATAGTTCTTGTCCTCGCAGTTGCCCAGAGCGACACGTTCGCCCTTGGCCGCTTCCGCCACCGCGACTAGCACCTCGTTGTCCTTGTCGGCTTGACCGGGGCCATAGACGATCAGTGGCAGGCCCGTTGCCGCCAGAACCGCTTTGACGGCCGCGGCAGCATGAGCGGCATCTGTGTTGTCGCCCTCGGGGTGGGCGCTCTGAAGCTTGAGAGCAATCAGATCTGCCCCCGCCTCTTCGGCTTTCTGGGCCCACTCCGCAGGGGCGCGCAGGGCATCTCCCCATGCCTCCTTCAGTAGCGCGGACCAATCAGCAGGGAAGCGATCCTGGACTTCCAGCGCCAAAGCAGGGGGGTGGGGAATGCTACCCTCGAAGGTAAGGAAGGGCAGGGTGCTCTCGCCTCCAACGGTGACCACCTGCTTGCGCGTACCACCCGAGCTGGCGGTGGCGCCAAGTGTCACCTCACGAACCTTGCCTGTCCACTTTTCTTGTGGAGTCTGTACTGTAACAGGCATGTGCGTGGTTTCTCCTTTCTCAAGAATGACGAACGGCAAAAGGGCGGCAGGGCACGCGAACCTACACTGGGCGCCAGTCGCTATGCCCTGCTGTCTGCTTACTCATCCCACTCGATGCTGGTACGGTATGTGCCAGCTGGCATATCGGCCATGTTTTGCACAACGTCAAAGGTAGTCAGGACGCCCACCGGCCGCCTTCCTTCAGGACTGACGATGACCAGGTGTTCAATCCTCTTCTTCTGCAACAGCCGGATGGCCTCCTCAATCGGAGACTCGGGGGAAATGGTGATCGTGTACGGTTGCAGGATATCCTCAGCCGTGATTTTCGTCAAGTCCTTTCCCCAGGCCTTCAGGATGGAGATCAACGACACCATTCCGGCCACCTGCCCCTCGTCATCGGTCACCACCACGGCACGGATGCGGTTGGTGTCCATGATCTGGGCAACTTCAATGATCGGCGTTTGCAGGTGGCAGGTGATCACTCCGCGGTGCATAAAGTCACGTACGCGCGTCATCGCTTCTCCTCCGTCTTCTTGGCTCTGGCCATGTGCACCACCAGGTCAGAGGCGCTGAGGATACCGACTGCCTGTTTGTGCGGAGGGCGCTCACTCACGATCACCAGGTGCTGGATGCGTCTCTTTTGCATCTCCTTGATGGCATCCACGAGGGGCGTGTCGGGTGTGATGGTGACGGTGTAGGGCAGGAGTACGTCCTTGGCCTTGGTCTTCTCCAGGTCCTTGCCCCAGGCTTTTAGAATGCTGCGGGCAGAAATGATGCCTGCGACTGCATTGCGTTCATCAGTCACGACCACGTAGCGGGTGCGATTCACCACCATGATCTGCGCGACTTCTTTGATGGAAGTGTCCATCGCGCAGGTCAGCGCACCTCGGCGCATCAACTCCCTTGCCAATTTGGCCATGTTCTTCCGACTCCTTCGAAACAGGGATGGAAACCAGGTTCCTGGTGTCAGAAACCTGGTTTCCTCAGAACTCGCAGAAAACCGGGCTCGATCGCGCCGGCTAGAGCAGAGACGGCATGGTCAAGGCCGGATGCCCCTTTTCCTCCAGATAGGGCAGCAACTGCTCTACATTGGTGGCCGAGCGCTCATCGGCGATCTTGTTAATCAGATCAGGGTCGCCCTCGCGTTCAGCCACGGCCTTGAACTCCTCCGCCATGCTCTCCTTGAGGAATGACGACATCCACACCACGCGCTTGAAGCCGCCATCTGCGGAGATGAACTTTTTGCTGGTCAAGTAGTACTTGCCATGCCCCATCACGCCAGCGGTCTGCAGGCCGCCGCCGGCCATTCCGGCCAGTGTGGAAAAGGTCATGCCCGCGGGGGTCATGCTGGGGTCCTCGCGAGAGACCACCATGATGCCATTGGCCTCAGGAATGACCATCGCGATGCATTCAAAGCAGCCGCAGGCGGTCATGGGATCCTTCATGATGGAGTACATGCTGACTGTGTTGACGGACTGGTGGCTGGCTCGATTGACAAATTCATCGGTGCCAGTGAACACACCATAGACGGGATCCTCGCAAGCTCCCTTCTTGATGGGTTGGTTGGGCCCGGTAGGGTTGATCTGATGCGACGCCTTGCAGTCCAGCCAGTTGTACGCCCCACATAGCCCGAGACGTTCCGGAGAGATGACGCAAACATGGTTGGGAGCGAAGCTCTGGCACAAGGTACAACTGTAGAACTCCTCCACCGATTCGTCCGTCATGTCAGCCAGACGCTCGTTGCGCTGCTGGTATGCCACGCGGGCCTTGGCAAGCCATTCCTCCATCTTGGCCTTGTCGGTGTAGATGGTTACTTGCACCTTGTCCACGATCGCGCCGAAATCGGCATGGAAGCGCGCGTGCAGGATCTTGCCAAAGTGCTCAAGCTTGAAGCCCTTTTCCGCGGCAGACTTGCTCAGGCGGATCCAAGCGATGTCGCGCTGCCCGATGTGCTGGATGCCGGAGGCGCCGTTGATGAAGTAATGGATCTGGCGCTCCAACACAGGCTCAAAGTCCTCCTGCATCTTGCGTCCAGCCACCTCGACCACGATACCCATGTCCATGGCGCCCTCTGCGGGCACATCGTCAAAGCTGGGACCCACCACGCTGATCCTGCCATCCTCAACCGAGTCAAAGTCGGCCATGCACAGGTACTCAAAACAGCGGCTGTTCTTGCCGCCAAACTCGACGCGCATGTCGGCCTTGCGCACGCGCTCGCCCTCAAAGGCCGAGCCGTAAGGCACAGGGATGGGCACTTCGGTGACCTTGATCTTGACCCCACGCACCTCGAGGCCGCGCTGCACCAGCTTTTTGGCGCGCTCGAGATCGTTCTCGGCCTCGATGTCGTCAAATGGCATGCTGATGACGTGCTCGTACGAGGTTACGCCTGTGGGCAGAATCTGGGGGATGACCGTGTCCGCTACGGTTGGGAAGCCATAGCTGATGGCGCCTGCCGCCGCTGCGTACTTCAGGTCGTCCACCTCGCCCAGAGCCAGCACGAAGGCAAACACGCGGGCCTTGTTGTACAGCAGGATTTCGCGCGTCTGGCCGGCCTTGAGCCCACCAAACGTCAGAGCGCTGCGGCTGGCGAAGCCCATGGGGTAGATGGCCGAGAGGGTGTCAGTTCCGAAGGGGATGATGTAAGTGTCATACCCCATCTCCACCCCTTCTTCCATCAACTGGTGGATGATGCTGCGCCCGTTGACGTTACCGCACAGGAATACCAGAATGCTGCGTTGCTGCAGCTCGCGTACGATTTGTACGGCGACCTCGTTGGTTTTGGCGCAGCCGACGATGGCGCAGAACCCCGGCATGCGTCCGTCCACCAACTGGATGCCCCAGGCGCGCAGTTGGATGTCATCGATCGGTCCATTGAGTCGCTTGCCTGCCGATTCCTCACCGTCAGGCGACGTGAAGCTGGAAGTTGGAACATAGCTGCCGTCCCAGGTGATCTTCTGCGGCTCGGTCCCGTAGGCGAAGCGGATGCCCTCGATGATCTCGGCTGTGAGCAAGGTCGAGATGCCGGAGTCCAGCGTCTCGCCCAAGTAGGGCAGCCATACCCTGTCTCCTGGCACAGGGTGCAGCAGGGCCTTTGCATCCTCCAGCACTGCTGGCATATCCCCTAGTGTGGCCACCTGCTTTCCGGTCAGGGCCAGAATCGTGGGCAGATAGTAGGCCGTATTCGGGAACTTGACCGGAGTCTCCGGACCAAGCTTTTTGAGCGCGCCCTTGAGCATGGCATCGGCTTCTGCCCAGAGTGCGTTTGCCCCACGAATGGCGCGGGTTGCGATGTATCTTGACATAGGTGCATTCTCCTTTTGCAGTGGTTGCCGTTGGTGGGGCAGTTCAGGGCTGTCGTTTCGTCACGCAGATGAACTGCCCCCAACCATTTGCACTGAAAGCTAGCCGACCTTGGCGCTGTACAGGTTGAATGCCGCGCCTTTCTGCTCCATCAGCTTGAGCAGCATCGCATCGCCGCTCTGACCGAAGCGCTTCGGATCGTATTCGGCAATGCCCAAGGCCGCGCGCTTGGCATCGATATGCTTCAAGGCCTTGTGGATGGCTTCCTCTGGGTCAGGAATGAATTCGAGTTTACCGCCCAGGCGTTCCTCCAACCCTTGACTGAGGAAGTTGATGACCGCCTTGCTGCCGACAATGGGGGAGCGACCGCCCATGATGGTGTAGACGCCCGACCCGGCAAAGTAGCTGCCGATGGAGATGGCCTTCTCGCTCATCCATTCCGGTGCGGCACCAGCCACGGGCAGGTCGCTGATGTCGTCGCCCAAACCGCCGTCTTTGACCATAGCGGTGGCAGCTATCAGTATGCGGCTGTTATCGAC
>CAYZKS010000026.1:21134-27827 GCA_964478725.1 uncultured Anaerolineales bacterium
GGCCTTCTCGCTCATCCATTCCGGTGCAAAGCCCACGCCCGGAAGGTCCGAGATATCGTCTCCCAGGCCGCCTTCAGAGGCCATCTGGCTCAACACCGTCAGGATGCGAGTGTTGTCGACGCAACTCCCCAGATGCAGCACAGGCGGGATGCCCACCGTCTCGCAGATTTCGCGCAGACCCGGTCCAGCCTCTTTGGCCGCTTCTGGTGAGAGCAGTCCGTGCTTGGCGCAGCCGATTGCGTTGCAGCCGGTCGTTACCACCAGCACGTCGTTCTTGATCAACTCGCGCACAGTGTACAGGTGGTCCTCATCATGGCAGTGGGCCGCGTGGTTGCAGCCGACCACACCGGCCGCACCGCGCAGACGTCCGGACATGATCGCGTCATTGAGCGGCCGGAAGGACCCGCGGAACATCCCACCCAGAGCATAGTTGATGTACTCGTGCGAGAAGCCTGCCACCATCTCGCTGACATGGTTCGGGATGTGCACGGATTTCCGATTGGGGAAGTTGTCGATGCCCATCTTCACGATCTGCTTGGCAATCTCCAGAGCGCGGTGTTCGTCGAATTCGACATGTGTGGCTCCGTCAATGTGCACCTTGGGCGATGTGGTGATCAGCAGGGTGTGGTAGGTCTTGGTGAGCGGCGCCAGGGCCTGCATGATGCATTGGATGTCCACAACCATGGCATCTACGGCGCCAGTGACCATGGCCAGTTCCTGGCTCAGGAAGTTGCCGATGGTGGCCACGCCCTGGCGCATTAGTGTCTCGTTGGCAGTGCAGCAGAGACCTGTCAGGTTAATGCCCTTGGCGCCCTTGGACTTGGCATACACGATCAACTCGGGATCGTTGACCGCTGCCAGGATCATCTCAGAGAGCACGGGCTCGTGTCCGTGGATCACGATGTTGACCTGGTCGTGGCTCAGAGCCCCCATGTTGGCTTGGGCCGTCAGTGGCACCGGGGATCCGAACAGGATGTCGGTGATATCGGTTGACAGCATGGACCCGCCCCAACCATCGGCCAGGCTCGCTCGCACCGCGGCAAGCAGGATGCTTTCGTACCACTGGTCGTTTCCGACATGGGTGCGGTGCATCACCTCTACCACTTCGCGGTCAATGCCACGGGGCGAAACGCCCAGCTTGCGCCAAAGTTCCTGGCGTTTCTTGGGCGCGCGCTTGACGTAAGCCAGTTCGCCGGTCTGTTGCCCAAACTGAGCCAACGCCTTCACGGCAACGTCCTTGGCGACGTCGTTGAGGTCACGCTCTTTGGTCTCGACGCCCAGCAGCGTGGCTACCTCGATCAGTTTGCGAACGTCTTTGATCTTGTAGTCCGGTGCGTGTCCTTCCGTCGCGGCCAGCAGTGTCAGGGCCATGTCGCGCCCGTGGTCCGAGTGAGCAGCAGCGCCAGCAGCCGCCATACGCGCCAGGTTGCGCGCGATGATCGTGTCTGCGGTGGCACCGCAGACACCCCGCTGCGCGCCCTCGCCGAACGGGTCTATGCGACAGGGCCCCTGGTGGCAGATGCGGCAGCACAAACCCAACTGGCCAAAGCCGCATTGCGGCTGTTGCGCCTCCAGCCTCTCCCAACAGAGTTCGACGCCATCTTGCTGTGCGATCGCCAGCAGGTCCTGGATGGCGGGATCGCAGGTCTTGTTCTGAAATTCGCTCATTCCTTTCCTCCTCTAATTAGAGATTGTGCGTAGCTCTTTCGCTTGTCTGATGCAGTCTGAACGGGCCCGACTCGAGTGCCGACCACGAACTGGGTGCCGAATAGCTCGCGCCGGCAGTCGGGGCAGACCTCCAGTACATCTTTCAAGAAGTCCACCTTGCTGCCCAGGCGCTCCAGCGAGACCTCTGGCGCAAACGGCTTTCCACATCGACGGCATGTCTGGCGTTCAAGCTCAGTGTGCCAATCGACCATGCGTCGCATGTTCAGCACGTCCTGGATGGCGATGGCGCCCGTTGGGCAGACGAAGGCGCACGCCCCGCAGCCCAGGCAGTCCTCCGAGCGCTCGTCATAAGGAGTCATAACTTTTCTGTTGTGTCCCCGTCCCACGAAACTGATCGCGTTCGCCCCGATCACTTCTTCGCACACGCGCACGCATAGGCCGCACAACACGCAGTCTTCGTTCTCATCCTTGGTCGGGAAGCGAGGCTGGGATACTCCCAGCTCCTCCGCCAGCTTCTGGACTAGAGGGACCTTGGGGCAACGCGCCAACAACAACTCGACTACCATTCTGCGATTGGACAGAACGCGCGGAGAATGCGTTTCGATGACTAGCCCGTCCTCGCGGATGGGGTAGTTGCAGGAAGTGACGATGCGGCTGCGCTTGCCGCTCTTGACTTCCACCAAGCAGAGCCGGCACTGGCCGTAGGGCGCCAGAGCCGGGTGGTAGCACAGGGTCGGGATGTCTATCTGTAGCGCACGGGCTGCCTCGAGAACGGTAGTGTCCCTAGGCACTCGGGCTTCCTGGCCGTCAATCGTCACGGCGAACGATTCGTTTTGTACCGGATGTGGGCGTTCCATCAATGCACTCCTATGGCGTCGAAGCGACATAGGTCGGCGCACAGTCCGCACTTGATACATTTGCTCTGGTCAATGACGTGCACCTCCTTCTTTTCCCCGCTAATGGCCTCCTGCGGGCAGTTACGACGACACACGCCGCAGCCAGTGCACTTTTCCACAATCACTGTGTACTGGATCAAAGCGCGACACACACCAGCCGGACAGCGCTTCTCGCGGATGTGCGCCTCATACTCGTCGCGGAAATAGCGCAAGGTGGTCAACACCGGATTGGGAGCGGTCTTCCCAAGCTGGCATAGCGAAGCGTCTCGAACGGTTTCAGCTAGCTCCTGCAGCAGCTCGATGTCTCCTTCGCGTCCCTTGCCTGCACAGATGTCGACAAGAATCTGGTACATACGCTCGACGCCCTCGCGGCAGGGATTGCACTTGCCGCAGGACTCCTCGCGGGTAAAGTCGAGGAAATACCGCGCGATGTCCACCATGCAAGTGCGCTCATCCATGACGATCATGCCACCCGATCCCATCATGGATCCGGCCTCGGTCAGCGCGTCATAGTCTACCTGCAGGTCGAGCAATTGCTGCGGGATGCAGCCCCCGCTGGGCCCGCCCGTCTGAATGGCTTTGAACGCATGTCCTCCTGGAATGCCCCCGCCGATGTCGTAGACCAGTTCTCGCAGTGTGATGCCCATCGGCACTTCAACCAAACCCGTGTTGTTGATCTTGCCCACCAGGGAGAAGACCATCGTGCCTTTGCTGCGCTCCGTGCCGATGCCTGCAAACCAGTCCGCACCGCGATTGATGATGTGCGGCACGCTGCCCCAGGTCTTGACGTTGTTCAACACCGTTGGCTTGTCCCAAAGGCCACTTTCGGTAGCATGCACGGCTTTGTCGCGCGGCTCGCCTACCCTGCCTTCCACGGAACGCATCAGCGCGCTGGACTCGCCGCAGACAAAGGCGCCGCCTCCACGGCTGATCTCGAAAGCAAAGTCAAAGCCCGAGCCCAGTATGTTCGTGCCCAGCAGTCCACACTGCTGCGCCTGCTGGATCGCGATCTCCACATGCTTTATCGCCAGTGGGTATTCGTTGCGCACATAGATGTACCCATGGTGTGCACCGATGGCATACGCCCCGATAACGATCCCTTCCAGCACGCTGTGCGGATTGGCCTCGAGCAAGCTGCGATCCATGAATGCCCCGGGGTCACCCTCGTCGGCATTGCAGATCACGTACTTGGTGTCCGCTTTGGCCTTGCGCGCCTCTTCCCACTTGACGCCCGTAGGGAAGCCCGCACCCCCACGGCCGCGCAGTCCGGAGCGTTTGATCGTCTCAATAATCCCATCCGGGCTAATGGCAAAGAGGGCCTTGGCGAGAGCGCTATAACCGCCAAGCGCGATATAGTCCTCGATGCTGGTGGGGTCAAGCTTGCCGTTGTTCGCGTACAGGACACGCATCTGCTTCTTGTAGAATGGTATTTCTTCCTCAAAAGCAATGCGTTCACCACTCGCCGGATCGGCATACAGCAGACGGTCGATGACCTCACCGCTGGCCACGCCCTTGACCAGTTCGGGAACGTCCTGCGCGCTTACGCGTTGGTAGAAGATACGCTGAGGATAGACCACAACAATCGGGCCGCGCTCGCAGAATCCATGGCACCCCGTGGCTTTGAGCGCGATTTGCTTGTCCAGCCCCTGAGCGGCCAGCTCGTTTTGAAAGGCCTCGTAAACGGCCTTGGCGCCGGAAGCAGCGCATCCAGTGGTGCTGCAGACAGCAATCATGGGCTGTTGGGGATCACGCGCAGCTAGCAGAGACTTGCGCAGTTCCTCCAAGGCGGCGGGCCCTGCAATCCTTTCCATCATCATGCCCTCGCCTTCTTGCCGGCCGCGGCCTGCTTTGTCTCTGGGGCGCGGCCCTCCTGGATGGCCGTAAGCGTGGAACTGACTTTGCTTACAGTCATGCGGCCATAGTAAGCGCCATCCGCTGCGATCACCGGCCCGAGCGCACACGCCCCTACACAGTGCACGCCTTCGATGGTGAATTCCCCGTCCTCGGTGGTATCTCCCGTCTTGACGTTGAGCACGCGGCAGATCTGTTCGAGAATTTGTGGCCCACCTCGTACGTGGCAAGCGGTGCCAAGACACACCTGAAGCAGATGCTTGCCTCTGGGCTTCAGGCTAAAGGCTCTGTAGAAATTGGCCACGCTGTACACACGCGTGAGCGGAACCTGAAGCAGGTCAGCCAGGAGCGTCAGCGCATCCTTGGGTAGGTAATTACACTCCTCTTGGATATCCTGCAGCATGGCGATCAGCATGGCCGGATCAGAGTGATTGCGCTGCACTATGCGCTCAACCGCAACCTGAACAGGCGTACCCGCGGACGCTTCCATTGCCTACCTCGATCCGGTGGTGCCCGGAGCTTCTGCCTTTTCCCGCGCCAGCAGAAACTCGCGGATGACTTCCTGTCGCTTGCCTCTGGCAACGTCCTCTACGACGCGGAATTGGAGCGCCTTGGTGGGACAGGCCTCCACACAAGCCGGTCCCTTGCCCTGCGCCTGGCGCGCCTCGCACAGGTCGCACTTGAGTATGGCCTTGTCCACGGCGCGCATACGGACGGCACCAAACGGGCATACCAGCACGCACCAGGTGCAGCCAATGCACTTTTCGCGATGCGCGCGCACGATGCCGCTGACCGGGTCTTTCTCTAGGCAGTGGGTGGGGCAAACGCGCACGCAAGGGGCGTCTTCGCAGTGCTGGCACTGCAGTGGAACAGGTGTGCCCTCCACGTACTCAACCATCACACGGTATCCGGGCAAGGGGCTCTCATCCACAGCCTGAGCCAGGTTCTTGGACGTGGAATGCTCGACCGCACATGCCATCTGACAGGCTCTGCAGCCGAGGCACTTTTCTATCTCGCAGACGATCTTTTTCATAATGGGCTTGTCTCCCTCTCGCCTTCTCAGCGTCTAATATGTTGCGCTGCAGCGGCCCATGTCTCGACTGGTTCACCCGCAACCGGTGTCGTGCGGGCAGCCCGGTGCATGCACCCCTGGCGCCACAAGGCGCCTGTGCGACCCAGCCGGGCTCTCACGGGCGCATCAGTACTTGCGGAAGTCGCCAGACATCTCCAGATCGCGTTGGTTGGTCCATGTGATGCGCTCGATGGTTGTGAACCAAGAGGAGTTGTCTTCCTTGCCCTCGAGTATCTCGGGTAGCTCCAGTTCGTCTCCCGGGGCATAGCCCGCAGCTTTCAGAGCCTCCTCGATGGCGCTGGGATTGAGGCGTTTGGGGTTGTAGGTGACCACCACTTGCTTGAAGGCGCTGCTGGCATACACATCCTCGACGCCCTGCAGTGGTACAAGAGCGTTGCGCACGGCTTCCACGTGGTGGTCCGCATACATCTTGGGGACGTTAAAGGTGGCCTTTTCCATGGTGCACTACCTCCTTGTGTGCAAGGGGGCAGGGGAATCTCCCCTGCCCCCGAACTGTGTTGCCTAGCTGAGGCCTGTGACCTTGCCGGTCTCAAGGTCCAGGTCGATATCCATAAACACCGGGCGGGAAGGCAGGCCCGGCATGGTGCGCATCGTGCCGCACAGCGGGTACAGGAAGCCCGCACCCACGGATGCGCGGATGTCGCGCACTGGCAGCATATAGTTCTTGGGCACGCCCTTCCACGTGGCATCGTGCGAGAGCGACAGGTGGGTCTTGGCCATGTTGATGGGAAGCTTGTCGTAGCCCAGCTCGGTATAGAGCTTGAGCTTGGCCTGCGCCGCCGCCTCAAAGATCACGCCATCGGCGCCGTACACTTCCTTCGCAATGATCTCGATTTTGTCCTTGATCGGGATGTCGAGCGGATACAGGAACTTGAAGCCGTTGGGCTTTTCGCAGGCCGAGACCACGGCTTCGGCCAATTCGGCGGCGCCGGCCGCGCCCATGGCCCATGCCTGGTTGATGAAGGCGCCCTCGGCGCCCGCGCCGACGGCAGCCTCCTTGACGAGCGCGATCTCCTTGTCCGTGTCCGTGTTGAACCTGTTGACGCCCACAACCACGGGAATGCCGAACTTGCGGGCGATCTTGATGTTGGCCTCCAGGTTGCACACACCTTTTGCCAGCAGCTCCAGGTTCTCCTTCTTGTAGGCTTCGTTCAGAGGGATGCCTGCCACCACTTTGGGTCCGCC
>CAYZKS010000027.1:0-27778 GCA_964478725.1 uncultured Anaerolineales bacterium
TGCGAATGAGGGTTTCGCACGCATCTTCTCCAGTATAGCGCATTCTCAATCAGACACCAAGGTCAGACAGCCCAGCCAGCAAGCGCTTTGCTCCACGATGCTTTGACAAAAGGCCGTGAGAATCCTACAATCTGCAGCAGCATCGGCAGCGTGCCGGGCTACTACAGGTCAGGAGGTTTGACGTGCCCAGATTGGGTCTGCCCGAGTTGATCGTCATTCTGGTGATTGTCGTGCTCATTTTTGGTGTAGGGAAGCTGCCGGAGGTGGGTGCGGCGCTGGGCAAGGCCATCCGTGGCTTCCGCGAGGCTTCTTCCGGTGACACCCAGGATGACAAGCCCGAGAATCAGAAGCCACAATCGCCCAGTTGACCCACAGAACCTGCGCGCAAAGGCGCACAGAACGAGACCTGAGGGCAGTTCCAGCGATGAGTGAAAACCAAGAAATGACCCTGCTTGAGCACCTCGACGAGCTGCGCTCGCGACTGGTCAAGTCGCTCATTGCCATAGTGGTCACAACTGCCTTCAGTTTCCTGTTCGCTGAACGTTTCTTGAAGCTGCTGCTTGTGCCTGCGGGCAATGTCCAGACGGTGTTTCTCACGCCCACAGAGGGCTTCCTCACCTACATGCGCGCGGCCTTGCTCAGCGGGCTGGGGCTGGCCATGCCCGTGATTGCTTACCAGGCGCTGCGCTTCGTTGGCCCCGGGTTGAAGGCGAACGAGAGGAAGTACCTGTATCTTGCCTTGCCTATGGCCGCCCTATCGTTTGTGGTCGGGGTGGCTTTTGCCTACTTTGTGATGCTCCCGGCGGCTCTGGGATACCTGGGGCAATTCGGAAGCGAGATCGCTGAGACGAACTGGGCCGTCGGCGAGTACATTGCCTTCGTGACGAATCTGGTTTTTTGGATCGGAATCGTGTTTGAGACCCCCCTGTTGGTCTTTGTTCTATCCAAGTTGGGACTGGTGAAGCCCGCATTGCTCTCCAAGAACCGCCGCTACGCCGTTTTGATCATCGCCATTGTCGCGGCCGTCATTACTCCCACGGCCGACCCCTTCAACATGCTACTGCTGATGGGGCCCTTGATCATCCTGTACGAGATTAGCATTTGGGTAGCCAAGCTGGCTTGACAAGCGCGCAGCCGCGGCAGTGGTTGGCACGGCCAGCACCCCCACGCAGCACCTCCAGCCGCTCCGAGGCTTGGCTCACGATTGTTCTTGACGCGTTGTCTCTGGAGTAAAAGCCCCTCGAACGTTTCGTAGCCGTCCACATGTAACCCCCAAACTATCTCCGGTGTTTAGCCTGCGACCGCGCCGCCGTCTGCTGTGCTGGAACGCCCCCTGGAAGTGAATTCTCAGTCCTTGCTTGCCACCTGCAAAGCACAACCTTTCGGAAGCTTGTTCCGCGAAACTTGACAGCCAGACGATCGTCTATATAATAGGTGACAGAACATATGTTCTAATGCCTATCAGGCATCGCTTGAACTGCGCCAGAGGCAAAGATGAGTTCTGACAAAAAGAGGCACCTGGAGATGACGGTTGCCACAGTTCAGCAGCGCTGGGGGTGGAAGGCCCTGCGCAAGCTGGAAGCTTCCAGCGTCACAGGGCAAGTCCCGCACATTTCCACTGGATTCCGTGCTTTGGACAACGCGCTGGGCATCGGTGGGCTGGCCAAAGGCAGGATGAGCGAGCTTCTGGGCCCCGCCACTTCGGGCAAGACCACACTGGCGCTCAAGTTCCTGGTTCAGGCGCAGGTAGAGGGGAGATGTGTAGGTTATGTAGACTATGGCCGCTTCTTTGATCCCGACTATGCCCACCGCTGCGGCCTGGATCTCTCTCGTCTGCTCATCGCCACTCCCTATGACCTGAAAGAAGCGCTGTGTATAACCCAGGCCCTGGCAGAAAGCGGCGGCCTCTCGGCGCTGGTCTTTGACGGGCTGGATGCGCTCTGGAGCGACGCCAGCGCCACGCAACTGCTTGCCGCACACCTCGACCACCTGGCGGCCCTGCTGGGTCGTTCAGGCACGGCGGTTCTCTTCCTGCATGCCCCGCTAGCGATGGAGGCCCCTGCTCTTTCGGCTCTGGCCCACCATGCCAGCGTGCGGCTACACGTCGCCAGAGAACGCTGGCTGCGTCGCCATGGGGATGTCAAGGGCTATGAAGCCAAGGTGGAAATCCTGAAGAATCGCTTGGGCCCGGCCAATCGCGCAGTCACCATCACCATCGAGTTCAACGGTACGGTGCATGGTGATGGTCTTTGATCATGGCAACGAGGATGGGCCATGTCCATTCTGTATTGCTCGATCCCGAATTTCGCGGCTGCTCTGGCGCGCAGAAGCGATCCCAGTCTGCAGCGGCACCCGCTCGTTTTGATTGGCCCCGACAGACACGTCTTTGCCATCTCGGCGGAAGCTGCGGCTTGCGGTATCGTCGTCGGATCCACAGCCAGGACTGCAAAAGTGCGCTGTCCAGAAGCGCGGCTGCTGGAAGCAGATGTGGCCTGCTGCCGGAGCGAGTTTGAAACGCTTTTGGAAGTGCTGGAGCTCACCAGCCCACAGGTAGAACCGCACGGCTGGGGGGCGGCCTATGTGGACCTGGGCGATTTGGCCCCACACCATACCGGCGCGGTTGCCGTCTGCCAAGACGTCGGGCGAGCTGTGCGTCGCGAGTTGGGAGAGGCACTACAACCGGCACTGGGCTGGGACAGCACCAAGTTTACCGCCCAGGCCGCCACCCAGTACACGCAACCTGGTCGACTCCTGGCTGTGGCCACGTTGCGGGAGCGTCCGTTTCTCCAGCCGCTGCCGGTTGCCCTGTTGCCGCTGGAGCAGGACGCCCTACAGCGTCTGGGATTCCTGGGTCTGCGCACGCTGGGGCAGTACGCTGCGCTGCCACCCGGCGCAGTGTTGCAGCAATTTGGCCGGGGAGGCAGGCTGGCGCAACGCTGCGCCCGCGGTGAAGACGATCGCCCGGTTGTGCCGCGCTCGCGAAGGCGACGTTTGGCTGCTCATTGTGACCTGGAAGCCCCGCTGGCTGAACGAGAACGCCTGTTGGCGGCCTTGCAGCATCTGATCGCCCCCTTGCTGCTGCGGCTGAGGGAAAACCTGCAGGCATGCGCCCAAATCCGATTGACAGTGCATTTTGACAGCGGCGCCCAAGAGCGTGAGCACTCTTTCCTCTTTCCTATGGCAGAGGAAAAACGAAGCTTGTTGATACTGGCACAACTGTTGGGCCAAATGCACTGGCGCTCAGGCGTCACGGGGCTTGAAGTAACGCTGGAGGGCATTCAGGATGCCGTGGTGGAACAGTTGCCACTCATCTCAGGTGCAACGGAACAGGAACGGAAATTGCACGAGGTCCAACGCTATCTGGCAGCTCGCTTTGGAGCAAGCCGGCTACGGCGAGCCACGCTATCCCAGCCAAACGCCCCGCTGCCAGAATGGCGCATCGCTTGGCTCGCCCGGGACGGGGCATGACCAGACTGTGGCCGGAGGGAGAAACGATAAAAGTGCGCAGCGGGGAAAAACCGCCCACCTGCTTCTTCTGGCACAGGGAAACACATCAAATCCTGGACACCTGCAACTGCTGGCGCATCCACACGCGCTGGTGGGAGCCGGAGCATGCCATTTGGCGAGAATACCTGAAAGTGATCACGGATACAGGACTCTTGTGCCTCATTTACCAGGACCTGCCCTCGGGCGCATGGTTTCTGTGCAGACTATACGATTAGGTCGACGGACGCAACCAATCGGCGATCATAGAGCCATCTTGGTTCACCCTCCGTGGCCTGCGTGTCTCAGTGTTTTGACACAGGCGTCAGGGCTCTGGCATGGCCGAATACGTTGAACTGCATTGCCACAGTTACTTCTCGTTCCTGGACGGCGCCTCATCGCCCGAGGCCCTGACTGCCCACGCGTTGGCATTGGGCTACCAAGCCCTGGCGCTCACAGATCATGACGGTCTGTATGGCGCCGTGCGTTTCTGGCAAGCAGCTCAGCAGCATAGCGTCAAGCCCATCATCGGGGCCGAACTCACACTTGCAGACGGGCAGCACCTGACCCTGCTGGCAGAGACACAAAATGGCTATGCCAACCTCTGCCGGTTGATCAGCAGCGGTCAGTTGGCGGGACAGAAAAGGGAGCCGGTGTTGACATTGGAGGTCTTGGCCCAGCACGCGCGCGGGTTGCTCTGCCTCTCGGGCTGTCGAAAAGGGGCTGTTGCCGCCGCACTGCTGGCAAAGGACCGGGAGAGAGCCGATGCCGCCGCAGGTCACTTGCGCGACATCTTTGGCCCACAGTGCTTCTGGGTCGAACTGCAGCGCCACTACCTGCCCACGGATGTCAGCATGATTGCCGAACTGGTAGACTTGGCACACCGCATGGGGGTGGGGCTGGTAGCCACAAACAACGTGCATTATGCCCGGCGCGCAAGTCAACGCCTGCACGACGTTTTGACCTGCATCCGCCAGCATGTCACCCTCCCCGAGGCGCTACTGGCTGGGCTATTGCATCCCAACTCGGAGCTCGCTCTCAAGCACCCTCACGAGATGGTTAACCTCTTTGCCGATTTGCCCGAGGCGACGCGCAACACGCTGCGCATTGCCGAGCGTTGCAGCGTGGAGCTGGATTTCTCAAGACAGCCATTGCCATCCTACCCTATCCCCGCCGGACACACCTCGGCGACCTACCTGCAGGCCTTGTGCGAGCAAGGGCTGCGACGCAAGTTCGACCCAGTGACCCCGGAGGCCGAGGCTCAACTGGCCCACGAAATGGCGGTCATCGAGCACACCGGCCTGGCCGGCTACTTCCTCGTAGTCTGGGACATCGTGCGCTTTGCGCGCTCGCAGGGCATCCGCTGTCAGGGACGCGGGTCAGCCGCCAACTCGCTGGTCGCCTACTTGCTGGACATCACCCCCGTGGATCCGCTGCGTCATCACTTGCTCTTCGAACGTTTCCTGAGCGAAGGGACGCGCACCATGCCCGACATCGACGTGGATTTTGCCTCGGATCGACGGGAAGAGGCCATCCAGTACGTATACGAACGTTACGGCGAGGAACGCGTGGCCATGGTCTGCAACGTGGTCACTTACCGTGCACGCTCGGCGGTGCGGGAGGTGGCAAAGGCGCTGGCTTTCCCAGACGATGTGATAGATCGCGCGGCCAAGGCCCTCGAGACCTCTTCCACTGCCATGGCCGCGGAGCAGATTCAGGGCTTGATAGGCCAGAGCACAGACTCTACAGCCGGCCCTGCTCTTCCCTGGCAGCTTCTGTTCGAATTACTGCGAGAGATGGATGGCATTCCTCGACACCTCTCCATCCACGTGGGTGGTATGCTCATTACCGCCGCACCTTTGGTGGAGATAGTGCCGATAGAACGCGCCACCATGCCTGGCCGGGTGGTGGTACAGTGGGACAAGGACAGCGTAGAGGACGCCGGATTGATCAAGATCGACCTGCTCTGTCTGCGTACGCTGGATGTGGTGGAAGAGACACTGTGCAACATCCGAAAACGTGGCGGAATAGCCCCTAACCTCGCCCACCTATCGCTGGATGATCCGGCTGTCTATGAGATGCTGCAGAGAGCCGACACCGTCGGCTGCTTCCAGGTCGAAAGCCGCGCCCAGACGCAGATGCTCCCCAAGCTGCGGCCGCAGCGTTTCGAGGACATCATCATCGAGGTGGCGCTGGTTCGTCCCGGCCCCATCCAGGGCAACATGGTGCATCCCTACTTGCGCCGGCGGCAGGGGCTGGAAGCGGTAAACTATGTCCATCCCGCACTGGAGCCAGTGCTGGCAGAAACACTGGGGGTGATCCTTTTCCAGGAGCAGGTCATACGCGTAGCGGTGGCCATCGCTGGTTTCACTTCTGCCGAAGCTGATCGCTTGCGGCGTGCCATGAGCCGCAGTCGATCGGAGGAAGCCATGGCCGAGTTGCGAGAACGATTCATCGCCGGGGCGCGCAAGCAAGGCGTGGCCGAGGCCACGGCAGCGGAAGTCTTCCGCCAATTATCCGCTTTCGCCGAATTCGGCTTCTGCAAGTCGCACGCAGCTGCTTTTGCCCTGGTGGCCTATCACACTCTGTATCTAAAGCTGTACTTTGCGCCCGAGTTCTACTGCGCGCTGCTAAACCATCAACCGATGGGATTCTACTCGCCCGAGGTGCTGCAGGGCGACGCCAGACGGCACGGCGTACTTGTCCTGGGCCCGGACGTCAACCGCAGCCAGGACGAGTGTACCCTGGAAAGCATCGAGACCGCCCAGGACCCACAACCCAGACCCCTGGGCATACGCCTTGGACTGCGCTATGTGCAAGGCCTGGGCAATGCGTGGCTGAAGCGCGTCGTCGAGCGACGAGGGGAACAACGCTATCAAGATCTGCCAGATTTCTGCCAGCGCACGCGCGTTCCGCGCTCAGTAGTGGAGAACTTGATCCGCGCAGGGGCCATGGACAGCTTCGGGCAGTCGCGACGCGAGCTGCTGTGGAGACTGGGCGGGCTGGAATACCACGAGGAAGAACTGAGCATTGAGGTGCCAATCGAAGCGACGGCGTTACCGGAACTGAGTCGTAAGGAGCGGATGGGTTGGGAGCACGAACTGCTGGGCATGGCTCCTGGCGAGCACGTCATGCAACTCTACCGGGAGCGCTTGCAGACGCGTGGCGTGCTCACCAGCGCTGAGCTTATGGATCTGCCAGACGGACGCACGGTGCAAGTGGCCGGTCTGAGCGTCATCCGCCAACGCCCACCAACGGCCAAGGGGCACGTATTCATCACGCTGGAGGACGAACATGGCCTGCTCAACCTGATCGTGCGGCCGGCTGTCTACGCGCGCTATCACGATGCGCTGCGGAATGCCCCGCTGCTGTGGGTTGAGGGGCGTTTGCAGCGGGAGGGGCGCGCGATCAGCCTGCTGGTATACAGGGCAGCGGCCCTCTAGCGCAGCAG
This sequence comes from uncultured Anaerolineales bacterium, assembly GCA_964478725.1. Classification (GTDB taxonomy): domain Bacteria; phylum Chloroflexota; class Anaerolineae; order UBA2200; family UBA2200; genus CAYZKS01. The sequence continues at coordinate 6,935 of CAYZKS010000027.1, forward strand.
CCCCGTGTGGTCCAAGATGGTCCCAGCCAGGTATGACTTGCCGCGGCGTCGGTGTCTTTCACTCACCGCCTTGTGCAGAAGCAACAGCAGGCAGGGTTCCAGAAAGCGTTGGATGCGACGCGGACAGGTGCGTCCCTCTTCTGCACCATCCCAGGGTCTTCCTCTTCGCATTCGCAAGACGCCCTGCACACCTGTTGCAGTTTGTGAGCGCATGCGTTACAGTACCTGGGCACAATGCCGTGACTGGTGCCAGGTTTCGCCGAGCTCCCCCAGGCTGCCCGAAAGACGCCTGGCAGCGAGAGCTAGACCTGGGACGGCCTGATGCAGCCCCGATCCACAGTCACTCACATGCTTCTGTGATGCCGGCTGTTGCGTTGGACATGCAGACACATGGAGGTGCGAACTATGCCAAGCAGACGTGCACTGATAGGCCTGACTGCCCTGGTGCTCACTGTCACCGCGACCGCCATGCACTCATTCGCCTCATCATCCCCTCTGCCTGCTGGCCGCAGCGCTCACGCCAACGCGGCTGGAGCCCCATGGCCCATGTTCGGGCACGACGCACGGCACACGGGTCGCAGCTCTTACGTGGGGCCAGCCTGGCCGCGACTGAAGTGGCGCTACCAGATCGGCTGCTGTGGCGAGGTTCGGTCGTCTCCCGTCATCAGTTCCGATGGAATCATCTACATTGGTTCTTCGGATGGAAGTCTGTACGCCATCCGCCCCGATGGCACACTCGCCTGGAAGTACGCCTCGGGGTGCAGGATGAATGCTCCTCCAGCGGTTGAGGACGACACCATCTGCATCAGTGTGAGAGACTGCGGAGCAGTCCTTGCCATCAGAGCAGATGGCTCGCTGCGTTGGCGCTTTAGCACCGAGTTTGACGTACCGCTCACGATCGGTTCAAATGGCAGCATCTACGCCCTCAACTCGCAGTTGGGATCATTGGATGCCTTGGCTCTCGATGGCACGCTGCTTTGGCGTTTCGAGGTGGCAGGCAGGGCCTCGTACTCTCCCGCTGAGGACGCCAACCGCGGGAGGGTCTACGTCGCATCGGCATCCGGGGACCTGTGCGCCTTGTCCCGCGAGGGTGTCGAACAGTGGCGCCTCGGCCTTGGAGCGCGACCCAGTTCTGCCCCCACCATAGCCGACGACGGGACAGTCTACGTATCTGGCACGGACAGTCGCCTGCGCGCTGTGTCGCCTGAGGGCGTCCTACTTTGGTCGTGCCCCGTAGAAGCCGGGATCACCACACCGCCGGCCCTGGGCACAGATGGCACTATTCTCGTGGGGTCCACTACCGGTTGCACGGCCATCGGCTCCGATGGCACGCCCACCTGGCAGTCCGTTACGCTCGGCAGCATCTATACGGCCCCCGCCGTCGGTGCGGACGGCACTCTCTACGTCGGAGCGAACAACGGCAAGGTGTATGCCCTCTCCCCCGATGGGATTGTGCTCTGGCAATTCGAGACCGGCGATTGGGTGGCTTCCTCTGCGGCGATTGGTGCAGATGGCACCCTCTACGTCGGCTCAGACGATGGCTACATCTATGCGATTGAGAATGCCCCCAACTCTACGCCAACCATTGCAGTCCCCACTCCCGTGCCTACCGTGCAGCCGCTGGACGTGATCGCCATGCCAGACCGCGACGCCTGGATCGGGAACCCGGTGCTGCTGTGGGGCAGGGCCACGGGCGACAGTGTCGGCCTGCCATACGAGTGGTCATTTGGGGATGGGATGAGTGCCCGAGTTGGCACTGTCACCAATACTCGCGACATCACTGCCACGCACGCCTTTGACGCTCCTGGCATCTACAACGCCCGTCTGACGGTTGGAGAGGCGAACAATCTCATCAGCGATGGCGTCGAGATTCATGTCTACGATCAGTTGGTCGTGACCGACGTTCTACCCATCGAGGTGAACGTCACGATCGAAGAGGCTCTGCACTGGCTATACCTACAACAAGACCAGCAGAGCGGTGCCTGGTCACCCAGTGCCATGCCGATTGCGCACACGAGCGAAGCAGTCTTGGCCTTTGAGGTCATGGGGCATTTGCCCGACAACGATCCCCAGAGCGACGTCTACGTGGACACGGTGCGCAAGGGGCTGGATTTCCTGTTGTCCCGAGCTCTCGCCGTAACGCTTGAGCCGCAGCCAGCGGGGAATCCGGACGCGAATGGCAACGGTTTAGGCATCGCGGTGTGCGGTCGCGGTCAGATGTACGAGGCGGGGATGTTCGTATCGGCTCTGGCAGGGAGCTGGGCCCCCAGTCGCACGGTGACTTCAGGTCCATTGTCCGGGAGGACCTATGCAGAGGTCATGCAGGATTGCGTGGATTACTTTGCCTATGCCCAGAGCGAGGCAATGGGTGGGTGGCGCTATGCGCCGAACGGGCTCGGCAGCGACAACTCGGTGTCACAGTGGCCTGTGCTGGGGCTGCTGGGCGCCCGGCTGTGGGCCGAGCAAGTCACAGTCCCGTCGTTCGTGGCCGCAGAGCTGGAGCGTTGGGTCAGCTACATCCAGAGCGAAGACGGCGGCTCCGGCTACTTGACCCCCGGGCTCTCCAACGTGGCGCGAACCGGCAGCTTGCTGGTCGAGATGGCGTACCTGGGCGACGACATGCGCACAGCCAGAGTGCGGCGGGCGCTGGGTTGGCTTGGGGAGCACTGGAATGCCCAGCCTGGCGAAGAGCCCGGGGAAGGGACGGGAGGGAACAAGGGCAACCTGTACGCCATGTACGGAGTGAAAAGAGGTCTTACTGAACTGCAGGTGCGCTCAGTCCCCACACTCGATCAGCCAGAGGGGTTGGAATGGTACAGGGACTATGCGGTCTGGCTGCTCCAGCGGCAGGAACAGGATGGCAGATGGCAAGCTGGAAGCGTGGGCGAAAACCAGGATGACGTGCTGACCACGGCCTGGGCACTTTTGATCTTGGAACCCACCACCTTCGGGGAACCCCCTCCCAGGCCTCCAATCGTTCAGGAGTTCTGCTGCTGTGCCGGCGATCCAATCTACCACATCGATCTCTCGCAATTCTATGGCTATCACACGCGCTCGGCCTCGGAATCTGCACTGATCCGCGTGACGTCACCGCCCGCACCCGTGGCCTGGAACCTCCCCAGTTTCCTGGCAGATGCTTCGTGGCAGCCCGGACGCGAAGTGTGGTGGGATGCCTGGCGAGCTCCAGGCTGGGGACAGCAGCTCGCACCCTGCCGGCCTATCGGACTGGTCACAGACGGCGAACAGCAAGGTCAGGACGGGGCTACCCACCTCTACCGGCACACCTTTGTGCTATCGCCGCCCGAGAGCGAGGGACGCATGACCAGCGCCGTCCTGGAGATGTGGAGTGACAACAAGACTGAGTGGTGGTGGCAGGGCAGGGTAATCAAGAGCGGCAGGGAAGGCTATCTCGGTTGGGTCGAGCTGTTGCCCGGGGACGTTGATCCTTTGGGAGGCACGTACGTGCTTGCAGTTCAGAACAGCAACGACAGGACCTGCCCCGGCAACTGCAACGCGCACGCCACGGCGTGTCGCTTGCGCGTGACGTGGTCCTTCCCAGGCGCAAAGGCGAATGCGCTCTACCTGCCTCTCATCATGAGAACAGGCGCTCTGCCAGGTACGCCGGACTAGCAGGTCACGCTTTCTGCACATCCTTTTCGCGCACAAGCACCATCAGTGCGATGTCGTCAGACTGCAGGGTGCCGTCCGCGAAGGCATGCACAGCCGCCATCACCGAGTCCAGGATCTCGACAGCCGGGCGTCCGAGACTGCGCCGCACAGACTCGTGCAGTCGCTCCTCCTCAAACAGGGCGGCCTCCCCATTGATGGCCTCAGTCACCCCATCTGTATACAGCACCAAGGTGTCTCCCGCTGACAGCTGAACCAGTCCCTGCTCCCAAATCTGGTCTTCGAACGTCCCCAACGCCATGCCGGTGTGTACCAGGCCCTGTACTTCTGAGCCGTGCGTGCTGCGAAAAAGGCATGGGGGCGGGTGGCCTGCATTGCAGTAGGTCAAAATCCCACTGACGGGATCGAGAATTCCATAGAAAGCGGTGACCAATTGGGCACACTGCGTATCCTTGATGAGGCGACGATTCACGGCGCTCAACACCACCTCGGGCTGCGATGGGTACTCTTCAGCATAGGTCCGGAGCAGTGTGCAGCTCAGGGCCATGCACAGGGCAGCCCCAGCGCCCTTGTCAGTCACGTCGGCCACAACAATCCCCAGCAACCCGCCGGGCAACGAGACGAAATCGTAAAAGTCGCCAGACGTCTCACGGGCCGGACTTAGTCGCGCTGCCAGTTGCCACCCCCGTAGCTCGGGCAGGCGGCGCGGCAGAAAGCTTGCTTGCACCTCACCCGCCAAGGCCAGCTCGCGTGCCATTTTCTCGTTGGCGTCCTCAAGCCTCTTCTGCAATTCGCGTAACGCCAGGTGCGTCTGAACTCGTGCCAGTACTTCCTCGACCTGGAAGGGTTTGGTCACATAGTCCACGCCCCCGGCAGCAAAAGCCTCAACCTTGTCCTGCGCGGCATCCAGCGCGCTGATGAAGATGACGGGTATGTCGCACGTCGCGGCATCCGTCTTGAGCTTCGCGCACACCTCATAGCCATTCATGCCTGGCATACGGACGTCGAGCAGGATCAGGTCAGGCACCTCCGCGCACGCCGCAGCCAGCGCTGCTGGTCCATCCGGGGCCGGCCGCGCCCGATACCCATGCTCCGTCAGCATCTGTGAAAGGAGTCGCAGGTTGGCAGGCGTGTCGTCCACGATCAGGATGCTTGGCCCAGTTGCAGCATCGGCGCTAGGTGGCATTTCGACCCTCCCGGTTCTCGAGCCAGCTCAGGATGCGTTTGTACTCGAAATCCCGTGCCAGAGCTTCCAGAGTATTCGCCACCGCGGGGCTTTCCTGACGTATCTCGCCAATCAGTGAGAGCATGCGGCTCAGGTCGGCCTTGACGGTAGCCTGCTTGAGTTGGGTGACCCAGCCTTCGGAAAGGCTGGGAAGCGCGCCCAAGCCTGGCAACTCACGCTGTTCTTCTGCCCGCTCTGTATATGCCGCAGCTACATCAGCATACAGGAAGCGAATCCCCAGATGTTTGGCCAGCATGTCCAGAATCTCCGCTCTGCGGAAGGGCTTACGCACGACGTCGTCGCAGCCCTCTGCCAGCATCCTCTCTCGGTCCTCTTCGAAGGCAGAAGCTGTCAAGGCGACAATGACCGTGGACTTGCCCTTGGAAGTGGCCTTGATGCGTCGCGTGACCTCGTGGCCGTCCATCACCGGCATGCGCATGTCCATCCAAATCAGATGCGGATTCCACTGCTCCCAAACCTGGAGCGCTTCGCGACCATTCACTGCTTCCCGCACTTCGAACCCGAAGGGCTCCAGTACTTTGAGCAAGAGGCGCCGGTTCGTCTCACGGTCTTCGGCCACCAGCAAACGGAAGACAGGCTGTCCGGGAAGCAGACCCAACACCGAGCGCTCGGGCTTGGCACTCACCACCAACGTCGCTTCCGTTGTGCCGATGCCCACATCAAACTCAAAAACGCTCCCCTCGCCCACGCAACTGTGCACGGCGATATCGCCACCCATCAAGCGCACAAAGCTGCGCGAAATGGAAAGCCCCAGTCCCGTCCCCTCACGAGACTGCTGCCCGCTGCTCGTCTGCACAAAGGGTCTGAAGATGCGGTTCAGGTCCTCTGGTGAGATGCCTGGCCCGGTGTCCTCAACTTCGAAATGCAGCACACGCCTGCGCGCTCCGCCAGGCAACTCCGCCGGCGGGGCACTCACGCGTAGCGTCACGCGTCCTTGCTGGGTGAACTTGACTGCGTTGCCCAGCAAGTTGCTCAGCACTTGGCGCAGTTTGCCTTCATCCGTCACTACATAGCGAGGCACGTCTTCTGCCCGTTCACAGGCCAAGGCCAGTCCCTTGTCTTCAGCGCGCAAACGGAACATCCCTTCGAGACCATCGAGCAGATCGTACAGATCAAAGCCGTGCTCCTTCAGGTTCACCTGTCCAGCTTCGATCTTGGACATCTCCAGCACATCATTGATGAGCGCCAGCAGGTGCTCGCCGCTGCGGTTGATGATCTCCAGATTGCCTCGTTGCTCTGCAGTGAGGTTGTGATCGTCGGTCATGAGCTGCGTGAACCCGAGGATGGCGTTGAGAGGCGTGCGCAGCTCGTGGCTCATATTGGCCAGAAAGGCGCTCTTGGCCTGACTGGCGGCTTCGGCTGCCCGTCGTGCCTGTTGAAGCTCGGTGATGTCGTGAAAAATGCCGATGTAGCCCAACTTCCTGTTGGCGACCAGCACCGGCACGGCAAAGACTTCCACATCAACCAGAGACCCATCCTTGCGCGTGCGCTTGGTTGTGGCCTGCACGCGGCCCTCCGTCGTCAACTGTCGAGTGTATCTCAGTGCCTCCTCACGGATGCTGGGGTCCGTGGCCACCAGATCGTCAATATGCCGCCCCATGGCCTCCGCCTGCGTGTACCCGAACAGCTTCTCCGCCGTGGGGTTCCAGGAGACGACCCTGGCGTCGAGATCCACCGTCATCACCGCAGCCGGGCTGTTCACCAGCAGCGCCTCAAAGTACTCCTTCTGACGACGCAACTCCTCTTCGAACTGCTTGCGCTGCGTAATGTCATGGTAGATCACGACAAAACCCGCGCTTTCGCCTGCCAGTTTCAGCGGAAGCGCCAGCAGGTCGACATCCACAAGCGAGCCATCCTTGCAGGTACGCCGCGTTGTCACTTCGACCCGCCCCACATTGGTGGCCTGATAGCTGTAGGCAGCGGCTTCAGCACGCAGGGAAGGATCGTTGGCTACCAAGTCGTCAATGCGACGTCCGACTGCCTCTACCGACCGGTAGCCAAAGAGCTTCTCTGCCATCGGATTCCATGCGACGACAACCGCATCGCGATCTGCAGTCACGATCGCCACCGGGCTATTGACAAAGAGAGCCTCGAAGTAGTCCTTTTGCCAGCGCAACTCAGCCTCGAACTGCTTGCGATCAGTAATGTCCTCCAGACTGCCTTCGTAGTACAGAATGTGGCCCTGCTCATCCTTCACCGCTCTGCCGCTGTCATTCACCCAGATGACGGAGCCATCAAGGCGACGCACCTGCGCCTCAAAATCATGCACCACTGCGTCACGTTGCATCAACATCTCCCAGCGGCCGCGGTCTGCCGGGTCCACATACGCCTGCCTGGGATTGGCCTCTCGCAGGAACTTCTGCCGCCCGGGATAGCCCATCATCAGGGCGGCAGCAGTGTTGGCGTCGAGCAATCTCCCTTCCGGCGTGCTGCGGTACAGGCCCACCGGAACGCCGTCAAACAGAGTGCGGTAACGTTCCTCACTCTGGCGCAACTCGGCGGTGCGCTCTGCCACCAGCTCCTCGAGTTGCTCCTGGTATTTGCGTAGCTCGGCCTCCACACGCTTGCGCGGCGTGATGTCTTCGATGCTACCCTCATAGTACGCCACTTGGCCGCTCTCGTCTTTGACGGCACTGGCCGTGTTGTTGACCCAGATGATGGTGCCGTCCCGCTTGCGCAGTTGGATCTCATAGCCTCGCGCCACCCCTTCTCGTTCCAGCAAGGCCTGCCAGCGTTGGCGTGCTGTTGGATCGACGTACATGCTGGCTGCGTTCACTGCCATTGCCGCTTTGCGGCTGGGGTAGCCCATCATCTCCACGAATTGCAGATTGACGTCCACAATCTGTCCGGCGGGGGTCGTCCTGTACAGCCCCACCGGCACGTCATCGAACAGAGCACGGTAGCGTCTCTCACTCTCCAGCAATTGCGCCGTGCGCTCTTGCGCCAGTTCCTCGACGTGTTCGCGGTACTTGCGCAGAGTCCCCTCAATGTGCCGTCGCTGCGCTACCTCGCGCTTGATCTCCAAGCGGGCCTCGCTCAGCGCCGCGCTGCAGGCTGCATTGCGCTCCTCAAGCTGGGCGATGCGCTTCTTCAGATCCTGAGGCCTTTCCACCGCTCGCCTCCTTCCCAGTCTGTCTTGAGCCTGCTCATGCGTATTCCGCGACTTGGTCTACCGGAACCGCTAGCACAGGCTTGGCGCCCTCTATGCCACCGATGCCAACTAGGTCGATTCTAGTGTAGAAGAACATCATAGCCAAAACGAGAATCCCCGAGCTGCGACGTCGGGGATTCTGCCGTTCGAGAGCCAAGGACTGGATCGAATCTCGGCCCATGGCTGGCTAGGCGTACTGCACACGGCCAACCGAGTCCGTTCGGGATCAGGCTTCGCCGTCCGCCTCAGGTTCCGCGGGCTGCACCGACAGGAGCGACAGCCCAAGATCTCGCAGGCGGGCCAACACGCCGTACAGCGCTGCCTGGTCCGCGACCGTGCCGGTCAGAACCGTGTCGTCGCCGACATACGAGATATTCATCCCGTCGAACCACTGCGACCAGTGCGGGTTGATCTGTCCCTTGACCCGAATATGCACTCTCTGCATCTTTCACACCCTGGGCAGCCGCTAGTCGAGACGCAGGCGCCGTGCGGCAACCATGAAGAAGACAGCCGACATCAGAAGCAGCACCCCCACGTTCGGCAGCACCTGCGTCACAGGGGCATTCTCGGCCATCAGACGGATGAACGCGTCCACGGCATGAGCCTGAGGCGTCAGCTTCGAAAGCGTGCCCATGAACCCTGCAGAACGGAACAGGGGTGTGGGAGTGACAGAGATAGCGCCGCCGAGACCGCCCAGCACAAAGCCAAGCAGTGTGGCGAGGTTGTCGGCTTGCTTGGACGTCTTGCACAGGGCCGCGAGCATCAGGCCCAAAGTCGCGGACGTCAACGCGGTGGCCAGGGTAACGACCACCAAGCCCAACGGCGAGCGTCCCAGGGGCATGCCAAAGGCCACGCGTGCCACACCGAGAAGCACGGCTACCTGCGCGCAAGCCACCAGGATGTGGGCCACCATTTTGCCTGCGATGATCGAGCTGGTCGACAGCGGCGCCGCCATCAGCCGCCTCAAGGTCCCTGTTTCGCGCTCGAGCAGCACACCGCTGGCCACGAGGCTTACCCCAAAGAAGACGAACATGACGGCCAGCCCGGGGAACAGGTAGGCAAAGTACGCGCCGAACTGAGACGACACCGGGATGCCTTCCAGGTCCTGGCTCTGAACGGCGATAGCCGGAGAACGTCGCAGCTCGTTCAGGCGGGTCATGATCACCCCCAGGCTTTGGGCCTCGACCGCAAGCTGCTGTTGAGGGCTGGCATTGGCCAGCACCCCGGATTCACTGAGCACATTGCGGATGCCGTATTGCACCTCACCCCAGATGGTCACTTCGCTCACGACCTGATTCATAATACCCGTGACAATGCTAGTGCTCTCGGGCTGGGCCGGATCGACAATCACCTCGATGGATGTGGGCATATAGGCATCGATCTTCTGGCTAAAATCGGGTGGGATCACAATCGCCGCCGCTGCCTGGCCCTTGGCCACGCGTTCCTCAGCCGTTGTCGCTGTGGCAAAGCTCTCCATTCGCAACACGTTGATGCCCTGCAGCGCCTTGCTGATCTCCTGTCCAAAGGTGCCAGCATCCCGATTGACTAGGCCCACATCGAGCAGGATGGCACCTCTTTCGCCGCGGGCGCTGGCCGCCATGGACAGGTTCATGCTGGCCATCATCGAGCCGACGAGCAGTGGCAGCAGGAAGAGTACCGCCAGTGCACCACGCTCCTTGGAGAGCACCTGGATGTCCTTCCAGACGACGCTTTGTATGTGGCGCCAGTTGTTCATGGGAATCTCTCCTAGTCAAAGTCGAATCGCCACAGGCCGACTGCGAAGAAGAGGCCCGTGAATGCCAACAGCGCGCCCAGTTGCGGCGCCACATCGGCCATGCCCAACCCGCGAACCATCACGTTGTCGAGAAGCAGGTTGGCCCAGTAATGGGGCACAATCCTGGGGAGAGGGCCCAGCACCCGGTCCAGAATGAACACGGGAATCAGGGACCCACCAACCAGACCCGCGCCCCACAGCACAACCGCGCTCAGACCGCCGATCTGGTTCTCGGTGCGGGCCAGGGCGGCGATAACGATGCCCAAGGCGCTCGAGCACAGCGCGACGAGCAGTACCGATACCAGCAGTGCCAACGGGTCCTTGCCGAGCGGCACAGGCGACATTCCCAACGCGCGCAGGCCGAACACTCCAAAGGCCAGAATGACAGCCATCTGCACCAAGGCAATGAGGAAGTTCGGCAGGACCTTGCCGGCCAGCAGAGCGGCCTTGTGTAACGGAGCCGCCAAGAGGCGACGAAAAGAGCCGGTCTTCTTCTCTTCATAGATCGAGCGCGCGGTGGTCTGCGCCGTCAGAAAGATGAACAGCACCGCAAAGCCTGGCACAGCCACTTGAGACATGTCAGGATCTTGCTCGCGCTCTTCTTCCCGGCCTGGCACCCTTTGGAGCAGCGTGACCAGTGGACGGGACTTGGAGCTTTCGAACTGGGCGCGCGCCTGGGCCTCCATGCGCTCCGCCGTGAACGGCTGGCTGTACTCGTCCGGGGCTGTAGCCTGCATGGCAGCCATCTGCTCCAGACTGGTGAGGATTTGACTCTGCAGCGACATGTCGCGCGTCACACCCTCCACCACAAGGCGCACCGCTTCGGTCTTTTCCTGATCCGCGTCGGGGTGGTTGACCAAACTCACCGTCTGCTGCTTGCCTTCAGCGATACCTGTGGTGAACCCAGCCGGAATGGTCAGCAGGCGTGGCAGCTTGCCTTCCTTCAACAGGGGCATTGCCTGGGCCTCTTGGTAGGGCTCGACCTTCACGCCTCCTGCGGCATCCAGGCCAGCGATCAGGGTCTGCGCCAACCGGCCACCATCGAGATCCACCACGGCCAGCTTGATGCGGGTATCCTGCTGGCCAGCTCGGCCTACGGCGCTCAGCGCGCCGCTGTAGACGATGATGAACACCAGGGGCAACAGGAAAAGCTGAATCGAGGAGCCGCGATCTTCCAGGAAAACCCGTATATCCTTCAACGCTATGCGTAGGGCGTTCATCGGACTACTCCCGCAGCTTCTTGCCGGTCAGATGCAGGAAGACGCTCTCCAGGTTGGGCTCCAGAATCTCCAGCGAAGTCAGATCCACGTTGCGCTCGTTGAGGTAATGGATCACGTTGACGATGGCCTTCTGGCTGTGCTCTGCCACGATCTTGACCGTTTCGCCAGCAGCCGGCTGAACCTCTCTCTGCGGCTCCTGGCCGGGGGCCAACGGAGGGGCGGCAGGTCGTGGCACCAGGGTTGCCTCCTGTACCGCCGGCAGTGCGGCCATCTCCCTTAGGAGTTGATCGTCCACGCGCGGAAGGCCGATGTAGATCACGCCGCCTCCCAGCATCTCGATCAGGTGCTTGATCGTGTCCATGGCAATGATGCACCCGTCATCAATGATGGCCACGCGGCTGCACAGCAGCTCCACTTCTTCCATGTAGTGGCTGGTGTAGATGATGCTCATCCCACGCTCACGATTGAGGCGTTGGACGCTCTCAAAGATCTGGTTGCGGCTCTGCGGGTCCACGCCGACCGTTGGCTCGTCCAGGAATAGCAGCCGCGGCTGGTGCACGAGACCGGCAGCGATATTGACACGTCGCTTCATGCCGCCTGAGAATTTCTCCACCACTCCGTCAGCCCTGTCTGTCAGGGCCACAACGCGCAGCACGTCTTCCACGCGCTGCTTCAACTCCCTGCCGCGCAGGCCATAGATGCTGCCAAAAAAGCTCACGTTGGCGCGCGCGCTGAGCGTGGGGTAGAGGGCCAGGTCTTGCGGAACCAAGCCGTTGAGCTTCTTGGTCTCGTTCGCCTGTTTGCGGATGTCGTAGCCGCCAATGCGCGCCGTGCCGGAGGTCGGCTCGAGCACTCCAGTCAGCATGCTGATGGTAGTAGTCTTGCCTGCACCGTTCGGTCCCAGCAGACCAAAGACCTCGCCTTCTTCTACCGAGAAACTCACTCCCTTGACGGCTTGAAAGTCGCCGTACTTTTTCGCCAGGTTGTCCACTTCAAGAATCGCGGCCATGCAATCGCTCCTTTCGAGATTGATCATGCGCCCCGACGATTTCGGGGACGCACCTAGAGCTCGAACCCACTGTCCAGATAGCATTGCAGCAGTTCTGGCGGTGACAGCGTCCGGATGTCTTCCGCACGCTGAATCAACTTCCTAAGCCAGTGGTCCGCAGGCAGCAGCTCATCCGCCTGTTGTGCTGTTGCCCAGCGTTGCGCACAGTGTTCGGCACTCGTGCGGATCCCCGCGGAATCGGCAACGGAGCAGCGGAACTCGACGCCGACCATCTCGTTCTCGGGCTTGCGCTCGCCCCGGTACAGATGCATCGTCCCAACGACAAAGTCGATCTGCGCCTCCACGCCCAACTCCTCTCGGATCTCCCGGCGCGCTGCGTCTGCAAAGCCCTCGCCCTGATCCACCCGTCCGGTGACACACTCCCAGGCGCCACCGCCCACATCCTTTTCGGCCGATCGCTGGAGCAGGAGGTACTTGCCATCCGATCTACAGCGCACCAGCGCAGCCACGCCCGCGAAGAAGCGCCCGATGCTCATTCCGACTGCTTGCCTTTGCTTTGCGCGCCCTGCCACCCCTTGTAGAGCATGTTGAGACCGACGACGATCAACAGGATCTCGAGCACCGGCAAGTCCACCCCCAGCATGTCACCCACGCCCGTCACAAGAGCGATGAAGCCCAGGATGATGGTGCCAGTGCTCATCTTGATGCCGTAGTACTTGCGCGCCGCATTGAGACCCAGAAGGATCAATCCCACGCCGATGGACCAGAGGCCCTCAGGGACGCGCTCGTCCGGCACGAGTGCGATCCCGCCGACCATGATCAGAAATAAGGCCCAGCCGATCGTTTCGAGGCGTTTGTTCAGTTGCCGTTTTTCCTCCTCCTTGACGTTGTGAACCTCTACCTCTTGTGCGCTCACGCTTCCTCCTTCTCCTGGGATGTGAAAGCTGGCTACGCGCTTGCCGCACCGCCCTCAGTCTACCTCATGGGAGCGCGCCTGTCATCCGCCAAAAGACGTATCCGGGGGGTTGATTTAGGGGTTGAGCGCCCACAGGCAGCGCGCAAGTGAGGGCTAGATCAGGTGAAGCTCCTGTGCACGCGCGACTGCATGGGCGCGGCTGCGCGCGCCCAGCTTGCTGCACACGTTGTGAACGTGGGTCTTGGCGGTGCCCAGGCTAATGACCAGTTTGTGCGCGATCTCGCGATTGGACAGGCCAGCCGCCAGCAGGTGCAACACCTCCAGCTCACGCTCACTCAACGGCTCAACCAGTCCGGGCGCCTCGGGCGTCATGGGCGTAGGCTTGCGTCCAATCGCGGCCAAGATGCGGCCGGCGTATTCCGGAGCAACGCCGCGCTGTGCCACTTCCTGCAGCAGAGGCTCCAGCGCAACACCTGCATCGGCAAAGGTGCGAACGAAGCCTTCGGGTCGAGCCCTCTGCAGCGCATCAGTCAGGAATTCGAGGGCTGCCTGGCGTGTTTCTGCAGAAAGGCATTGCAGCACGCGCACGGCAATCAGGCCGTATCCCCACCCCGCCTGCGAGGCCCGCTCGTAGCACGCCTGCAATTCCTGGAGAGCAGTCTGTTTCTGGCCCTGCGCGATCAGCAGGCGCAGGCGCGAGAGGCTAAGGTAGCGGTAGAAAGGATGGGCGTCCGAGTCGACTACAGCCTGCCTCGCCCATGCCTCGGCTGCCGCCGCATCGCCCTGCGCCAGCGCAATTTCCAGCGCGCAGGAGGCGATACGGCTCAGCGTCTGCTTGGATAGGTTGCTCACCTGCGCCAATTCCTGAATGGCCCGGGCAGACTCTGCCACGGCGGGGCGCTCCCCGCGGGCCAGCGCCAGACGCGCCTGCATGAAATAAGCAGCGACCAGGAACTCGGCATTCCCGCTGCGCCGGGCGAGCTCCATACCCTGGAGCAGATGGTCCGCGGCGCGCTCCAGTTCATTCCATTCGTAGTGCAAGACGCCTAGATCGATGTGAGCCACACTGAGGATGGCGTACTGGCCACCCTCGGCAATGATCGCCCGAAGCGCTTCAGCGGCCTGATGCAGCTCACCTCGCACCGCTCTGACCCGCCCCAGAAAAACCCGGCTGGTGACCCTGGCGTATTGGTTGTTCGATCCCAGCGCGGCGCGGTGAGCCTCATTCAGGGCTCTTTCAGCCTCCGCCATGAAGCCGGCATGCCAGTATGCCAGCCCCAGGTTCATGGCCACGAGGCCACGCGTTGCCACGTCAGACTCGGGCAGCAGGGACAGTGCCTTCTCCCCCGTTTCGACCGAGCGCCTGTGGTCGCCCCGTGCCCACGCCAGATATGACTGCGCAGACACCACCTGGCCGAGGAAGCCCACATCGTGCATACCAGATTGTGCCGCAGATTGCAGAAGAGGTTCAGCCGCATCCAGGCACCCTGCCAGCAGCAGTGCCCATGCGTGGTCCAGGCAAAGCTCTGGCCGCAGGCGCACGACATCTACCGGGAGCTTGGCACACCAGCTCAACAGCGTAGCTGCCTCGCCACGCCGCAACAAGTTACTGGCGGTCGCATGAATCAAACGCGCAGCGTTCTCCCAGTCCTGAGCAGCGATCGCGTGACGCACGGCTTCGGCAGGGTGATCCTGCGTTTCGTACCAGCGGCTGGCGCGCCGGTGCAGGTTAAGAACTTGGTCCTCCCGCATCGATAGCTGCAGCTGGTGGCGTAGCAGATCCGCAAACAGGCCATGACAGCGGTACCACTGACGCTGGTCATCCAATGGTGCGACAAAGAGGTGCGCCTTCTCGAGATACTCCAGGATGCTTTGTGACGAGGGTCGCGACGCCTGCATGGTATCAGGTCCGGCTGCTGATACCTGGTCACTCGTCTCTGCTGGCTCTCGAACCGCGTCGCACAGTGCGGCCGTGAACTGATCCAGGATCGCCGTCCGCAGCAGGAAATCGCGTACCACCGCAGGTTGCTGACGGAACACCTCTTCCATCAGATAATCCAGAACATAGTGGTGACTGCCAGTAAAGGACGCCACGAACTGCCGGGTATCGTGGCGACCCTTCATGGAGAGGGCAGCCAACTGCAGACCAACGATCCAGCCTTCGGTGCGCGCCTCGAGAGCAGCCACCTCGTCACCAGACAAGCCCAGCCCCATAATCTGATTGAGAAAGGCCGTTGCCTCATCCAGGGAGAAACGCAGGTCGTCCTCGCGGATTTCGGCCAACTGCCCGCGTCCCCGCAGGCGTGCCAGAGGAAGCGGCGGGTCTGCCCGGCCACCGATGACCAGGTGCATCTGCCGAGGTAGGTGATCAAGCAGAAAGGCGAGCGCGCCGTGGACGGGTTGGGCCTCTATTGCGTGGTAGCCATCAAGCACGAGCGCGCAGGGCGTTGAAAGGGTCGCGACGTCGTTGAGGAGGGCTGTGAGAACGGCCTCCAACGGCGACGGCTGAGGAGAGCCCAACATGGCGAGGGCGCCTGCGCCGATCCCAGCGTGGAGCTGCCCGAGCGCAGCCACGAAATAGCCGAGGAAGCGCACCAGGTCGCTATCGCCCGCATCCAGCGAAAGCCAGGCAACGCGCGTCTCACTATGTCGCGCCCAGTCGCTCAGCAGGGTGGTCTTGCCAAAACCAGCCGGCGCGGACACCAGAGTGAGGGTGCCAGCAACTCCAGCGTTTAGCCGCTGTATCAGGCGCGGCCGCGGCACCAATGCCGATTGCATGGGTGGGGGGTGTAGCTTGGTAGTCAGGAGCAGCGCGGTCACCACAACCTCCCTGGCAGCTGCGCAGATAGGCTTCGTGGCTTGTTACCAGACAACGTCGGCGTCAAATATTAGCACATCTCGCGCCCACTCGCAACAAGGCACCTGGTGGGTATTCTCGAGGCGGCCCTTTCCGAAAGGAGCACCGGCTCGCCGCAGAAAGACTATATGTTCTTGCAGGGCAGCTTGACACCCCAGAACACGCACGCAAAATGGCTGGGCAGCGTCACCAGGCGGGAATGCCTTCAGGGAGAGCTCAATGATCCAAGCCACCTATCGCTCGAGTGACAATCAGGTCTGCAGCAGTCTGCCGCCGCATCACTTCGCCGCCGCTCTCCAGGACGAGCATGGAATGCTGTGGATAGATCTCAACCAGGAGCCCGCGGAGAGCTGCGAGCACGTGCTGCGCACAGTCTTCGGCTTTCCGCTGGCTGTGGAGGACGCGCTACACGAGTCGCACGTGCCAAGTCAACGACTGGGGCGGCTATCTGAACATCGTGCTTCACGGGTTCGCGTTCTACCGTCACAGCGACCCGGCCCTGGTCACCCAAGAGCTCGACGTGTTCCTGGGTCCCAACTACGTCGTGACACACCACTCGGATCCCATTCGCACCGTGGAACGCACCCGCTCCATCTGCGAGCGCGACGAGCGGCACCTGCGCCAGGGCCCCACCTACTTTGTCTACCGGCTCTGTGACGAGCTGGCGGCGGACTATATGGCAATCATACATCAACTCGACGACGAGGTGGAGGCGCTCGAGGACGCCATCCTCGATAATGCGGGCCCACATCTGGTGCAGGACATCTTCCAGTTCAAGCGCGCGCTCATCGCGCTGCGCAGAATGGTTGCTCCGACGCGCGAAGTAGTCAACAAACTAGCTCGCGGAGACTGCCGTGGTGGACAGCGAGCGCAGGGTCTTCTTCCGTGACGTGTACGATCAGCTCGTGCGGCTGCATGACTTGACAGAGAGCCTGCGCGACGTGCTGGGGGGCGCGGTGGATACCTACCTGTCTGTAGTCAACAACCGCATGAACGAGATCATGAAGACGTTGACCGTCATCACAACGCTGTTCCTGCCACTGACTTTCGTCGTGGGTTTCTTGGCATGAACTTCTTCCAGCCCGCCTCGCCACTGCCCAAGTGGACTTCCTTGTCATCCTTTGTCGCTACCCTGGCGGCCATGGCGGCCGTTCCGTTGGCCATGTACCTGTGGATGCGACGCCGGGCCTGGATGTAATGCCAATGGCTGCCTTGGCTGCTTGCCTGGAGGATCAGGTGCGCTCGCTCCGTACCTTTCGTGACCTTGCAGCAGGCGCCTCGGCGAGATCAAGCTGCGCCAGTCTGAGCAGTTCCTCCAGCCGATAGCCGGATTGGAGCGCATCACCGTTCAGCCGCCTGATTACCTGATAGGCGGCCAGCGTCTGCCTGCCTGCTTTGTCCGTGCGCTCTGTGATGGCTTCGTCGACACGTGCCACCAGCAGCAGCCACCACATCAACTCCTCAAAGGCTTCCTTGTTGAACCACAGCACATCCTGGTAGCGATTCACGCCCACAAACTGCTGCACTTCGCTGTCTCTGAGCAAAGCCTCCAGGACCGGGTAGGCCAGCGTCGGAACGTCAGCAGCACCACTGGCGAACCAATGCTGATGGGTTGTCAGTACTTTGATCAGTCCCACCGAACGCCAGGCGGTCTGTTCACCCAATCCCAGAGCCTGGAACGTGCCGGCCAGGATCTTGCCAAGCAGCCACTCGTCGATCCAACTGCGACTCTGTCCCTCAAAACCCTGGCCGGGGACTTGCGGCTGTGCAACCAGCCTGCCCAGCGCATGCACTGCCCACCAGCCCAACAGACACGGCCACACCGTTGCATCCTCGCCCAGCCTGGCGCTCAGGTACCTTGATATCTCGGCCGACTCGGACTTGCGCCCTGTACTCGATGTTGCCACAGCAGGGAGGCGCAGCACTACTTCCAGTTCGCGGCGCATTTCCTTGGCGAGTGGCTCGGGGTCAGCGGCAACGCCCGTGAAGCGACCGATCTCCTGCAGCAGCGAAAGGGCCTTGTTCTCAACCTCGTCCAGCAGCACAGAATCGAGGCGTTCGTTTTTGCGCTGCGTCGCTCGCGCGGCGCGATGCCCAGAGCGCTGCACGGAGCCTTCCTTCACCGGAGGGCCATCGGCGCCTACGTGCAAGCGTGCATGCATGAGACGCCGGAACAACGTTGGGTTGACCAGTTCCGTGAACGCTCGATGAATGGGCTGCAGGAAGGTCTCCTTGAGAGCCTCGTCAATGCTTGGCACCCCGCGCCCATCCAGGTATGCTGCCAGATGGGCATAGTGCTGCCACACGTTGTCCTGCAACTCACGAAAACCGAGGAAAACGTGCCGCTGGTAGGCTCCAAGCTCAACATACATTCCGTTCTCGTGCAGCTCCCTGCTGCTGCGGATGTACTCGAGCCGGGTCAGGTGGTCGCGGAAAACGCAGAAGTAACCATCTTGATTATGGAGGCCCAGCCCTTCACCGAGAGACTTTTGCACCAACGCCCGCTCGCCGTTGCCACCCGTTGCCGAGGAGTAGGCCACCGAAGTGCGGATCCAGCCTCTGGCGCTGGCATACTTGTTGTGGTACACCACCAGGGCGCGTTCTTCACCGGCGCGGTTGCTGTAGGCGAACACGTCCTCGTTGACGTATCCCTCGGGACCGAAGAAGTCATACAGCAGGAAATCTCGCACCTCGGCGAACAGGTAGCGCCGGTGTAGCAGCGGGGCAATCTCGTGCTCGTGACGCCGGATCAGCATCTCATCGGGTTGTTCGTCCCAGTAGGCGCGCTGGTACTCCATGCCATACTTCTCGGTCAGGCCCTCGATCTGGCCGTGGCCGAACATAGGAAGGCCGGGCATGGTCACCATCAGCGTACACACCCCGAAATACTTGTCGTCCTTGCCGAATTGCGCTACTGCTGTCTCTTCGTCGGGATTGTTCATAAAGTTGACAAAGCGCTTCAGGATTTCGGGATCGAATTCGAGCACATTCTTGATCGTGGTGCGGTACTTGGCGTTATCCTCGGCCTTTAACATGTGCATAAAGGCGCTATTGTACACGCGATGCATGCCCAGCGTGCGCACAAAGTAGCCCTCCATCAGCCAAAAAGCCTCGGCCAGCAGCAGGGTATCGGGCGCTTCCTGCCCTATGCGATCTACCACTTGACGCCAGAATTCCTCGGGCATAGCGGCGTCGAACTGGGTTTTTGTCAGGCCATGCTCCGAGCGCGTGGCGATGTCCCCGCCTCTGCCTGGCTCCGGGAACCACAGACGCTGGTAGTGCTTCTTGGTGAGGGTCATGGCCGCATCGAAGCGGATGATCGGAAACAGGCGCGCTACGTGCAGGATGGTCTGAATCACTGCCTCACGCGTTTCAGGATTGAGGTAGTTCAGTTGCGCCGTGTCGTTCCAGGGCATGCGTGTGCCATCGTTGCCATGGTAGATATGCTTGATGCTGCCCGTGTGGCGATCCAGGCGCCTGAAGACCACGGCTGCGTCGCTGCGGGTGTAGTAATGATCCTCCAGAAAGATGCCCACGCGATCGTCCCACGACAGGTCGGGACCATTGAAGCTGTAGGAGGGAAAGGGGCTGTGGTCCAGCGCGACGAACCAGTCGGGGTGCTGAACAACCCATCGGCCATCAATGCCCACGTGGTTGGGAACCATGTCGCCCGCCATTCGAATGCCCCGTTTCCAGGCGCGCGCTTTGAGATCCCGAAAAGCGGCCTCACCGCCAAGCTCATCCGCGATCTGGTAGTCGTAAACTGAGTAGGCCGAAGCCACAGCATCAGGGTTGCCGCAGAGCTGCTTGATGCGTTTCGAAGCCGCGCTGCGCTGCCAAACGCCGATGAGCCATAGCCCGCTGATCCCCCAGCGTGCCAGAGTGTCCAGTTCCTCGTCCGGGATCTGATCCAGACGAGCAATCGGCCGCTGGTACTTCTTGGAAAGCTGATCCAGCCACACGTACGTGCTCTTGGCCATCAGCACGATGCGTGGCATCCAATCGCGATCCAGGGTGTAACGTGAGGCCTCCATGCCCAGGTCCATGCCCATCGCAGCAAGCGCGGCAAAATCGTAGGGCTGCGCGGGACCAGGTCCAATGAAGTACAGCTTCTCCTCTTCCCGGATCAGGTCGAGCCCGCCAAGCAGGCGGTAGAGATAGCGTCCCAGTAGCACACCCCACTCCTGGCGGATGTACTCCAGCTGGCCGGGGAGCGAGTGAGGCACCGCAATGGCCGGCTCGCGCAGCATGTCCACCAGAGGTTGGTGTTTCGGGCCAAAGCCGGGTTGGGTGACAAAGAACTCGTGAAGAGCCGTGATGATTGGCCGGTAGGCGGTTTCGGCCTCCAACACCGCGTCATCGAACAGCTCCAGGAAGGGTGAGAAGGCTGGGTTCGCGTTGGCCAGCCAGAGCATGAGCATTTCTTCCAGCACGATCTGGCGGTTCGGAACCCCCGCCGTTTGTCCCGCCAGGTACGCATCCAACGCGATCTCACGCCGGTAGACCGCCAGAGGCGGGAATTCGTCCGCAAAACGCCGCAGGGTTTCGTCCACGACCTCCTGCCCGAACTTGTCAACCAGGAGGTCCATGGCCTGTCGCATTGCCTGGGGGTTCCTCTGCTCGCGGTAGAGCTGCACGACGTGGTGCAGAATCTCGTCAATCAGGCCCATGGCATTGATCTGCCCGGCCTTGATCGCCTGCTCCGGGAAGCGCACCAGGTCGCGCCTCTGGTTCATCTTCTGGGCAAACAGGCGTGCGCCGTAATAGTTGGCAAACACGACGTTACCACTGAGGGAGAAGAGCGGCTCGTCGAACTGGTAGAAATCGCGCGCCTTGCGAGAAACGTGGAATTCCATCTTCACCTGACTCTTTGTGGGCATCGCACGCTCCTATCGCCTCACGTCAAAGCGAAACAGGGGCTCGTTCGCCATTCAAGCTTTCGGTGGTTCCGAGCCTCATTATACACCAGGCGGGCCAGAGCAGCGAGCCAGTATTGTGCGCAGTTGACTTTTCGGCCAACGAGCCTATGATTACGCGGCCCCTT
>CAYZKS010000028.1:0-7023 GCA_964478725.1 uncultured Anaerolineales bacterium
AACCACAGCCACCAGTGGCCGATGTCGGTGCTGTCACCGATGCCATCGGGACCCCAACCGTAGTTGGTATCGCTCACAAAGTAGTTGTTGTTGCGCAGGGCCAGGCCCAACTGCCCGTGGTCGTCGGCCAACCAGCCTTCGCCGGTGGAGTGATGGATGAAGACCAGTTTCACGGGTGTGGCCGGTGCGCTGGGGTCATCAAGGCCCGCTGCGGCGCCACTGGCCCGCATCTGGGGGTTCAGGGCGGTGCTGCAGAGCGCGAGCACGCTGAGCGCTGCAAGCAGGGACAGGCGAATGCGTTGCCTCAAGCAGCCATTGCGCATCATAGCCTCCTCTCATCGGGTGCATTGGATGCCGCAGGCGGTGGCCTTGCTGCGCGCATTATAGCATGGCTGCGGCCAACACGTGCAAAGCGCGCCAGCGGACGCCTGCGGAGTTGTGGACCGGTCTTGCCATTCACAGGCGTTGATGGGTTGCTTCTGACGGTCTGATGCCCTGTTCAGCGCATTTGACTACACGCGCAAACGATGGTACACTTGGTTGTCCGTAGGTTATCTCTGGAGTGCTAGTACTCGCTCCAAAGCCCCGGCGCGGAGCGAACCTCACATAAGCGAAGCCCTTTTCCGATCGAGCCTTTCTTCGTGTCCCGAATGCCCCAATGCGACAGCCGGAGCGTATCGGACGTGATTGCTCGTGGATGTAATCGCAGAGTCATTCAGTCAGCTGGTTCCCACACCCCACCTGCTTTGTGTGCTGTCTGTGGCTGCGTGCTCTTCGCTTCGGTAGCATCCCGTCCTCGGCACAAACCAAGGAGTCCATACAGTGAATATTGCTGAGCTTGATACCAAGACCCTCAGTGAGCTTCAAGACCTGGCCAAAGACCTGAACATATCGGGTTACAGCCGGTTGAAGAAGCAGGACCTGATCATCCGTTTGCTGCGTGCGAATGCAGAGCGGCAAGGCCTGATTTTCGGCGGCGGAGTGCTCGAGGCCATGCAAGATGGCATCGGCTTCCTGCGCGCGCCGAGCCTGCTGCCCGGCCCAGAGGATGTCTACGTCTCGCAATCCCAGATCCGCCGCTTCGGCTTGCGCACCGGAGACCTAGTCATCGGTCAGGTGCGCCCGCCCAAAGAGTCGGAAAAGTATCTCAGCCTGTTGCGCGTAGAAGCTGTAAACGGTCTCGATCCGGAGGCCGCCAAGAACCGCCCGGACTTTGACCGCCTGACGCCCATCTTTCCGAATCAGATGTTCAACCTGGAGACGGCTCCCAACATCCTCGCCACGCGCGTGATCAACCTGGTCGCGCCCATCGGGCGGGGGCAGCGTGGCCTGATTGTGTCGCCCCCCAAGGCTGGCAAGACCACCGTGCTCAAGCAGATTGCCAACGCCATCGTCACCAACTACCCTGCCGTGCACGTGATGGTTTGCCTGATCGGCGAGCGGCCGGAGGAAGTCACAGACATGGACCGCTCTGTGGAAGCCGAAGTGATCAGTTCCACCTTTGACGAGCCGGTGCAGGCGCATGCGCGCGTGGCCGAGATGGCGCTGCAGCGCGCCAAGCGGCTGGTGGAATGCGGGCGTGACGTGGTCATCCTCCTGGACAGCATCACGCGCCTTTCTCGCGCCTACAACCTGATCGTGACCCCCAGCGGCCGCAGCTTGTCCGGTGGACTCGATCCGGTGGCCCTATACCCGCCCAAGCACTTTTTCGGTGCGGCACGCAAGCTGGAAGAGGCGGGCAGCCTGACCATCATGGCCACCTGTCTGGTAGAAACCGGCAGCCGCATGGATGACGTGATCTACGAGGAATTCAAGGGTACGGGCAACCTGGAGCTGCACCTCAACCGCAAGCTGTCGGAGCGCCGCATCTTCCCGGCAGTGGACATCGAGCGCTCTGGCACGCGACGCGAGGAGTTGTTGTTGCCTCCGGAGGTGCTCTCCAAGGTCTGGACTCTGCGCCGCATGGTCGCGGCCATCGGCGATGTGGAAAGCGTGGAGCTGCTGCTGCAACGCATGGCCAAGACCAAGAGCAACAAGGAATTCCTGGACACTCTCAGCAAGGACCTTTAGTGGCTGACGACTCACACCTGGCCAGTCCGGAGCAACCTGTATCAGCCGGCGACCCCTCAACTCCTGCTGAGGCTGAAGCCTGGCAGCAGACGGTTGCAGACGCATCGAAGCGCATCGTGAGGGAGGGCCCATCCTCGCTTGGCCGGGGCCTGCTGCGCTTGGTGCCCGTGGTGTTGGGTGGAGTGCTGCTTGCCCGGGCTGTACTGTGTTACTGTGCGTCACCAGCCGACGCGTCCTCCGTTCTGGGGCAACTGGTAGCTACTGCCGCACTGGAACAGCCGCTGGGCGGCATCGGCGGCGAAGCGCCGGATCTGCTCCTCGCGGCTGTGGTGCCGCATACCACCATCCCCCGTCGCTACCGCATCGATCCGATTACCTATACCGTGGGCCCGGGTGACAGCGCCTACAGCATTGCCGAACAATTCGGGGTCAGCATGGAGACGGTGCTGTGGGCCAACGGCAATCTCGAAGATAACCCCGACTACCTGGCCGACGGAGACGTGCTGACTGTCTTGCCCGTGTCAGGCGTGTACCACACCGTGGTCAAGGACGACACGTTCGAGAGCATCGCCAAGCAGTACAAGGCTGAAGTGCAAGACATTCTCAGCTACGAGGGCAATTACCTGCAGGAGCCCTATACGTTGACAGTGGGCCAGAAGCTGATCGTCCCGGGCGGGCGGAAGCCATACAAGGTGCGGAACGTGGTTGCCTGGTCCGGCACGGTGCCCGAGGGCGCCAAACGCGGCACCGGAACTTTCGGATTCCCCATCACTGGCTGGATCTCCCAGCCCTACAGCGAGTACCACCGCGCCTTGGACATTGCGGCACCCAAAGGTACGCCTGTCAAGGCGTGCGACTCGGGTTACGTGGCCGTCGTGGGCCGCAGTGACCACAGCTACGGACGCTATGTTGTCATTGATCACGGCAACGGTTACCAGACGCTGTATGCCCATTTCGAGGTGATCTTTGTGGAGGTGGGCCAGTCGGTGGGCAAGGGACAGACCATCGGGCTGTGCGGCAGCACGGGCAAGTCCACCGGCCCGCACGTGCACCTCGAACTCATCCTCAACGGCGTCAAGCGCAACCCTGCCCTATTCCTCAAGTAGTAGCGCACCTTTCCTCGAACATTCTGGGCCCTTGCTGGCCGCGCTTCGTTTGTGCATCTCTACGCAGCGAACGCTCGCTTGACGAGCTGCCCCTCCGGGCACCGACTGTGATAGCCGGCTCGGCTGCAACCCTTCGTGCTCGCGATCACGCCCGGTGCTCATCTGCGCAGATGCTGCGTTGAGGCATAAGAAATGTCGGCCCCGTGCGTCTAGATTATTGCAGGAAGGGTCCAAGCGACCGCGTTCTGACCTGCTGCCGGTTAAGGGCGGGCCAGAGAGGAGGGGGAAGATGACAGAAAAAGACCAGAAGCGTGTGCGTGGAGCATTGATTGCGCTGTGCGTGCTAGTGGGACTGGCGAGTGGCTTCGTGCTAGTGCGTGCTCACGCTGTCGTCCAGAGCAGCACCGAGACCGTCGAGTTCCGGCAGGGACTGAACGGCTACATGGGCTGCACGGACACGCGCATCTCGCAGGAAAATCCAACCAAGAACATGGGCGACGGCGAACTGATTCTGGGCATGAAAGGTCAGGCGTCCTCGCTGATCCGTTTTGATGTCTCCAGCATTCCTGCCGGCGCCACGGTGCAGGAGGCAGCGCTGAGCCTTGCCGTGGTCAACTACGGCCAGCGCGGCCCAGAAGCGGTGATTGCAGGCGCGTTCGTGGTCACGCGCACGTGGGAGGAGATGCAGGCTACCTGGATCAAGGCCACCAATCTGGAGAACTGGGGCCTGCCGGGCTGCAACAGTACCAGCAGCGATCGCTCTCCGACGTCCCTGGATAGCGAGTCGATCTACGAGGTCGGCTGGTATACCTGGAGCCTCACCTCCGCCGTACAGATGTGGGTGCAAGATCCTGCCAGCAACAAAGGCGTGATTCTGCGCCAGCTCAACATTGCCATTGGCGGCGAGTACGATATCCGCCAGTCGGAGTTTCCGGGGCTCGAAATGCGCCCCGTCCTGTTTGTCACCTACACGCTGGGCACTCCCACGCCTTCTGCCACGCCCACTGGTGCCTGGACGCCAATACCACTGCCGTGCATCGGCACGCCGGAGCCCGGGGCAATCACGGTGATCCTGCAGCAGGGCGTGGGCTATGATGGCACACAAGACACTTATCTTGCCTTCGATGATCGCGACACGCGTTTTTTGAACGAGTGGTACATGCACGTAGGCTACAAGCGCAAGGACAGCGGCTTGATTCAGTTTGACCTGTCGGGCATTCCACAGGGCTCGCGCGTGATCTGTGCCGGTCTTTCCCTGTTCGCGGAGCGCTGGAGCGGTGGCCCGCTGGATGTGGGCGTCTACCAAGTCAAGCGCGACAACCAAGTCCCTGAGGCCTCCTGGACCTGGGCAACGGCGTTGGTACCGTGGCAGGAAGGCGGCTGCAACGGTGTGGATGATCGCTCCCAGATTCCGGCTTCGGTCGTGACTGTCTCTTCAGCTCCTGCCCGCTACGCGTGGGACGTGACCCAAGCTGTGGACGACTGGCTGAACGGGCGTGCGCCCAACTACGGATTGTCCATACAGGCAATGCAGGAGTTGGACACGGATACGGTGTGGTTCACCAGCTCGGAAGACGCAGTCCCGAATCGCCCCATCCTAGTGGTAGAGTATGTGCCTCCGTCTGGCCCGTCGCCGACACCGACGCGGACCAGCACGCCAACCCGCACTCCGACCCAGACGGCAACCGCTACGCGCACGGCGAGCGTCACGCCAACCCGCACAGCAACGCCTTCGGGGGGCACCACGATCAGCCTTCAGAACGGCGTGGCCAGCTATGACGGTTGTCTGGACGCGAGCATCAATGCCACCTGGCCAAACTCGAACCTGGGCACTGTGGAGCTAAAGGCCGGCACGCAGCAACAACTCGCCACTCTGATCTACTTCGACCTCAGCGCCATCCCCAATAGCGCGACCGTGCAATCGGCCACGCTCAGCGCCTATGCATATGAGCGCACAGGCAGCGGCGAGTTCAGCTTGGGCTTGTACTCGGTCTCGCGAGCCTGGACGGAGATGGAGGCGACCTGGAACAGGGCTTCCGGTCTGAGCCGCTGGGGTACGCCAGGGTGCAACAATACTATAAGTGACCGCGCCAGCGCTCCCAGCGCCAGCGTGTCGGCGGGCTCAACCGGCTGGTATAGCTGGTCCGTGCGCGATGATGTGCAGCGCATGCTGAATCAGCCGGCGTCGAACAAGGGCTGGCTACTGCGCCAGAACAACGCAGTAGGCGGGCTGCTCTCATTCCGCTCGTCAGAATTCGCTACGTGGGAAGAGCGCCCGCGACTGGTGGTTACGTACACGCTGCCCTGAGGCAAACACAATCTCCTGCTGACCGGGAACGGAACACCCCCTCCGACCTGGTCCCCTTCCTGTGCGGAGGCGGTTCGCAGCCGGCGAACCGCCTCCGTTCCTTGTGCGCGGCTGATGCTGCTCAATGGCCGCATCCGCCCATCACCGCTGGCGGATAGGCGACGCGAGGTGGTGGTAGCGCGCATGTCACAAACCCGCACGCGAGCCACACTGCGCCACGCCATGTGGACAGGGCTCAATAGGCGCCTCGCAGGCGTCAAGTCGTGCGGCTCAGAATGCCCTGCTGCCTGGGGTGGCAAGAAGCCTGCTTGCCGAGAAGCGAGACATCAGACGAGGGCACACTACGGACGTGAATTGCCGAAGTGGCTGCGCTGTGCTATCATTGCAGGCGTTCATGTACACCAGTTATCTTACCTCGTTCATCGCCATGTTGTGAAGGCGCCGGCCGTGGAGGCAAGTTACTTCGTGCAGGGGTGTGGTTCAGGATGAGGAGACGCAGCAAGCCGGCTTTGTGAGCCAGCGCACGACCCTGAGCTGCGCTACAGTTGGGGCCTGGGCTCCCGCTGGAGACTCGCACCTCACCCCCGACATGCACGGCGCCCCAGTGCGACCGGCCGGGGCTTCCTCGACATACTCTAGAAAGGAGGCTGCGAGCGTGCAAATCGGCTTCGTGTCCACGCGCTTGGCAGGAACGGATGGCGTTTCGCTCGAGACCGCCAAGTGGGTCAAAGTGCTGACCGAGTTCGGCCTGCAATGCTTCTGCTTCGCCGGGGAATCGGACTGGGCACCCGAGCGCTCCTACATCGTCCCGGAAGCGCACTTTGACCATCCGGAAATCCGCCCGCTGAACGTGGATCTGTTCGACAACTTTACTCGGTCGCAGGAGACATCGCACAAGGTCCAGCAGTTGAAGGAGCATCTCAAAGGACATCTCTCTGCGTTTGTGCGCCGTTTCGACCTCGAGTTGCTGATCGTGGAGAACGCGCTCTCGCTGCCGATGAACGTACCTCTTGGTTTGGCCCTGACCGAATTGATCGCCGAAACCAACATCAGTGCAGTGGCTCACCATCACGACTTTGCCTGGGAGCGGACAAGGTATGCCGTTTCGGCTGGCGACGACTATCTACGCATGGCTTTCCCGCCTGTCCTGCCTTCGCTACGCCACGTGGTCATCAATTCCTTCGCGGCGCGCCAGCTGGCTCTGCGTAGCGGGTCTGGTTCACTGCTGATTCCCAACGTGATGGACTTTGACACGCCCCCGTCCGAACCGGATGACTATGGAGTGGAGGTGCGGCCGGTATTGGGCATTGCATCGAATGAGTACATGCTGTTGCAGCCCACGCGCATCGTGCCCCGCAAACGTATCGAGCGCGCCATCGAACTGGCGCGCCGCTTGGGACTCAGCGCCAAGCTGGTCATCTCGCACACCTCGGGTGACGAAGGACGTGCTTACGAGAGCTATCTACGGGAGTATGCAGAACTGGTGGGGGTGAGCGTGCTTTTTGGCGCGGAGCGGATTGGGTATGAACGCGGCGTCAC
>CAYZKS010000028.1:7123-13514 GCA_964478725.1 uncultured Anaerolineales bacterium
GCTCACAATGTGCTGACCTTGCACAAGAATCTGCCCCTCACGGCGGCGCTCCACGACCTGCACTCAGAGGGCGGATCCCCTCGGATGCGCTTGGTGGCTTGGCACCACGACCTTGCCTGGTGCAGCGCCCAATATGCGCGAGACCTGCATGCTGGTTATCCCTGGGACCTGTTGCGCGTGCCCTGGAAGGACGTGGTGCACGTCACCGTCTCGCAGTCGCGGCGCGACCAACTGGCGTCGCTCTACGGCATTGCGCGCGAGTCAGTGCGCGTGGTGCCGCCTGGCGTAGACGCTGCGGCCTTCTGGCGCTGGACGGACATGACCAGGCGCACTGTTGAGGCCTGCCGGCTGTGGGAGGCGGAACTGATCTTGCTGCTACCTGCCCGTATCACGCGGCGGAAGAACGTGCAGCTCGCCCTGCGCACCTTGGCATGCCTGCGCAGCAGCACTGGTTTGGATGCACGCCTGATCGTCACAGGACCGCCTGGCGCCCACAACCCCTCCAATACTGCCTACCTTGCGCGGTTGCAGGCTCTGCGGGCGGAGCTCGGCCTGGAAGAAGCCGCGCACTTTTTGTACGAGCTGGGCGCTGGCGACAAGACACTCGTGCCAGATGAAGCCACCCTGGCGGATCTCTTCCTGCTGGCCGATGGGCTATTGTTTCCCAGCTTGGAGGAAGGCTTTGGGATTCCACTCCTGGAGGCTGGCCTGGCGCGGCTGCCTGTGTTCTGCAGCGATATTCCACCCCTGCGTGCCACCGGACAGAGCGACGTGCACTACTTCTCAAGTGCCGCTACACCCGAAATCGTGGCCGATTTGATTGCTGACAGTCTGTTGGTAGATCCGGCCTTCTGCCTGCGACGGCGGGTGCTAAGCGGCTACAGGTGGGAACGCATCCTGCGCGATCACTTGATCCCGCTGGTCGAGGAAAGACAGGGCTAGAGCCGGCGCCTGTGCCGGGTAACGGGAGGTATTGGTGAAGCTGATCGTAGCTATCGTACACGCAGAGGATTCCAGAAAGCTGCTGGACGCACTCATGGCCGGAGGCTATCACGCCACCAAGATCAACAGCAGCGGCGGGTTCTTGTTGCGTGGCAATACTACCTTGCTCATCGGAGTCGAGGACGACCAGGTGCAGGAAGTGTTTGGTGTTCTGCGCCAACACTGCCTGCCCAGGCGTGAGTTTGTCGCACCCGTAACGCCCCTGAGCGAAGCGGCAGAGGCGCGCGGCTGGAAGCGAGCTGTGCAGGTACCGGTTGGCGGCACGACTGCTTTTGTGCTGGACATCGTAGATACGCTACAGCTCTAGAGCGAGACGAAGGAGGGAAGATGGCGGGCTACCGGATCCTGCTTCCCCTTTCCAAAGAAGATGCTCTTGTGGACCTGGCGACGCTGGCATCAAACCTCTTGCCTGCCACCGGGGGGCGGGTAGAAGTGATGGGCGTCGTAGCAGTGCCTGAAGGACACTCCTTGAGCGAAGCAGCCGTTCCTTCTCAGGAGGTGCGCGAGGCACTCACGGCCCTGGTGCGGGACCATCCGGACTTGCCCCTGCGCATGAAGCCTTGCGTGCGGGTAGCGCGCGTGCCTCTGTATGAGATCGTACGCGAGCTACAGGACGAGCCCGCGCAGTTGCTACTCGTTCCGCTGCACAAGACCGAGATGACGGCGCTGGGCGCCCCTCTGGAACAACTGCTGCGGCATGCGCCCTGCGACGTGATCCTCGTGCGGGGGGTGGCGCGGCGTTACGATCGGGTGCTTGTGCCCATCCGCGGTGGGCCTCACCTACCGCTCACGCTACGCCTGGCCTCGGCGTTATACCGCATTACGGGCGAAAGCATCACGCTGCTGACCGTGAGCGACGAGGCTGGCCCCGCGGCCGCTCTGGACCACTTACCGCAACTGGATTTCCAGTCGCGGGTGGTGACCGAACAGGGCGACGCGAGTGCTGTGATCCGCCGCATGTCTGCAGACTATCACGCCGTGGTTCTCGGCAGCACCTTGCGCAGACGCATGCAGCGCACGGCCGTGGGCAAGGTGCCGCAGGACATCCTGCGCGACACTCCTTTGCCTGTCTTTCTGGTGCGTAGCTTCCAACCGGCTCCGACGGAGATTGGTCACGTGGGAAAGAAGACCGCGGCCAGTATCTCCAGCCTCTCGGACCGCGTGGACCGCTGGTTTGCCAGCAACACCTTTCACTGGAGTGAGTTCGAGCGCGTCGAGCACCTGCTGCAACGCAAGCAGGGCCGGAAGATCAGCCTGGTGTTGCCGACTTTGAACGAGGAAGCAACCATCGGCGCCATGATCTCCACTCTGCGCAAGGCACTGATGCTGGACTGCCCACTTCTGGACGAGTTGATTGTGATGGACAGCGACTCCAGCGATGGCACGCGCGAGATCGCTGCGTCCCTGGGAGTGCCCGTGCACGTTCACCAGCACGTGCTCTCCGCAGAGGTGGGCAGCCACGCGGGTAAGGGCGAGGCATTGTGGAAGAGCCTCTACGTCACCCAAGGAGACATCGTGGCCTGGGTTGACGCCGATGTGGTGAACGTCCACCCGCGCTTTGTGCTCGGCTTGCTCGGGCCGCTGCTTTGTTGGGATCGTCTCCAATACGTCAAGGGCTTCTACCGGCGCCCCCTGCGCAGCGGCGACCGAACTCAACTCGGCGGAGGGGGGCGCGTGACTGAGCTGGTGGCTCGACCGCTGATGAACCTGTTTTTCGCGGAGCTCTCGGGACTGGTGCAGCCTCTTTCGGGGGAATACGCCGGGCGGCGCGCGGCTCTGGAGCAACTGCCCTTTTTCACCGGTTATGGCGTCGAAGCTGGATTGCTGCTGGACCTACTGGACAAGTTTGGCCTGTATGCCATCGCACAGTGTGACTTGGAGATGCGCACACAGGATAGCCAATCCCTGACCGACCTCAGCCGCATGGCTTTTGCCATCCAGCAGGTGTTCATGTCGCGGCTAAGCAAGCGCTTTGCCATGCCCCTGTTGGGGAGTGAGCCCCACACCATGAAGATCATCCAACAAGGGCCAGGGCGGCTGAGTCTCGAAGAAGCCGAGATCACAGAGTACGAGCGGCCGCCCATGTGCACCGTTCCGGCCTACCGGGACAAGTTCTACCCCAAGGGTGCGGGAGCCGCAAGCTAGCGCAGCACCCGACCCCGAAGATCAAGCCCGGTTTCCGCGGCCTGCAGCCTGCCTGCGGGCGAAGCTGGAGCTTATACGGCACCGGCCGTTGTCAAGCAGCCGCCAGCTGGCGTACAGTGGCTTCGGCGAAATCCACAGCATGGCGAGGCAGGTCAGGGTCCACGTGCTCGAGCGTGTCCCCGGGGCGGTGCAGATGGGGTATGAGTCCTTGCTCGTCCTGCGCCAAGAGCGTTAGACTGGGGATGCCCGCGCGCGCAAACCAGGCGCTGTCAACGTCGCCCGTGTGCCAGACGCCGGGCTGGACGTCGCGGAAGCGCGGATCGCTGGCGGCGGTTTGGAGAGCAGCATCCACCAGGGCATTCTGATAAACGATGGCGGTGAGAGTACCGGTGCGCGTGATGATCCTTGCCTTTCCCGCGCCCAGATTGTCAAAGTTGAACAGGTACGTGCTGCGCGGGTCCAGTTGCGCCCTGCGGGCACGCAAGTAGGCAAGCGCGCCCTTGAGATTGGCTTCTTCGGCGCTGGTGAGCACCACCTCCACGTCCCAGCCCGGAATTGGCGCGTTCCACAAGCGCGCTGCGGTTGCCACGGCCACGGCCGTGCCGGTGGCGTTGTCAGCCGCACCATTGGTGTAGCCCAGT
The DNA here is from genome assembly GCA_964478725.1 of uncultured Anaerolineales bacterium. Lineage (GTDB taxonomy): Bacteria > Chloroflexota > Anaerolineae > UBA2200 > UBA2200 > CAYZKS01. The sequence goes on from CAYZKS010000028.1 coordinate 10,912, forward strand.
CGCCAGTAGTCGATACTAGACATAACACCTTGGATCAGAAAGTACAGCATCAGCAGGTAGCGCAGCCAATGCATCCACGGCAGTCCAACCTGCAATATGGTGAGCAGGGCCACGATGACTGCCGCCAGCATCAGGCCCATGCTGATGCGCAGTGACTGCCGGAATCCCTTGACCATGGAGGGCAGATATAGGCGTGAGACCGGAGCCGAGTCATAGTGTCCCATCAAGATCAGCTTCTTGCTGGGCTGGCCTTGAGCGGGTACCCTGCCGATAACGTTGACGGCAGGGGCGCGCGGTGGCAGCAATGAGACGGGGGAGGCACGCCAGTCGAAGTAGTGCCAGGCCAGGGCCACGCACAACGCTACCCAGGCGAAGGCGATCCAGCCCAGCACAGGCAGGAGTAAGAGTCCGGCCTCCAACCCTCCGATCAGCCACCAGACCTCACTGACATAGGTTTTCGGAGTCATGAAGCTCTGCCGCTCCACGCTCGCTCCCAGGGCCTTCAGGTGGCGCTCCAGGATATCGGCCGCCTTGCGTTCCTCAGCAGTGGTGGCGCCACGATGGGGCAGGGCTGCCAGGTCGCGCACGATGGACATTGGATCCACAGAAGCACTGCCGGCAGAGGACATGGGCTACCTCCTCGATGCAGAATGTGTGGCCATTCTAGCGTGGCATGTATTGCATGGCAAAACGTGGGAAAGGAGCAATGCGTAGAGTACGATCTTGTCTTCTGGCTGTGTCCTCCCCATCGAACGGCCTGTCGCGTTGCTGTGCTTTTTCTGACGGGATTTGACTACCTCTGCTTGCCAGGGTAAACTGCTCTTGTCCAACGACGTGTCGGTATGGGTGGTCTCCCAGGAGGAACTCGCGGGAGGTGAGGATGAAGCTGATTGTGGCGATTGTGCAGGATGTGGATTCGCGCCCCTTGCTTGACGGTCTGATCACCGAAGGCTACCGAGCCACCAAGATCAGCACCACAGGTGGGTTCCTGGTGCGAGGCAATGCCACCATCCTAATCGGCGTTCAGGATGAACAGGTGGAGGCGGTGCTCAACCTGCTCAAGAAGCATTGTCATGCCAGGCGCGAATTCGTTTCCCCCGTTGTGCCAATGGGAGAAGCGGCAGCAGCCCGGCACTGGGTGCAGCCACTGGAGGTAGAGGTCGGCGGCGCGACGGTGTTTGTTCTCGACGTGGAGCAGTTTGCACAAGTGTAGCGGGGTCGAGAGGGCCAGGCGTCGCCGGCACTGGCGCCGCGCTCCCTGGAGACTGGCAGGAGTTGCCTTCGTCTTCGAGAATGCCAGCGTTATGGTTTTGGCCCGACAAAGTAGGCGGCCGAGCGCGTGTTTTCTTCGATGTCGAGCAGCAGGCTGATCAGATCACCAGCCGCTGTGAGTACGAGGTACAGCACGACGCATGCCAAGCCCACGAACAGTGCAAGCAGCACTGCCCCCGACCCCGCCATGTTGGAGGCCTGCAGGAACGGGCCAATGCCCGAGATGCTTCCGAGTTTGCCCAGCCCAAGCCTGGATACGTCCGCCACGGAGGCGACGGTCAACAACACCGATGCCAGCAGGCCAGACACGAGAGCGATGCCGGCACTCAGCCGCAACAGCGTAGCGAACATGTGCAGGGCGCGGTACCTCTGCATTGGAAACCTCCTTTCTGGTTGCTCCACTGGGCAACGCTTGATCTCTACCTAGCGATTGTAGCGGAACCGGAGCATTTGGACGAATCGGCTTGCTGGCCGTGGTGCATTTGCGGGTATGGATTTGGTAGGGCAAGCGCTGGGTTTTACCCATCGTTTATCGTTGTGAAAGGCTTGAGGCATTCAGTCCTCGTGCAATTGCCCCTCCTTCACCGGGCGGGCACAAGCACTTCCGGATGTGCATCGGTATGATCGTGCGGCTGGCACTGCGTTCCTTTCGACAGAACTGGGCTTCATGGCTCCTGGCCGCCCTGTTGGCCGTGGCATTCATCCTGCGTGCCTACGGCTTGAACTGGGACCGCGGTCAGTATTTCCATCCGGACGAGCGTCAGATTCTGATGGTTGTAGAGCGATTGAAGCTGCCCAGTGACTGGCGCACGCTGTGGAGCGCAGAAAGCCCACTCAACCCGCGTTTCTTTGCCTACGGCTCGCTGCCCATCTACCTTTTGCGCGTCGCGTCCTGGTTGCTCGCGCTCTGGGATGCAGGCTGGTCGTCGCTGACGCGCTTCTACCTCCTGGGACGCATACTGTCGGCGGCCCTGGACACGTGCATCGTGGCTGCAGCGTATGTCCTGGCAGGCCGGGCCTTTCGCGATCGACGTGTAGCCGTGGCGACCTCTGCCTTGCTCACCTTCACGGTATTGCACATTCAGTTGGCTCACTTTTACACTGTGGACACTCTGCTGGCACTGCTGATACTTCTAGCGGTGGACAGAGCCATGCGGGTCGCCAAGGGTGGACGCCAACGCGACGGCATCTGGCTGGGAGTATGGTTGGGCGCTGCGCTCGCCACCAAGCTGAGCGTGTTGCCGTTGGTCATCGTGACCGTCATCGCCTGGCTGGCCTTCGGTTGGCCCCCCCAATCCCGTAGCATCGGCCCTTGTGGCGGTTCTAGTGGT
>CAYZKS010000028.1:13614-27206 GCA_964478725.1 uncultured Anaerolineales bacterium
GCATCGGCCCTTGTGGCGGTTCTAGTGGTTTGCAGCACGCCCACGAGGGGCTATGCTACGGTGATGGGCCACAATCGAGTTCAGGCGCGCGCAGTGGCGTCGGCCCCTGTGGACGTTCGGGGGGTGTGCGGGACGCCAGCGAGGGGCTATGCCACGGAGATTCATTGTGGCTGGGTCTACGGGCCGCTTGGCACAGGGTGAGGCGGAGTGTCTGCCGGACTCTGGCAGTTGCCGCGCTCACCTTCCTGGCGCTGCAGCCCTATGCGCTGATCGACGCAGTGCGTTTTGGACAAGGCGTGGTGACTGAGATCGCCATGTCGCAAGGGTGGGCGGACTTTCCCTACACTCGACAGTACTTGGGCACGCCGGCCTTTGTGTACCAAGTGCGCCAGATGTTTTTGTTCACTCTGGGACCGGGCCTGACACTCATGGGCTTGGCGGGCCTGCTGTACGCGGCGTGGCGCACTTGGAGGCAACCGGATCGAGCACAAGTCCCGTGGCTCGCGTGGGTGCTGCTGTATGGGCTTGCACAAGGCGTGTCGTTTGTCAAGTTCGTGCGCTACATGCTGCCGCTGTCGCCATTCCTGTGCATGACAGGAGCGGCACTGCTTCTCCGGCTTTGGGACGCCGCAAGCGCGCTCACCGGTCGCATCCGCGGCTGCGCAGCTCGTGCCAGCGTAGGCTTGATGGCGGCATTGGTTCTGGCCTCTACGGTTTTCTATGCTCTGGCCTTCGCGCGCATCTACTCGCAGCCGCATCCCTGGCTGCAAGCCACGGCCTGGATATGCACACATGCCCCGAGCGGATCCAAGTTCTCAGCCGACGCCTGGGATGATGTCCTGCCCCTGGAGCCCTACGAAGGAGACGACTGCCCCCCAGACTACTCGCGCGTCGTTCTGGACCTGCACGCGGCCGACACTGCCGAGAAACGCGCAGGCCTGCTGGATCTGTTAGAGTCCTGTGACTACATCGTGCTTCCCAGCGACCGCCTCTATGCACCGCTGTCACGCTTTCCGCAGCGCTACCCACTGGCTAGCCATTATTACCAGCAATTGTTCGCCGGGCATCTGGGCTTTGAGTTGGTCGCGGCTCCGGCAGTCTATCCCAGCCTGGCTGGCATCACCCTGCTGGACGATCCGCGCGCTGGGCTGCACCTGGCTACACCACCACTGCTGCAGCAGCGTGCGCTGCCTGGTCTGGTGTTGAACCTGGGCCGCGCCGACGAGAGCTTCACGGTCTATGACCATCCCCAACCACTCATCTTCGCGCGAGTTCAGCGCCTGTCGCGAGAGGATCTTGAGCGACTGCTGAAGTCGGACTGGACTTCCGGAGTTTTCTGAAAGTTCGGAAGTCTATGCTATAATCTCGCGAAATGAAAAACTGGCGTCTCTGGCTTGGCATCTGCGTGAGCGCACTTTGCCTGTACTTGGCTGCGCGTGGATTGGACCTTGCCAGCCTGCTGCAGGCACTGCAGCGTGTCAACTACTGGCTGCTCGTGCCTGCCTTGGGCTTGGTGGTGCTCGGACTGTGGTTACGTGCAGTGCGTTGGCGCCTCCTGCTGCAATCCTCAGGAGGGCCCAAGCTGGCCCGCCTTTACAACCTCACAAGTATTGGGTATCTTTTCAACAGCGTGTTGCCCTTGCGCGCTGGAGACCTGTTGCGATCATATCTGTTGGCGGAGCTTGAGAAGCTGGATGTCGCCCGCGTGCTCTCTACCGTACTCCTGGAGCGTATCGCGGACATCTTGATCATCCTCTTCCTTCTGTTGATACTGATCCCATTCGTCGTCTTGCCGGACGCACTGGTGGGCCCCGTGATCGGGGTCGCAGTGGTGGCGATTCTGGCAGCCATATTGCTCGGGTGGGTTGCCGCCCGCGGGCAGCGCAGTCTGCAGTGGGCGGAGGGTCTGTTGCGGCGATGTGCCCTGCTGAATCGTCCCTGGTTGCGTCGCAGCCTGGCCGCAGCGCTGGAAGGGGTGTCGGCACTCGGTTCGTGGGGGCGGGCTCTGCGGCTTGGGGTCTGGTCTCTGGCCATTTGGCTGGTCGCGACTTTGCAGTTGTACGTCGTCATGTGGGCGGCTGGCTTGCGCCTGCCCTGGACTGCGGCGCTGGCGGTCATCTGCTTCACGTCGCTGGGAATGACGGTACCATCGTCGCCTGGCTATGTGGGTGTCTACGAGTATCTTACAGTGTTGGCGCTCGGCCTGTTCAACCTGTCCAGAGAGAGCGCCCTCGGCTACGCACTGTTGGCGCATGCGGTTGGCTACGTGGGATTCGTCGTGCCGGGTGTGATCGCAGTGGGGGCAGAGGGTTATTCATATGCTTCGCTGAACGCTAGGTTGCGGCAGGCGGAAGATCACACATTGCCTACATAGCGCCAGCGTCGTTGCCGGAGGTTGACCGAGCTTTGCGCGTTTTGATGGTATTGACATATTACTACCCGCACTGGACTGGTCTGAGCGTTTACGCGCGTCGTTTGGCCGAGGGGCTGGCACGCCGGGGCCACCAAGTCACGGTGTTGACCTCGCGCTATTGGGATGAGCTGTCCGCCCAAGAGGACCACAATGGCGTGCACATCGTGCGACTGAAGCGCTTGATGCGGCTGAGTCGCGGCATTGTGCAACCCTCCTTTCCTTTTGCCGCTTATCGTCTGATCAAGCAAGCCGACGTTGTGCAGATACACACGCCGCTGCTCGAGTCCGCGCTGGTCACGACACTGGCCAATCGATTCAGGAAGCCCGTGGTGTTCACCCACCATGGCGACTTGGTGATGCCCGAGAGGCCGTTTGACCAGTTCGTAGAGTGGTCAGTGACGCGCCTGATGCGGCAGGCGCTGAAGGGCTCGGCACGTATCACGATCCACACCGAGGACTATGCGGACAACTCGCCGTTCCTGAGCCCGTTCAAGCACAAGTTGGCCTATATCCTGCCGCCAGTCGAGATCCCGTCTCCGCTGCCTGAGCAGGTGCTGGCCTGGCGACGCGAGTTGAATCTGGATGAGAACAAGTTGGTGGGCTTTGCCGGGCGCTTTGTGGAAGAAAAGGGCTTTGACTATCTGCTCAAGGCCATTCCTTACGTGCTTGAGCGCATGCCCAACGTGCGATTTGTGTATGCAGGCGAAGTCAATGTGGCCTACGAGGCGTTCTACCAGCGTTGGCGACACCTGGTGGAGCGCTGGCGGGACCAAATTATCATGCTGGGGTTGCTCAGGCAGGAGCAGTCCGTGGCGAACTTTTACGCCATGTGCGACGTCTTGGCTTTACCCAGCCGGACTGACTGCTTCCCGATGGTGCAGGTTGAGGCCATGCTGTGCGGTACGCCGGCCGTTGCCACGGACATCCCGGGGTTGCGCGTCCCGATCAAGCTCACCCAAATGGGCTTGCTGGTCCCGGCGCGGAACGAGCGCGCTCTGGCGGATGGCCTGGTAGAGGTGCTCACGCACCGAGAGCGCTATGTGAAGAGCCGCGCCGAGATCGAGGCGGTTTTCGACCTAGAAGAGACGCTCGATGCCTACGAGCAGCTAATGCAAAGCCTGCTCTAGGAATCGGAGCACCGAGCACTCAGGAAGCCAGGTTCGAGAGAGCAGTGTGCGTTGTGTCCGTCTGATTACCGGCGGCGTCTAAAGGTTGGAGGCCTGGCTCGGCCATTGCATTAGACTATACCCATGAACGGAGAGTGCAGGCTTGAGGTCAAAAGCACGCGCAGTGTGGGGGCTGTTGGCGCTGGTAGCCGTCTGGCTGGCCATCACGGGGCAACGGCACCTCGTCAAGCGCGACTATGTTCTGGATGGCGTGCTCTTCCTGGCTATAGCGGTAGTGGTGTTTGTCCTCGCCATCGCGCGCGGCGGCGTTGCAGAGCCGGACCTGTGGCCGCATGCCGCGCCTTCGTCGCACGAGGATGAAGTTCCACTTGTGCACGCGCCTTGGTTGCTGGCCGTGGCAGGCCTGTTCGCGCTGGCGGCCTTTGCCTGGCTTTCCAAGAACCGCTTCACTTGGCGCGGGACGCTGTGCTGGTGGGCAGCTCTTGTGTCTTGGCTGCTCGTGGTCGTGCGCGTTCGCAGGCGTGTTGCTTTTTGGAGAGGGTTCCAGCTCCCGGCTTTGAAGGCAGCCCTGCGTCGCACTGTCTGGACCGTGCGCCTTGACTGGGCATGGCTGGCGATACTGGCCATCCTGATCGTGTCCTTTGTCTTTCGTCTCTATCGTATCGATGCCATCCCGACCGACCCCGAGAGCGATCACGTCGAAGCTTCCCTTGACGTTCAGGACATCTTGGATGGCCAATACCGCATCTTCTTCCCGCGCAACACCGGGCGCGAACCCACGCAGTTCTATCTCACGGCGGCGCTATCGCGCGTGTTTGGCTTCGGATTTGTCACGCTCAAGCTGACCATGGCGTTGGTGGGCGCGCTCAACGTCATCCCCATGTACTTGCTGGGCAAGGAGCTGCTGAACCGCAAACTGGGTCTGCTGGCGGCCTTTTTCACGGCCATCTCGTACTGGCACGTCATCATCAGCCGCATTGGCTTGCGCATCTCCCTGGCGCCACTGTGGACCTCGGTTACGCTGTACTTTCTGTTCCGCGCTTTGCGCGCGGGCAAGCGCAATGACTTTGTCTGGACCGGCATGTCGCTGGGTCTGGGCCTCTACGGGTACATGGCCTTTCGCATCGTGCCGCTGCTGATCGTGGTGCTGTGCGCGCTCAAGCTGCTGCTTGACCGCGGCCCGGGATTCGATCTCAAGCGCTTTGTGATGAACTTGATCGTGTTGGTGGTCACCTCGGCTGTGGTGTTCCTGCCGCTGTTGCGTTACATGTACGATGAGCCGAAAGCCTTCTGGTACCGTACTTTGACGCGTACCACCACGCTGGAGACCGGCATCCAGCGCAGCGCGACCGAGGTCTTTGCCGACAACGTGAAGAATGCCCTCTTGATGTTCAACTGGATCGGCGACGACGCCTGGCCCGAAGGCGTGGGCGGCAAGCCCAGCCTCGACTACGTCAGCGGCGCATTGTTGGTGCTGGGGATGGCCTATCTGCTCTACTTGCTCTTGTGCAAGCGCCGTGCCTTGGCCCTCTACTTCTTGGCCGCAGTATTCGTGCTGTTGCTACCTTCCACCTTGGCGATCGCCTTTCCGAACGAGAACCCCGGCCACCTGCGGGCCTCGGCCGTGCTACCGGTGGTGCTGTCGGTCGTGTCGCTGGCGGCCTACTTGGTAGGCCGGCAGGTCATTCATGCTTTGCGAGGCGGAACTGGCCTGCTGCTAGTGGTCGTGTTGGGGGGTATGTTGCTGTGGCAGGCCGCGCGCGCCAATTGGCAGATCTACTTTGAGGAGTACCGCCTGAGCTACAGTCGCGCGGCCTGGAATGCGACGGACATGGCGAGAGTCATCAACGGATTCGCCAACAGCCTGGGGAATCGCGACGATGCCTGGGTAGTCTGCTCACCCTATTGGGTGGATGGGCGCGCGGTCTCATTGATGCTCGGCGATATACGCTGGCATGAGTGTCCGATTCAGCCAGAGCAGTTGGAGCCGCACCTTCTGGAACCGCGCAATCACCTGTACATCTACAACCCCGTCAACAGCGCTACGGAGCAGTGGCTGTTGGCGCACTACCCAAACGGCCAACTCATGCGCTATCAGGCTGAGATTCCGGACAAGGACTTTATGGTGTTTTTCGCTCCAGTACAGCCATCCCAGAGTCAGGAGTGACGTTCCGTGCGGGGGAGCTCACGTAGGTTCCGGCAGCCCTTCCAGACGCCATCAGTGGCGTTGGCGCTGACGTTGGCTGTGTCGTGCCTGGCGCTGGCCGTGTTCGCCCAACGCCGCCTCGATCATGCCGCCAAGAGCGCCCTGCCCTTCGGGCTGCTGACGCTGGCTGGAGTGCTATTCGCCGTTTTCTTCGGGAGCGTGGCGCTGGAGCGGCCACAGTTGCCGAGTACGGAGTGGTTGCGGCGCGCCACTGTGGGCTACCGCCGCAGCTTCGGCGTGGCAGGAACGGCGCTGGGCGTGGCGTTGCTGGGCTGTCTGGACTTCTGGGGCAACCGCTTGCGACCGTTTGGCTTGCTGCTCTGGCTGGGCGGGCTGGCTTTCTGCCTGCTCTATCTGTACCTGAGCGAAGGTGGCACAAGGCCGCAGTGCAAGGGGGTGCGGATCACTGCCGAGGGTGCACTGCTTGCTATCGCTGTGCTGGTGGCGGCCTATCTGCGCCTGCATGGGCTGGACGCCGTGCCAGCGGACATTGGCTGGGACCTGCCCTACAATTATGCGGATGTCGCCTCTATCCTGCGCGGCGAGTACCGCATCTTCTTCCCGGCGAACATGGGGCGGGAGGGCCTGTTCTTCTACTGGGCGGCGCTGGTGGCGCGTTTCTCCCCGCTGGGCCATTTCTCGCTCAAGCTGGCTGCTGCGTTGGTGGGCATCGCGACCGTGCCGGCACTGTACTTGACAGCGCGCCGCCTGTTTGGGTCCTGGGTGGCTCTGGCCGCTGCCTTCCTGCTGGCGACCAATCATTGGCACATCGTGCTTAGCCGTGCCGGCTTTCGCGTCATCTTGCTGCCGCTGTTCGTGATTCTTTCGCTGCACGTACTGGGGCGCGCTCTGGAGAAGTACCGCCTTTTCGATGCGGCGCTGGCTGGCTTGGTGCTTGGGCTGGGATTGCATACCTATTCGCCCTTTCTTTTCGCTCCGATCGCTATTGTGGCGGGAATAGCGTTGACCGCGCTGGCGGGCAGACGCCTGCACTGGCGGGCGCTGTGGCCGCTGCTGGCGGTCATGCTGGTGGTGGCTCTGGTGGTGTATGCGCCATTGGGACGCGTCGCCCTGGAAAGCTCCAAGGACTACCTGCAACGCTTCAACATGCAGGTGCGCCTGCTCAAAGGTGACGCCAATCGGGCTCCCATCAATGCCAAGTCGATGCTGGAGAACATGTGGACCACGTTGTGGATGTTCAATCGGTATGGCGATGGAAATGCGCGCTTCAATGTCCCAGGTTGGCGCCATTTTGGTCTCGTAAGCGCTGTGTTGCTCGTGATGGGCGCCTGCTACGCCATGCGGCGTTGGCGTCATGGCGACAACGGCATGCTGTTGGCCATGTTCTGGGTCTTTGTGCTGCCCTCGGGGCTAATGGCCCTGCCGCGCGAGCTACCCAACGTCTTCCGCGCCTCGGGCAGCATCGGACCGGGGCTCATACTGGCGGCCCTGCCGCTGGCCGCTCTGGGCCAGGCGCTGCGCGATGCCAGCATGTCCTGGCCAGAGTGGGACGCAGCGATCCGGCTGCGCATTGTTTCGGCCGAGCAGACCCTCGAATCCGTATGGCGGATCGGAAAACGTGGGCTTGTGTTGGCCCTTCCGACGCTTGCGCTGGCATTGCTGCTGACGGTCGAATACCGCGAGACGTACCACTTCTACTTCTCAGATTTCGTGAGCGTGCTGCCCGATCAGCACAACGTCTCCATTGCCAAGGAAATGGCGCGCACCATGCAGGCCTACGACGACCTGTCGCTGTGCTACATCAAACTGTGGCCATACTGGTTTGACGGCCGCGCCCTGCGCACCTACATGCAGCGTGAGGACAATGTCTGGGGCGAGGAACAAACCCTCGCGGCCGACCAACCTCCTCTGACGACCATTCCAGAGCGCGCCCTGTTTATCGTCAATCCCAACGACGCCGAAGCCCTAAACCTGCTAAGGCGCACCTTTCGGCACTGTGCCATGGTGCCGCATCCTTTCCCGGATAGCGGCATGGCCTTCATCGCAGTATACGTGGAGCGCTAAGGTGTGCTTGTCATACGACACATCCGGTCATAGAATAGCAGTGAGCGGATTCTAAGGAGCGTGCATGAGCATCGAACACGAGACATCCTCGGTACCAGTCGAGCAGACGCGACCAGCCGTGAGCTGGCGCGAACGCTGGAGGAGGGTGTGGTCAAGTGCGTACTTGGTGCCACTGTGCCTGATTCTCATCCTGGTGATGGCAGCTTACTTTCGCTTCTTGGGCCTCAACTGGGACTCGCAGACCCACCTGCACCCTGACGAACGCTTCATCTGGATGGTGGAGCTCTCGCTGGAACTGCCGCGCAGCATAGGTGAGTACTTTAACACGGCGGTGTCGCCGCTAAACCCCTACAACAAGGGCAGCAGCTTCATCTATGGGACCTTCCCGCTCTTCCTGACCAAGTGGCTGGGCCAGATGACCAAGCTCGGCGACGCGGAGCACATACACTTGCTGGGGCGCGCACTCGCGGCCAGCTTCGACCTGGTCACGGTGCTGCTCATGTTTGTCATCGGGCGCAGACTGTATGACAAACGCGTGGGCTTGCTGGCTGCGCTGCTGGCGGCCTGCATGGTGATCCTCATCCAGCAGGCGCACTTTTTCACCATGGACAGCTTTGCCGCGACCTTTGTGGCCCTCACGATCTATATGGCCATCCGCGTGGCACAGCGTGGCCAGTGGCGGGATTTCCTGTGGATGGGAGTGGCCTACGGCCTGGCTGTGGCGTGTCGTATCAATGTGGCGATCGTGGCTCTGCCCATGGGATTGGCTTGCCTTGTGCGCATCTACAACCTGCACGCAGCGGGCGAGTCGCCAGCGCCGCCTCCTGCAACGGCCCGCTCCACCCAGGCCAGTGGCTGGCAGGCGGACATCGGCGGCGTTACTGTTGCCCTGAGCGTGGAGACTCCCTCTGCGGCCGAGCCTGAGCCGGTGCCTGCTGCGGATCCTATGCCCCCCGATACCGCCACTGCCGAATCTGCGCCCGTTGCCCTGCCGTACTGGCTGCGCGTGAGTTGGGCTGTGGCTCTCAGAATGGCTGTGTGCCTGCTGACGGCGGGCCTGGTCTTCCGCATTGCCCAACCGTACACCTTCAAGGGTCCCGGCTTCTTCGACATCCAGCTCGCAGAGAAGTGGCTGGCTGACATGCGCAGCTGGTCGCCTATCCTGCAGGGCAAGGGCGACTCGTACCCCAGCCATCAATGGGCCTCGCGGCCCGCCGTGCTGTTTACGCTGGACAACATGGTGCGTTGGCTGCTGGGCTGGCCGCTGGGCCTGGCTGCGATTGCCGGCTGGGTGCTGGCGTGGTGGGAACTGTTGTGCAAACGCAAGCTTGAGCATTTGCTGGTGCTGGCCTGGGTCACGTTTGCCTTCTTCTACCACTCTACGCAATTCATCAAGAACTCGCGCTATCTGGTGCCAGCTTTCCCCTTCATGGGGTTGCTGGGGGCCTACTTGCTGGTCTGGGTCTGGGATCGCTCCAAGCACGTGCGTCTACGCTGGGCAAGGCCCGTTGCAGCCGCGCTCATCGTGATCGTGACGGTCGGAACATTCCTGTGGGCCTTTGCCTACACGCGCATCTACACGCGCCCCCTGAGCCGTGTGACAGCGTCGCTGTGGGTCTACGACAATATCCCTGCGGGCTCCGCCATCACCTACGAGAGCTGGGATGACGCCATCCCGTGGGGCGGAGTGGGAGGGCGCAACGGCTTCGCGGATGGCACCTATATCGCTGTGGAGACGCACCCCTACGCCGAAGACACGCCTGAGAAGCTGGGTTGGTTCCTGGATTGGCTGAACCGAGCCGACTATGTGATCCTTAGCAGCAACCGCGAGTGGGCCTCCATCCCACGCATTCCCATGCGCTACCCCATGACCACACGCTACTACAAGTACCTGTTCAACGGCGAGCTGGGCTTTGATCTCATCAAGACCATCACCTCGCGGCCGAATCTGGGACCCATTGAGTTTGTGGATGACGACGCCGAGGAGACCTACACCGTCTACGATCACCCCAAGGTGCTGATCTTCCAGAAGACTCCAGCCTACTCGGAAGAAAACGCGCGCCGCCTGTTATCTGAGGGCATCGACTTTGAGAACATCGCGCGTCTGCTGCCCATCCAGGTGGATGGATGGAAGAACGGTCTGCAGATGACCGAGGACGAGGCGGCCATCCAGCGCGCGGGCGGCACTTGGTCGAAGCTCTTCAACCGGCAGAGCCTGGTCAACGCAGTGCCAGTGTTGGTCTGGCTGTTGCTGGTGGAGGCCCTGGGCCTGGTGACGTTGCCACTGGCCTATACTGTCTTCAGCGGACTGCGTGACCGCGGTTACATTCTGGCCAAGACGCTGGGGATCTTGCTCCTGACCTGGGTGACGTGGATGGCCGTCAACCTGGGTCTGACTGGCTATAGTCGCACGGCCATCGCTTCCACCCTGCTGGTGCTCACAGCCTGTTCAGCGCTGCTCCTCTGGCGCAAGCGTGAGGAGATGCTGCCTTTCTGGAGGCAGCACAAGCAACTGATCGCCATCAACGAAGTGCTGTTCCTGGTCTTCTTCGGGCTGTTTCTGCTGATCCGCTACGGCAACCCGGATTTGTGGCACCCGGTCATGGGCGGCGAGAAGCCCATGGACTTTGCCTACTTGAACGCAGTCATCCGCAGCAGCACCTTTCCGCCCTATGACCCCTGGTATGCGGGCGGCTACCTCAACTACTATTACTTCGGCCAGGTGATTGTGGCCACGCTCATCAAGCTCACCGGGATTGTACCCTGGGTGGGCTACAATCTGGCCATCCCGCTGTTGGCGGCGTTGACAGCCATGGGCGCCTTCTGCGTGGTCTACAACCTGACGGCCAGAGACAAGGCTCAGGCGGTCGAAGACGCAGCGCAGTACTGGCGTCTGAGACTGGGCAGTTGGTCGTTGCGCATACACCGGGCGGTGCTTTGGGGGCTGCTGGCTGCAATGATGGTGGCGGTTCTGGGCAACCTGGCCGAGATTGCAGTGCTGGGCCGCGCCCTGATGGACATCGGCCGCGTCGAGGCCAGGAGTTCCAGTCCGGCGCTGCAGAACCTGGCGCGCATCCTCTCGGGTCTGATACAATGGGTCACCGGGAAGGCCAAGCCCTACATAGCGCGCGAATGGCCCTACTGGAACCCGTCGCGCGTCATGCCCAACGGCGAGATCAACGAGTTCCCGTTTTTCACCTTCCTGTACGCTGACCTGCACGCGCACCTGATTGCGCTGCCATTTGGCCTGCTCGCGCTCGGCATGGCGGTGGGCATCGTTCGAGGCGCAGGCGGCTCCCGGCGAAGCTCGGGAACGCTTCCTCAGGTGCAGACGTCTGAATACCAAAGCCTGGCGGCCTGGCTGCGCCATGCTTGGGCCAAGCTCTCGACCCGCGTGGAGTGGAGCGAGGCAGCATGGCTCGGCGCTGTGGCTCTCACTGTCGGCGCGCTGCGCTGCATCAATTCCTGGGACTATCCGACCTATCTGCTGGTGGTAGGTGTGGCGCTGGTCCTGCGCGAATACGAGTTGCGCGGGCATACTGTGGATCTGCAAGGAATCTGGGCCGTGGCTTGGCGCTCGGCAGCCATTTTCGTGTTGAGCACGCTGTTCTTCCAGCCGTTCCTCTCGCGCTTTGCCACGGCCTACGTTGCCTTTGAGCGCTGGAAGGGCCCGCGCACTGGACTGGGATCCTACCTGGGCATTCATGGGCTGTTCCTGTTCGTGATGGTGACCTGGATGCTGGTGGAGCTGTTTGGGCGTGAGTCGCGCAGCGGCCCAGCGCGCATGTTGCGCCTGGTCTTCCGCCACTGGGACCGCATTCCCAGGCTGCTGAGCCTGTACGCCCGCCTGGTGCGCCGCGGCCGGGAGTTCGATGGGCTGATGTGGGCCGCCGTGGGCAGCATAGGGCTGGTGCTGGCCTGGCTGGTCAAGTCGAAGGAATGGTTCTATGTCTTTCTGGCGCTTTTGATCCTGGGCACGCTGCTGTTGGTGCTGCGGCGGCGCATGCAGCCTGAGCGTCGGCTGGTGTGGTTGCTGTTCGGCTTCGGCCTGGCCCTCAGCCTCGGCGTGGAACTGATCGTGCTCAAGGGCGACATCGGGCGCATGAACACGGTCTTCAAGTTCTACTTGCAGCTTTGGGTCTTCTGGGCCGTGGGAACGGCGTTTGCGCTGAGTCAGATCGCAGAACACTCGCGGGCCTGGACGCAACGCTCGCGCAATGTGTGGTGGGGCGTGTTTGGCCTGTTGATCTTCCTGGCGGCTTTGTACCCGGTGTTGGCGGGCAAGGCCAAGATCCAGGACCGATACGATGTCCGCGCCGGACCTTCGCTGGACGGCATGGCCTACATGCAGTACTCGGTCTACAATGACAATGGCCAGCCCATCGAACTCAAGTGGGACCGCGACGCCGTGCTGTGGCTGCTGGAGAATGTGCAGGGCACGCCCGTGATCGCTGAGGGCAACACCGAAGAGCGCGGCCTGTATCGTTGGGGATCGCGCGTCTCCATCTATACCGGCATGCCCACCATCCTGGGCTGGAGCTGGCACCAGCGCCAGCAACGCTCGGCCATGCCCGGCCAGTGGATTGATCGACGCCTGCGCGACATCTCCACACTCTACCGCAGTGTGGATCCCAGCGAGGCGCAGGAGATTCTGAAGCGCTACGATGTGCGATACATCTATCTCGGGGAGCTGGAGCGCATTTACTATCCAGGCCCAGGCTTGGACAAGTTCGAGGTCATGCGCGCGCAAGGCGTGCTCAAGCTGGCGTATCACAACGAAAAGGTCATGATCTACGAAGTGGTGAACCCATGACCAAGGGGTTCGGTGTCTCTCTTGTCCGGAGGGTGCCATGTGGGCAGTGTTGAGTTGGTGGATTGTCATAGAAGTGCTTGGCCTGCTAGCGCTGCCGCTGACGCTGCGCCTGCTTCGCCACCTTCCCGACCGCGGCTATGCCTTTGCCAAGCCATTGGGCCTGCTGCTATGCGGTTACATGTTTTGGATCGGCGGCAGCCTGGGCTTTCTTAGCAACACGCGCTCGGCCATCTTGTTCTGCATGCTGCTTGTGGGAGCTCTCTCCGTTTTTCTGTGGAACCGGGAGCGCATGAACCTGTTGGCCTACCTGCGCGAGAACCGACGTGTCATCGTGGCGGTAGAGTTGGTGTTCTTGATCGCGTTTGCGGGCTGGGCCGTAGTGCGTGCCTACAATCCCGACATCTCGGCCACCGAAAAGCCCATGGAGATCGCCTTCTTGAACGCCATCCTGCGCAGCGAACGCTTCCCGCCGCACGATCCCTGGCTGTCCGGCTTTGCTATAAGCTACTACTACTTTGGCTACCTGCTCGTGGCCATGCTGACCAAGCTGTCGGGGGTGGCCGCCAGTGTGGCCTTTAACCTGGCGATCGCGTTGCTGTTCGCGCTCACGGCGGCCGGTTCATTCGGCCTGGTCTACAATCTGCTGGCCACCGATATGGGCAAGCGTGTCAAGGATGGCGTATCGGCCTTGCTTTGGTCGTTGCTCGGTCCCGTCTTCGTGGTGCTGATCGGCAACCTGGAGGGTGTGTTCGAGGTGCTGCACACGCGCGGGTTGGGCTCCCCAAGCTTCTGGAAATGGCTGGATGTGAATGGCCTCTCGGAAGCGCCCACCAACGGCCGCTGGATACCAAGCGATGCCTGGTGGTGGTGGCGCGCCTCGCGCGTGGTCAATGATCGCGACCTGGCGGGCAATCATGCCGAGGTGATCGACGAGTTCCCGCAATTCAGCTTCTTGCTCGGTGACATGCATCCGCACGTGCTGAATCTACCATTCGTCCTGCTGGCCTG
>CAYZKS010000029.1:0-2015 GCA_964478725.1 uncultured Anaerolineales bacterium
TGAAGAAGGCATAGTCGTCGAGCCAGCTCCGCTTGGCGGCGCAAAAGGCGGCAAAATCCGCCTGCTCCAGGCCTCCTCCCCCGCAAAAGCTCTTGAACGCACGGCGCAGCAGAGCCGTCTTGTATTCGATCACGGCCCCATAATCCACCTGATCGGCGGGCAAATCGGGGACAGCGCTGACATCGGCGGGCGTGAGGTGGCCCTGTTCGACCAGCAGGTCCGGGCTGATCAAGAGCGGTGTGCCGGCAAAGGCCGAAAAGCACTGGTACGGCGAATCCCCATAGCCGGTTGGACCGAGCGGAAGCACCTGCCAGATGCCTTGTCGCATGTCATGCAGCAGGTCGAGGAAGCGGTATGCCTCAGGACCCAGATCACCAATGCCGTAGCGACTGGGCAGGGACGTGGGATGCAACAGAATGCCGCTGCACCTGGGATATTTCATCAGCTTACCTCCGCTTGCGCCAGATTGGCGGGTTGCAGACGCTGCCGGGTTCTCCAGCGTCGTCTGGTGCGCCAAGGCTTGGGGCATTATAGCACGAGCGGACAGGGCGACAAAGCACAGAATCCCAGGTCTCCCGGACCTGGGATTCTGTGCACATGCGATGCGGAATCAGGAAACGTACCTTTGCTCCTGTTGACGCACGGGCGCTACTGCTTCTCTGCCTCGATCTTGGCCTTCAGAGCCGCCAAGCGCGCTTCCAGGTCAATGTCAGCTTGAGCCTTTTCGGCCTCAGCAACCTCAGCGCTCATCGCAGCCACTTCCTCACGCGCGGCGGCCTTGGCATCCTCGCGCTCGATGCGTTCTTTCATGCGCTCAATGCCGTGCAGCGCCGCCTTGGCCCTTCCCGCACTGACTTTGGCGGTGGTCAGCTTTTCCTTGGCGCGGGTGGAGCGGTGCCGGGCGAGCAATGCATCGTGCTCGCTCTTGAGACCGACCAGCTTCTTCTCAATCTGTTCGTATTGGCTCTGAAGCTCAGCCACCTTGTCCTTTTGCTCCTGCCAGGCCACAGAGGCAGCGTCCACTTCATCCTGGTAAGCACGAGCAGCGCGAAGTGCAGAGCGAGCTGCCTCATCCTTGCCCAGACGGACGGACTGTTCAGCCTTGTCCTGCCAGTCCCTCACCTGACGCTTGCGCCCTTCGATTTTGGCGGACAGGCGCTTCTCATCTGCCATGGCGTTCACAAGTTCCTCGCGTGCCTCGTTGACGCCGCTCTCCAGGTCGCGGATGTACTGATCCAGCATGATCTCCGGATCCTCGGCCTTGTCCAGCAGGTCATGGATGTTTGCTTTCACGATCGTGCTCATGCGATCCAGAATACCCATTGCTTTCCTCCTTGCGGTCGATCATTTGCGCTGCTATTCTACCACATCAAAATGCAGATTACCTGACCAAAGTCTGTCGGCTTGCTGACGCCGGCAGCAGGGAATCAGGAGGCACGCCCAGCGGCAGTCTATTACCTGCCCTGTGCCTTTGGCTAGGCCTGCTTCAGAGATTGCCAGATCTCCCTGACGCTGGCTCGCTTCCCATACATCAGCAGCCCGAACCGGAACACCTTGGCTCCCAGCCACAGACTGGCCATCACCGCAGCTGCCAGCAGTAGAGTACTGACTATGATCTGGTACCATGGGACGGGAGTCAACCCGAGGCGTAGCATCATCGTCACCGGAGAGGTAAGCGGTATGTAGCTCAAGGCCACGGCCAACGCCGAGTTGGGATTGGCAAAGATGAAACTGATGGCCATGAATGGAGCTGCTACACCCAGCGAGAAGATGCCAGAGATCTGCTGTCCTTCCTGCATGGATGTGCCCAAGGCCCCGGCCGTGGCCATCAACGTCCCAAAAAGCAGGTAGCCCAGCAGAAAATAGGTCATGGAAAGACCAAGCTGCAACAGACTGATGGGTACCGCCGCAAGCAGAGCAAACACATCCGTCGCCATGGTCAACAAACCCCAGCCGGTAGCTACCCAGAAGAGCACCTGGGCCAGGCCCAAAGCTCCCAGCCCGAGAATCTTGCC
>CAYZKS010000029.1:2115-17306 GCA_964478725.1 uncultured Anaerolineales bacterium
CTACCCAGAAGAGCACCTGGGCCAGGCCCAAAGCTCCCAGCCCGAGAATCTTGCCTGCCATCAGCTGGGTGGGAGTCAATGATGACACCAGTATCTCGATGACTCTGCTGTCCTTTTCAGTGCCAATACCCTGCAGGAGGTAGCCCGACGAGGTGAAGATGGTGATAATAAGCAAGATCGCCATCAAGTATGGAACCATGAATCCGAACAGCATTCCGGCAATGCCTTGGCTGCTGGGTGTGCCATCCTGGTTCAGTACGATCGGTGCAATCGTGAAGGGATCACGCAGCCTTGCCGAGATGTCCGGATCAAGCTGGTCAGCCACCAGGTGATCAACCAGGAATGAGCGCACGTTTGCCGAGTCGCTGGAGACCTGGCCCGAGAAGCCGGAACGCAGCGAGTAGACCGTAACCTTCCCATTCTGCAGATAGTCGGCTGGTATGACCATCACGGTGCTCTCTCCGCGCTGGAGCAAGGCAGCAAGCGCCTCAGCTTCGGCGGGGTATTGAACAAAAGCCGTCTCGTAGCGTGGAAGGGCGGGGGTGAACAGACCGCTGTGGTCCACGTACGCGATTCGCTTGGGCTCTGGCGCGAACTGCTGCTGGAAGAAGGATGAAGCCTTGCCCCCGGCCACAGCACCAATGCCCAAGAAAACCAGGCCCATCAAGGGCACGAACACCGTCATGAAGATGAAGCCTGGACGACGGCAGTTCGTCCAGAATTCGTGCCGAGCCACGATCAGGGCTTTTTTCATTGCACTGCCTCCTGACCGTTGCGCCCCACGACGGAGATGAAGATCTGGTCTAAAGGCATGTAGCCGACCTCGAAATGCGTGATGGAATGTCGGCGCGAGACCAGTTGCTGCAGGATGGCGGCGGGAGAGGCGTCTTCCTGCAGCAGCACCTCGTACCGGGCGCCGCGTCTGCTCACGCGGGCCACTCCCGGCAGGCCGGCTGGAAACTCCTCGGAACTGCCAAGGTCCACCAACAGGGTATGCCTTCCGTAGCGAGCCTTGATCTCGCGTAAAGCCCCATATAGCTTGGCCTGCCCATGGTCCACGAGCAGGATGCGGTCGCACATCTGCTCTACCTGGTTCATCATGTGAGAGCTCATGATTACGGCCGTGCCCTGCTGACGCAATTCGACGATCATGGCTTTGATCAGCTCGGTGTTGACGGGGTCCAACCCCTGGAATGGCTCATCCAGGATCACTATCTCCGGACTGTGCATGAGGGTGACCAGGAACTGCACCTTCTGCTGCATGCCTCGGCTTAGTGCCTTCACTGGGTGCCTCGGGTGCCCCTCCAGTTCGACGCGTCGCAGCAGGCCCAAGGCCCTAGCGCGAGCGCTGGAGCGTGGCATGCCCTTCAGCTCTGCCAAGTAGACCAGGCAGTCCAAGACCGTGAGATCCGGATACAAGCCACGCTCTTCGGGCATGTAGCCGATTCGCTCCA
Organism: uncultured Anaerolineales bacterium; assembly: GCA_964478725.1. Classification (GTDB taxonomy): domain Bacteria; phylum Chloroflexota; class Anaerolineae; order UBA2200; family UBA2200; genus CAYZKS01. The sequence goes on from CAYZKS010000029.1 coordinate 3,570, forward strand.
TCGTGTGTCTGGAGGGGGGGTGTCCCAGGACCAAAATTGACCCTGAATCGGGCTTGATGATGTCCATGATCATGCGGATCGTGCTGGTCTTGCCGGCGCCATTGGGTCCGAGTAGACCGAAGATCTCGCCCTGACGCACTTCGAATGAGAGAGCGTTTACCGCCTGTACTTGCCCGTAGCGCTTTGACAGGCTATCGATGCGAACTGCGTCCACCCGGGAGCCTCCTGACATGGTAGCCAGAGCGAAGGCTGGCAATCCCTTGCGCCTCTGCAGCAAGGGCCGTGGCAATATAGCACAGCTGCTGGGCCATGTCAAAAGGCTGCTGCCTGGCGCTGGCCTCTAGCTCCCTCGATCTGACTGCCATCGTGCGTGGTTTTTGCGCGGCGGGCTGTGTTGTGCTAGAGTATGTGGCTTTCTATTGGGAGTGAGGAAATGACGCAGGCAGAGAAAATCAAGAGACTCGAGCTTCCCAGGCTGTCCAAGGGCCGCCGGACGGCGCAGGTCCGTTTCAGCGATGGCTCCATTTACGAGGCGCCTTTGGGCACTCCGCTCGGAGCTTTCGTCCAGGCTGCCTACAATGAGTCCCCAGTGCCCATTGTAGCCGCCCTGATCGAGTCGAAACTGTGCGAACTGACCTACTCCGTAACACACGATGTGCACGCCACGCCGCTGGCGATTGACAACAGCGACGGCATGCGAATCTACTCACGTTCGTTGACCTTTTTGTTGGTAGCTGCTGCGCATGATCTCTTTCCGGATGCGCAGTTGTTCGTGGACCACTCTTTGACTTTCGGTGGGTTCCACTGCGAAGTGCGTGGACGCGATCCACTGACGCCACAGGAAGTCGCCAGGCTGGAGCAGCGCATGCGAGAACTCGTTGCCGAGGATGCTCCAATCTCCAAGCGACGGGTTCCCCTGCAGGAAGCCATCGCAGTATTCCGGGCGCGTGGACAAGACGACAAGGTGCGCCTTCTGCGCTACCGCTCCAGAGACTATGTCACGCTCTATCGCTTGCACGATCTGGAGGATTACTTCCACGGCTACATGGTGCCCTCGACTGGATGCCTACGTTACTTCGCCGTCCAGCACTACGGTGATGGGTTTATCCTGCGCTTCCCCAGACGTGAGCAGCCAACCCAGCTGCAGCCGGCTGCGGAGTATCCCAAGCTCATAGCAGTGTTCCGCGAGTACGGGCGTTGGTTACGCGTGTTGGACATCGGAGACGTAGGGGCCCTGAACGATGCTCTGGTCGACGGAAGGGCGGGGGAGGTGGCCCTCGTCTCCGAAGCCTTGCACGAGCGGCGACTCGCCGAAATCGCGGCCGAGATTGCCAAGCGACGGGACGATTTGCGGCTGGTGCTGATCGCAGGGCCTTCGGCTTCGGGCAAGACCACCTTTTCCAAGCGCCTGGCCGTGCAGTTGTTGGCCAATGGAGTGCGCCCGCTGGCGGTGGAGCTCGACAACTACTTTGTGGATCGTGACAAGACGCCGCTGGACGCGCGCGGAGCCTTTGACTTTGAGAATCTGCACGCGGTTGATCTGGATTTGTTGAACACGCAGTTGGTCAGGCTCTTTGCCGGAGATGAGGTGTGTCTGCCCCGCTACAATTTCAAGTCTGGAAGGCGTGAGCAGGGGGATTCGCTCAGGCTGAGCAAAGATCAGGTCATCCTACTCGAAGGCATCCATGGGCTGAATCCGCAATTGGTGCCGAGCCTGCCCGAAGAGAGTACCTTCCGCATCTACGTCTCGGCTTTGACGCAGCTCAATCTGGACCACTACGACCGGGTACCGACAACAGACACGCGTTTGATCCGGCGAATCGTGCGTGACGCGCGCGAACGAGGCTACCTTGCCGTCGACACCTTGCGACGCTGGGAGAGCGTGCGTGATGGTGAGAAACGCTGGATCTTTCCTTACCAGGAACACGCGGACGTGATGTTCAACTCGGCGCTAGTCTACGAGCTGTCAGCGCTGAAGCCACTGGCTGAGCCTCTGCTATACCAGATTGAGCGCGATGCTCCAGAGTACGTAGAAGCGCGGCGTCTTCTGGCGTTCCTGCGCTGGTTCCTTCCCTACTCCGCGGACCTGGTGCCAGCGAACTCCATCTTGAGGGAGTTCCTGGGCAGCTCGAGCCTGGCGCGATTCACTGTCTGGCGGCAGAGACCGCCCGAAAGGGGCGCTCAGTGCTGATGGATGGACAGCCCTAAGGGGCTAGAACGCTTCCATCCGCAGAAGAGACGATCGCCTCTGCTTGCGCGCGAATCTCGCGCATGCGTTGCGCGATCTCGGGACGCTTCTGTGCCTCCAAATCCGCTGCCAGAGCATTCAGGAGATTCACGAACTCGCGACTCCAATCAGCACGCCTGTCGCGAAGCAGTTTCTCGGTACCTTGGGGGTACTCTGCCCCAAGAAGCTCATTGATCAATCTGAGTTCCGGAGGCAGATCCTCCTGCATCAGTTTCACCACAGCAGAGTTGACAGCCCGTAGCCTCTCTACTTCCTCAGTCCTTTTTTCCTGCTGCGCACTACGCATAGTCGCAGCCAAGATGGTCAAGAAGAGTGGATCGATCTCGCCTTTTCTCTCGCGCAAGATCTGTTCTGGGTCTTGGCCATTGACGGCATCTTGCAGAAGCCTGATCTTGGCCTCTTGCATGGCCATCGCTTCCTTGTCCAACTGCTCCGTCATCTCCAGAAGCTCTGCGCGCAACTCTCGCAAGCGTTGCGCCTCCTCCGCGCCCGCCTTTTCGATGCGATTCGTCAGAGCGCCGAAGAAAGCGTAGTCAAGCAGTGGGCGGTTGTATACGACATAAGCCCAGCGCGCCTCCTTCTCCTTGGCAGAAGCCAGCCTGTCGATCAGCGTCTCGGGAGGTGTGTCGTCTGGCAGGGGCTCGGGCAGGGTGATGGACAGGCGCGCCGTCAGCAGCTCACGCAGCTTCAGCAGTCGCTCGGCCAACTGCTCCTGTCCAGAGGCCGCGCTGCCCTCGGCAGCGGCCGTAAGGGTCGCAAAGAATGGATAGTCGAAGCGTGCTTTGTTCTGCTCTATCAAGGCGGTGAGTTGCGCCTCGTCATCCAGTACGCGCACCATGTCCTGCAACAACTGGCTGCGCGCACGCTGCTCGGCTCGCATTTCCTTTGTGATCCCGTCTGCTTCCAGAATCTCGTCCACCAGACTCTGCATGGTCAGCGCAGGGCGCGGGTTGAGGAAATATCCCTTGCGCTGCTCGGCTGGCACCGTGCTCATGAGCGCGCTCACCAGGCTCCCCGTGAGCTTCTCGCGCTCAGCCATCGGAAGGTTGAGTTCTGGCGGCAGGTAGACGAGCAGTAGCTCCTTCTGAGGGTCATGGTAGAGCAGGGGAGCACTAACTCGCCCAGGCGTCCCGCATTGGGGACACAGAACCGTGTTGAGAGCTCCCCGCAGCAGTAGGGGTTTCAGTTGTGGTTCCTGTCCGACATCCACCACGCTCAACACCTGTGCGGCGTACCTGGCACCGCATTTGGGGCAGGTGATCTGGATCGGAAGAGTAGGCGTCATCAAAGCTCCTGTTGACAGCCGCATTGTCTTGCGGCTCTGTAGTGCGGACAGGGCATTATAGTGGCAAAGGAAGGGTTTAGCAAACCCTCAAGATTCTACAGATCCTGCAGGTGTCAGGCGCCAGATGTGGACATAATCATACAGGCTAGTCATGGGCCAACGTCAGGGCCCAGACTGCATCTGCGCTGCCCTGCAGTGCTGCGTGCGCACAGGCGCGCAGTGTGGAACCCGTTGTGAGCACGTCGTCGATCAACAGCACTTTGCGACCCATGAGCCCCCTGTCGTGAAAACCAAAGGCGTTCTCAACGTTGCTGGCGCGTTGCTTGGCATGCAGGCCTACCTGGGGGGGAGTGGCCACCACTCGCAAGAGCGTGCCTTCGACCACCGGCAGACCCACTCTGCGAGACAGTTCTCTCGCCAGCAGCGATGATTGGTTGTAGCCGCGCTGCCGCAGCCGTTCCGGATGCAGAGGCACCGGCACGATTGTGTCCACCGGCCATGGATCGGCCTCCCAGGAATCGTAGAGGATCTCACCCAGAGTGCCTGCCAGGGCCCGCAGGCCCTCGTACTTGAAGGCGTGGATGGCTTGGCGCAGTGGGCCCTCCAAATGAGCGGCTGCGCGTGCTCCCTGGAGTGGATGCAGCTCCTCTAACAGCTGAGGCCAGGGAGGCTCGTAGAAGAGGATACCGTCCACACATGCCGGGCATAGCCACGCACCGAGGTGACCGCAGCCGACGCAACGAGGCGGAAAGACGAGGTCCAGGAACGCATGTGCAAGCCTGGCCAATCGCGACGTGTCAGGCTGAGTATTGGTCATCTCAATGATCCTGCTCGTCAGGGAGCTCCAACAAGCGCGAAAGTCACAGTGGGCGACCAGGGTAGGAGCCCACTGTGGAAGGTCCACTGCACCTCTTCCGCACTGCGAGGAATCTGGTAGGAGGCAGCCCCGTGGGCATTCACTGCAGGGCGCATCTCGCCCTCAGTTACCATCCATGCATGTAGACGGGCGGACATGATGCTGGCATTCTGGTCCAGCGTGTACGTCGTGCCGTCGCAATACAGCTGCATTTGTCTCTCGGGCATCATGAAGCGGATGCCACCTGTATCGTTCTCGATAGCCAACTCAACGCTGCATAATGCGTAGCCCGGTGCGGGCTCAAAAGCGTCGTCAGCCGAGAGCAAGGAGAAGCTGATCACCTGAACCTTCCAGCCCTCGAGCTCGACAGTCTCTCCGATGCTGTGCAGAACGACGGAATTGTGCCGTTGGGAGCACGAGATGGCGAAGAGCGATAGGGTGGACGCCAGAATGCATCGAAAAACGCATGTCGGGAGCCAACGGGTTGGTCTGGACATGGGCGTATTATCCCATGGAAGAGCGCAGGCGTCAACCCTGCGGCGCAGTAGGGTGGGTGGGCACCTCTCCCCGAGCCGGCATCATCACCGCGTGGGTTCTTGAGAGAGCACGGTCTGAGCCGAACGCAAGGGGAGGAACAGATCACTGCTCAGCTCGAGGCCGTCTGAGATCAGCAGGTCCGGCAACTGCGCGATATCTCGTATGTGGCAGCCAGGCCAGCCCGCGTACAAGCCGTACGCGTCGAGATGCACGGCGGCAATGCCGGCACGGTTCGCCCCCAGCATGTCGATGTAGTACACGTCTCCCACATAGAGGCAGTCTTCGCGCTGAAGACCCAACACACGGAGGGCATGCTCGAACAGCCTCACGTCGGGTTTCTCGTAGCCAACGACGTGAGAGTCGAAGACTTGCTCAAGATACTGCATGATGCCCGCCTGCTCGAGTTGCTGCCTCACGCGGCCGTCAGCGTTGGAGATCACCGACATGCGGAAGCCCTGTAGGCGCAGACGCTGCAATGATTCACGTACCCAGGGGAAGGTCGTGGCCCACAGGCTGCTCTGCGCGTCCAAGGCCTGCAGCTGCGCTACCAGGGCGGGAATCCTGGGGTGCGGCACACCGAGGCGCGCCGACAAGTCATGCAAGAATCCCAGTGATGACACGGGGGCATGGCTTTTCAACGCCTGGTCCAGCTGCCATGTCCATTCTACGGCAACTCGCCTGATCTGCTCTTCGCTCGCGTCCACTCCGTGTGGCAAGAGCAGTCGCCGCAAGAGAGCAAAGTCCGGGAAGAGGATGGTGCCGCCGGCGTCCAGCAGAATGTAAGGGTGCAAAGTTGCCTCCTGGGCAGTTGAGAGGGGTGCTCTAGGTCGCGCCGACAGTGGATTCCAGAAAGGAATGCATGAGAGGATCCAGTCCTCCATCGAGAACTGCGTCGGTGTTGCCGGTTTCATAGTTGGTACGCAGGTCCTTGACCATGCGATAGGGGTGCAAGACGTACGAACGGATCTGGTTGCCCCAGCCCGCGGAGACATGCTTGCCCTTGAGCCTGGCGCGTTCTTCTTCCTGCTTGGCCTCTTCAAGGGCAAAGAGACGCGCGCGCAGTACCTTCAAGGCCACCTGACGGTTCTGCATCTGAGAGCGCTCGTTCTGGCAGGAAGTGACGATGCCCGTCGGAACGTGCGTGATGCGCACCGCTGTGGCGTTCTTTTGCACGTTCTGGCCACCGTGGCCAGATGAGCAGAAGACGTCAATCTTGAGATCCTCTGGATTGATCTCTATCTTGATGTCATCACCGACGTCTGGCACGACCTCCACGAGTGCGAAGGAGGTATGCCGTCGATGGGCGGCATCAAAGGGAGACAACCGCACCAGACGGTGAACACCCTTCTCGCTCCGCAAGTAGCCATACGCATATTCTCCTGCCACCGAGAAGGTTACGCTCTTGAGACCAGCTTCTTCGCCAGGCATGTTCTCCCATATCTCGGTCTGGTACCTGTGCTGTTCCGCCCAGCGCAAGTACATGCGCAAGAGCATAGAGGCCCAGTCCTGCGACTCGGTGCCGCCCGCGCCGGCGTGGATGGACACAATCGCGTCCTTGTCATCATATGGGCCGCTCAGGAGCAGGCGGAACTCGCGGCTCTCCAGTTCATCCGAAAGTGCTTGGGCTTCGGTGGCGATCTCTTCAGCCATGGCTTGGTCGTGGTCAGCCGCAGCCAACTCCAGGAGGCTGTTTAGGTCAGCGAGACGCTTGGAGAGATCATGCCAGATGCCGACATCCTCCCTGAGGCGCGTGAGCTGTTGCATGACCGTCTGCGCCTGGTCCACGTCACCCCAGAAACCGTCGGTGCCAGAGCGCTTCTCCAGATCAGCAATTTCCTTCTCTTTGTTGGCTAGGTCAAAGACACTCCAAGAGTTGATGAACACGCTGATTCAGTTGGTTCAACTGGACTTGAAGCTCTTCCATGTAACTTGACTCCTATTGTAGCAGCCCGTCGACGAACTCTGTGGCGTCAAACTCGGTCAGGTCCTCAGCACGTTCGCCGGTGCCGACGAATAGAACAGGTATGCCCAGATCGCGCACCACCGCGAACACAATGCCTCCCTTGGCCGTTCCGTCGAGCTTGGCCAGTACCAAGCCGGTCACGTGAACGGCTTCCTTGAAAACCCGCGCCTGTGCCAGTCCGTTCTGTCCGGTCGTAGCATCGAGCACCAGCAGAGTCTCGTGTGGAGCACCGGGCAGTTGTTTCTCGACCACACGCGAGATCTTGGCCAGTTCTTGCATCAGGTTGTGCTTGGTGTGCAGACGACCGGCGGTGTCCACGATCAGAATGTCTGCGTGACGGGCCTGCGCGGCACTCATGGCATCATAGACTACGGCACCCGGATCAGAGTCCGGCTGGTGGGCCACAAGGCCCACTCCGATGCGTTCAGACCAGACGGTCAGCTGCTCGATGGCTGCGGCCCGGAACGTGTCCCCAGCAGCCAGCAGCACCTTTTCTCCCCGCAACTGGTGATACCTCGCCAGCTTGGCGATGCTGGTGGTCTTGCCGGAGCCATTCACTCCAACGATCAGCACTACGGAGAGCGGCCGTTTTGGGCCTCCCAGATACTGATGCGGGCTGCCCTGGAGCAAAGCCACGAGCTGGCTTCTGAGCAGGGACTGGAGTTGATCCGCACGCTTGACCTGGCCCGAGTTCGCCTGAGCGCGCAGCACGCCCACCAAATCAACGGTCGTTTGTGCGCCTACATCCGCTGCGATCAGCAGAGCCTCCAGCTCCTCCCAGGTCTCGTCGGTAATGTCACTCTGAGACAGGAGCCCTGAGATGCGGCCAAAAAAAGACTGCCGCGTGCGCGTCAGGCTGTCCTGGAACTTGTTCGAGCGTCGAAAGAGCATGCTTGATTATAGCCCCACTTGTCCACGCTGACAAGGCGAAGCGAAGGGGTAGGAAGGCAGCCTCGGCAAGGATGAGGGGCACGAGCCAGCCAATTCTGCAGGTGTGAACCATTCGGTGCCTGCAGCGCTGGTCAAAATGGACGTTACCCGGCGCGTCTCCTGAGCCAGAGCGTCAACGCCATCAGAGCCGCGACGAGTACGGCCAAGACGCGTTGCGCGCCTCGCATGTATGGACGCAGCATGAGCAACGATGGGAGCCAAGTGGGCGTACCGAGCGCTGGCTCCATCCGGTCGGGCCCCGTGGTGCTGACGGGCTGGGGCGAAGCGACAGCAGCCAGCCGAAGCGGTGTGCTGGAAGCAGCAGGTGCAGCGTCGGTCGCAGGAGTCGCCTCAGCGGCGGAGGCAGTCGGCGTCTGAACCAGGTCGGTCGACACGGCGGTGGCCGTTTCCGCATTCGCCGGAGCGCCTGCACCAAAGCCGGACTTGGCTACCTCGGGCGTCTGCGTTGAACCAAGCGTGCCTGAAGGTGGCGGGATCGAGCCTGGCGATGGACTGCCTGCACGCAGGGGTGAGGCTTCAGGCGCCTGGGGTGAGCTCACCGGGGCGGCCTGAACGGACTCGACCTGCTGAGCGAGTGCAGGCGTCTCTCCTTCAGCGGACAGGCTCTCAACTGAGGCTTCAGGTACGGCAGAGAGTACGCCCGTTGCAGGCTCGGCGTACGGAGCTGCAGCCGTGGCTTCAGTCTCCACAACGCCTGATGCCTCGGGAGGCTGGGCGGGTTGATAGCGGAGCAGTGCCTCTCCCGAGACCACCAAGATTAGCAAGGCAGTCGCCGCCGCCGTGGCTGCCTGCAAGTAGGAGTACCCCAGGCGAACGCGCCGCGTTTGCCTCTGTGCCACAGCCTGACTCGCGGGCAGGAGGAAGGAGCGCGGAAGCTTCACCGTTGGCAACGCATGCAGCAAATCGACCGTCTCTTGCAGAGACGCCAGCTCTGCACGGCATTCACTGCACCCTTGCAGGTGCTTTTCCAGACGTGCCCTGGATGTAGCAGGAAGCCGACCGTCGATGTAAGCAGACAGGTCCTGGCGGGCGCGCTCATGTTCACTTGATGTCCAGCGTTTGATGAAATCGATCATGGCTGACCTTGCCTCACCCACTGCTAAGACGATGGCGCATGGGTTCAAGTTCCCGCCTGCGCAGTAGGTAGTCTCGCATCCGCGCCCGCCCCCGACTAAGGCGGGACTTGACGGTGCCCAGGGACACGCCAGTCGCCTGGGCAATCTCCTCGTAGCTCAACTCCTGCACATCGGAGAGCACAATGACTGCGCGCTGGTCGGGGGGCAAGGAATCCAGACCAGCCTGGATTGCGGCGCTCAATGCGCCGCGCATAACATACTCCTCGGGGGTCTCTGAGTGGTCATCCAGTAAGTCGCTGTGGTCCGGATCCATCAGCATATCGTCGAGGGATGAGGTGGGTTGCCGTTTTGTCTTGCGCAGTTGATCGTAGCAGGCGTTGACGACGATGCGTAGCACCCAGGCCTTGAAGGATCCACCCCGGAAGCTGTGCAGGGCGCGAAACGCAGAGATGAAGGCCTCCTGTGTGGCGTCGGAAGCAGCATCCTCGTCGTGCAGAATGCGGAACGCGACGTTGAAAACCATTGTCTGGTACTGCAGTATGAGCGTGTTGAACGCTTGGACATCGCCGCGGCGGGCGGCGGAAACGAGCGCCTGCTCATCCATCGCTTGTTCCAGCTCTGGCCAATGCATGTGACATACGACGGATTATAGTGCCTGCAGCATGCACCGTCAAGCTGAATCTGAATGGAGGCGAGGTCCGGGCGGCTGGTGCACAGCGTGCCACAGAAGTGCTCAAATCTGATTCTTTGACAGGAGGAACGAACTGTGATACAGTCTTTTTGGTTAGGTCTTTACGCCGCTGTGCGGTCGCCTTCGGTAAACAGAGGACCTGCGGTGAAACCGGCGGCCGCGCTTGTCGGTCATGTGCAAACTGGCTCTGGGTGAGTCACCGCCGAAACGGGTTCGAGTGATATGATTGGCACGGCATTGCTGCGTACGAAAGAGAATTTCGAAGGCATACGTCCCTTTGACATAAGCCGGGACTTGAACTCGCTTGCCAACCTGATTGAAGTGGCCTTTGCACCCGAATTGGATCGAACGGGCAACACCATTGCACGTGACATGAGGCGTTTGGCATCCTCTGGGCCGTTCCTGTGGCTGCTGGATGCGCTGGGTGCGTTCTCACAATCCCCAATGCGCGGCTTTGTGTGGGCAGTACGCGGCCAAGTCGCCGGCAACGTGACCCTGACTCGCGAAAGTGAACACGCCAAGGTATGGACCGTCAGCAATGTGGCAGTGCACCCCGATCTGCAGGGGCAGGGTATCGCTCAGCAGCTCATGAGAGCGGCTCTGCAGGAGGCCCGCGCCAAACATGCGCGCTGGCTTGTGCTTGAGGTGAGACCAGACAACCTGCCTGCGCAGAGGCTCTACCGGGAGTTGGGGTTCAGGGCCTACGATCAGGTGGATGAACTCGTCCTGGCATCCCACAAGTGGTCGGAATTGGCGGCGGCTCAGTTGCCGCAATTGCGAGCACGCAGAACGGATGACTGGGAGCGCCTGTACCAGCTCTGCCGCGCGAGCGTTCCGGTTTCGGCCCAGGAAGTGCATCCTCTCCTGCCGCAGCAGTACCGCCTGGGACTGGGTCAGAGACTGCAGTCGTGGCTGGGTCCCCTCTTCTCTGGTCGCCAGACAGACGACTGGGTGCAGGAGGAGAATGGCAAGATCCTCGCATGGCTTCGGGTGACCGGGCAGTTCACACTGGCGGCGCATCGACTTCAGATGGTGGTCCATCCGCTGCAGCGTGGCAAGGTTGAGTCGCAGCTCGTGACAGCCGGCCTGCATCACCTGCGGCGTTTTGGCCAGGGGCAGGTTGCCGCCACGGTTTCGACCGCGCATCCAGAGGCTGAGCAGGCCTTGCGCGACAGGGGCTTTGAGACGGTACGGTTGCTGGACCAGTTGGCTCTATGCATTGATGACGCAGCCTGATCGCAGGCAACCCCTGGACTCAGAGCGTCTGGGGTCGACGGCCTGATGGATTAGAAAGGAGATGCGTGCGGAGATTCCTGGTGCGCTGGCTGGTTGCTGCCATTGCGCTGTACGTTGCTGTTCTGCTGGTGCCAGGCATATCCTATGACGGATCCTGGGAGACACTGGCAGGTATGGCCCTTGTGTTTGGGTTCGTCAACGCCGTGGTACGGCCCATCCTGGCCATTCTCACTTGCCCGCTGCAGTTGCTCACCCTGGGGCTCTTCAGCCTTGTTCTGAATGCGGCCATGCTGCTGCTTGCGGCGGAACTGGCGCGTGGATTGGGAATCGGCTTCTACGTCGAGTCCTTTGGAGCAGCCTTTGTGGGTGCTCTACTGGTGGGTGTCGTCACGCTCGTCATGAATGGATTGATGGGAACGGACGAGCATCACGAACGGCGCTAGGCGCTTTGCGGTCAGGGGAAGACCTTTTCGGGATTGAGGATCCCGTGTGGGTCGAATGCAGCACGGATACGCCGTTGCACTGCGATCTGATATGGATCCAAAGCGAGCGGTAAGTACTTGCGACGTGTGCTGCCAATGCCGTGTTCTCCAGTGAGCGTGCCGTCCAGCCCGAGCGCAAGGTGGTAGATGGACTCGGCCACAATGGGCACCAGAGCTTCCCAGCGCTCTATAGGCAGATCGTCTTTGAGCACATTGACATGCACGTTGCCGTCGCCAGCATGGCCGAAGCTGATGATGCGCACAGCATTCTGCTGAGCGATCTCTCGAATACCCTGCAACAACCGCGGAATCTCAGAACGTGGGACAACCACGTCCTCCATGTGGTTGATGGGACTTAAGTTCCTGAGCGCCTCAATGATCTTTCTGCGGGTCTCCCATAGCCGGTCTCGCGTGGGGCGGTCGCGAGCCACGAGAACATCGCGGGCACCCTGCTGCAGACACAAGTCGCCGACCATTTGAAAGTCTGCATCAACGGCGGCATCCACGTTGCCATCAAGCTGGATCAGCAGGTGTGCGGCAGCGTCGCTGAAGGGCACCGATCTCTGCAGTAGTCGTTCTACGGCCAGCATGCTGTCGCGTTCCATGAACTCGATGGTGGCCGGCACTATGCGCTGCGCGATTATTGCAGACACGGCGTTAGCTGCATCTTCAAAGTGGTCGAAGGGTACCAGGAGATCGATCTGCACTCTGGGTAGAGGCAACAGGCGAAGGATGATCTTGGTCACTATGGCCAGGGTGCCTTCCGAGCCAATCAGGAGCTGGATCAGGTTGTAGCCGGTGACGTTCTTGACGAGTTTGCCGCCGCATTGGATGATCTTGCCAGATGGCAGCACCGCCTCAAGACCGCAGACATAATCCTTGGTCGTGCCGTACTTGACGGCACGAGGGCCGCCGGCACCTTCGGCGATATTGCCGCCGATGGAGCAGGAATCCAGGCTCGCTGGGTCAGGTGGATAGAACAAACCCTCGGCCTCGACCGCACGATGAAGACTGCCTGTGATCACCCCTGGCTCGACGGTAACCATCAGGTTCTCTTTGTCGATCTCCAGGATACGGTCCATCCTCTCCAGCGCAAGCACGATCCCGCCGCACATAGGCACGGCCCCTCCGCTCAGGCCCATGCCAGCACCTCTGGGAGTGACTGGTATGCGCTCCCGCTGCGCCAGGCGCAAGATCCGCGAGACTTGCTCCGCGCTGGTGGCCAGCACAACGACCTCAGGGTCTGCGCGCAAACCCACGACCTCGTCATGCGCGTAGCGTTCCATGTTCTGGGGGGTGGCGAGCACATTGTCGTCACCCACGATTCCTCGCAACCTCTTGACCATTCTGAGGTCTACGGGCTTGAACACGTTCATTCTCCTTGATCAGGTGCCTCCACGCTCATAGCTTGTGTGCTGTGATGGTGAAGAGGCTCTTGCGGGGTCGGTTTTGCTTCGCCCATTCAATCTGGCGCAGACTGATCTCAACATCAAAGGCATCCAGATTGTGCTCATGCTGATAGAGCACAAGGTCCTGATAGAGGGCTTGCGCGTCCTCAAGCTCTTGCCAGTGCTCCACGATGTCTCACCTTTGCCGCAGCCCAAGTCGAGCACGACCTCTCCTGGTTTGAGCCGCAAGGTGCGACACATCCTGACGGCCAGGTACAAGGCCCCGCCCCCGCAACAGTCGCGATAGATGTCTTCGCGGGCATAGTCCTTCAGTTCTGGGTAGTCGGCTCGATTGGGGCCTTGGAACGTGCGCTGGGCTTCCTCAATGGTGAGCATTGAACATCCTCGCGGCAGAATGCGTGCGCGAGAAGGGGCGTCCTCTCAGAGCTCGCGAATAAGCGTCGCTCTGGCGGAGATATCCAGCTACGGCAGCCAACGACCTATAGCCCCTCGCCCACGATGCGCTCAAAGAGGGCTTGGAGCTCCTCTTCGGAGTAGAAGTGAATGACGACCCTGCCGCCACGTTTGCTGCGGAACAAGTGGACCTGCGTGCCGAGCGATTGTCGGAAACGGTCCTCCAGAGCGCGGGTCTCGGGTGTCTGTACGTGCGAAGCAGGCCGCTTTCGAGGCATGTCTGCTGCAAGGCGACGTACGAGCTCCTCCGTTTGACGCACGGATAGGGCCTGTCTTTGTATCATGTGAAGGACGCGCAGTTGCAGTTGTGCTTCTGCCAGGCCCAGCAGCGCGCGCGCGTGGCCCTCCGTGATCTGCCCTGCTTCGAGCGCACCTCGGATTTCGTCAGGGAGTTGCAGGAGTCGCAGCGCATTCGTTACGCTGACGCGGCTCCGCCCGACACGCTGCGCGACCTGCTCCTGCGTAAGCCCAAACTCTTCAACCAGTTGTTGGTACGCGTTGGCTTCCTCAAGAGGATTCAGGTCGGCGCGCTGGATGTTCTCTACCAGGG
>CAYZKS010000029.1:17406-26245 GCA_964478725.1 uncultured Anaerolineales bacterium
GCGTTGGCTTCCTCAAGAGGATTCAGGTCGGCGCGCTGGATGTTCTCTACCAGGGCGAGTTCCAGAGTCTCCTGCGGCGTGGCCTCCTTGACCAGCACTGGAACCGACTCTAACCCGGCCAGTCTGGCTGCCCGCCAGCGGCGTTCGCCAGCGATGATCTGATAACGCGGAACGGACTGCATATCGTTGGCGCGTGTCTCCGTGACAATCAGTGGCTGCAGCAGCCCATGCTCGCGGATCGAATCGGCCAGCTCTTGCAGCGTTTGGGGCTCGAGGTCGTGCCTGGGTTGGCGGGGATTGGGTGCGATGTCCTCTACCCTGGCCTCGATCAGCCCGGATACGATATCCGCGCCTGGAATCAGGGCGCTCAACCCGCGACCCAAACCACGACGCTTGCTGCTCATGCTGCCTCCCTGTTGCCGACGATCTCGTGCGCCAGCTTCTCGTATGCCAGACCGCCAGCGGAATGAGGGGAGTAGTCCACGATTGGTTCACCATAGCTGGGGGCTTCGCTCAAACGCACACTGCGCGGCACCACAGTGTGAAAAGTCTGACTCGGGAAGTGGTTGCGCACCTCATCCACCACCTGCTGTGCGAGGCTTGTGCGGGCATCGTACATCGTCATCAGCAGGCCCTTGACGCCAAGCTCCGGATTCAGGTGCATGCGCACCAGCTCAATCGTGTGGAGCAGTTGCGTGAGGCCTTCCATTGGCAGGTATTCGCACTGCACAGGGATGATGACCTCATCGGCTGCCGTCAGTGCGTTAAGCGTCAACAGGCCAAGGCTGGGAGGGCAGTCGATTAGCACATAATCGTAGCGCACTCGCAAGGGCTTCAGCGCTTGCTTGAGCCGGTGCTCTCTTGCCATCACGCCGACCAACTCGATCTCGGCTCCGGCCAGTGCCGGAGCGGATGGAATCAGATCGAGCCCCAGCCGCTTGGTCAGGGTCAGCACGCTCTCCAGCGGCGTATCACCCATGATGGCTTGATAGATGGAGAGACGCAGGCGGTTCTTGTCAATGCCCAGACTGCTGGTGGCGTTCGCCTGAGGGTCGATGTCGATGATTAGGACACGCTTGTCGGCGGCAGCCAGATAGGCACCAAGGCTGACTACGGTTGTGGTCTTGCCAACTCCACCTTTCTGATTGGCCACCGCAAAGACGCGACTCACGCCCTAGTCCCCCGCATCGTAGTGCTCGCCGTAGCGTAGTCTCTCCTCTACCTGCTGGCGCGTGGGAATGCTGCTGGTGCCGGTGCCCTCGATGGCGAAGGAAGCGGTGCAGTTGGCGAACGGCGCTGCCTCGAATGGATCGCCGGTCTCACGCAAGCGTACGAGAAAGGCAGCTGCAAACACATCACCTGCTCCAGTCGGGTCTATCTCTCGTGCCCTGAAGGCCGGAAATTGCCGCTCCATGCCACGGTAGAACACGGTTGCTCCCTTCCGGCCACGAGTCACCACTGCGATGCGTGTCAGCGAAGCGTAGTAGTGGATGGTACTCTCGTCCTGCCGGACGTCGTGTTCGCTGAAGATGACTGCATCCACTTTGGGAAGGATCTGTGGGGCTTCCTCCCAGTCGCGGTGAATAACCAGTCCATTCTCATTCCATTGCCGCATCCATCCCTGCGGTACTACTCCCACCGAGGACTGCGCCCATGCACCCAGCCAATCCAAGCCCAGTTCACCTACCAAAGGACCCAGCAGCACGATGGAGGCCTGCTTCCACGCTGCGGGTAGATCCGACGCTTTGAGCCTGCTGGCCACACCGCGCACGTGCTGAAGGCGCTGCTGGTCCCGATAAATGTTCTCAAAGATGGTGGCTGTGGAGGAAGGTACAACGTGCAACTGAATGCCCGCCAGCGTGCGCGAGAGGTCAAGGTCATCGGGCGCGCTGGTCATTGCAGCGGCTGACACGCCCAGCGAACGTGCGGTCAACGTGGCATATGCGGCCGTTCCCCCCAGCGTGAAGCGGCCGTTGGGTAGCAGGTCCTTGGTCACGTGGCCAACGGCCAAGAAGTCGATAGAAACTACCACGCAACCCATCCCCCAGAGCAATTCACCGAAGGCTCGCCCAGCACGCTAACCCTTCGGGAAGATCACTACCTTACGCTTGTCGCCTTGTCCGGTGCTTTCGGTGCGGACGTCAGCGTCGTCTCGCAGCGCCAAATGAACGATCCGGCGCTCGTCTGGCGGCATTGGCTCAAGAGCCACAGGTTCTGCATTGTCGCGCACGCGGTCGGCCATGCGCCGTGCAAGATCGATCAGGGCTTTCTCGCGGCGTAGCTTATAGTGCTCGACATCCACAACAAGGCCTGGCCAGTGCCCGGTCCTGCGACTGACGATAAGGCAAGTGAGGAACTGCAGATCACGCAAGGTCTCACCGCGCCGACCGATTAGCAGACCGAGGTCTTCTCCACTGATATTCAGAAGCATGGGGGGCTCATCGGTCTGAGCCGAAATGGGAGCAGATTCAATCGAAACACGTCCGCGCACACCCATTCCGTTCAGCAGGTCTTGCAGGACCCCTGCTCCGGCTTGTGCGGTATGCTCTTCCTCTGCGCTGGGCAACACCCGCGCCTCTTCGGCTTTGACAAGTGGAGGGGGCGCTTCTGCAGCCGCGGCGGCCACAGCAGGCGGTCTCACAGTCACCCTGACTTGCGCTTGTTCGCTGAGCAGTCCCAGCAGGCCGCGACTGCCCTGTTTGATGATCTCGATGTCCACCTCATCGACGTCAACACCCAATTGCTGCAGCGCCTGCTGCACTGCTTCGTCTACAGAACGAGCGCTGACTACGACGCTGCTACTTCTTTGGTCCATGGCCCCTGTCCTTTGTCGGAACACCCTTGCGCACAAGACCGATGGATGCCAATAGCGGCTCGAGCGAGCCCCACCCGGTCACAAAGTACTGCTGCACCATGCTGGCAATGTTGCTAGTAAGGAAATACAGGCCGAGACCCGAAGCCAGGTTGTAGGTGATCATGCCGAAAACCAGTGGCATGGTGAACTCCATGCTCCGGTTCTGGGCCGCCTGCTCCGGGGTATTCGCGACGGGCGTCATCATCCGTTGCAGCAGCCATTGGGTGAGGACAACCAGCACAGCCATGGGTACGAACGGATGCCCCAGATTGATGCCGAGGAAATTCGAGTTCAGCGGCAGGAGGTGAGAAAAGCTCAGGTAAACGTGCCGCGCCAGGTTTAGCAGCTGTAGTGGGTTGTCTGGGACAACCGTCGTGATGGACTGGTACAGACCAATCCATACTGGCATTTGGATCAACATGGGTACAACACAACCTGCAGGGTTGATGCCTGCCTCCCGGTACAGCGCCATCTGCTCCTGGGCCAACTTGTCCTTGTCATTCTTGTACTTTTTCTGCAGTTCCGCCAGCTTGGGTTGCATTTCCTGGCTGGCTTTGGCAGATCGCAGTTGCTGGCGTGTGAAGGGCAGCATCACCAAACGCACGGCCAGGGTGAAAACTATGATGCTCAGCCCAAAACTGTGCCCCAGGTTCGAGTACAACCACAGCAGGGCGTTGATCATCGGTTGAAAGATGAATTGGTTCCAGAGTTGTGTCACCGGTGATGACCTCCTACTTCCTCTTGCCTGGGTTCACATTCCACAGAGGCGCACCGGTCTCGGCATTCCAAGCAAAAACCGTGTCGCCAAGAGCGCCTGCATACACCACACCGCCATCCACGACAGGCGAGCTCAGAATGGATGTGCCCGCATCGGCAGTCCATTTGACCGCCCCCGAGCTGGTCTCAAACACCTGCAGAGTGCCAGATTCCGTGCCTGCGTACAACAAGCCATCGGCAAGCGCTGGGGTGGCCCGGACCATGCCCGCCGCCTGAAACTCCCTGGCCTTGCTGCCCGTGGCTGCGTCCAGGGCATATATCTTACGATCAAGGGAGCCAACGTACAGGGTGCCATCCTGCAGCAGGGGAGTGGCCCACACCCAGTGGCCCGTTGAGAACTTCCAGCGAAGCTCCGGATTGCCGGTAGCTACGGCGTACACCGCGCTGTCCAGCGCCCCAAAGTAGACCGTGTCTGACGCGACAACCACACCGCTGGCGATGGCACCACCAGCCTCATAGTGCCACAGTTCCACACCAGACGCTGCATCAATGCAATAGAGCCGATGGTCCAGCGAGCCGGCGAACACCCTGCCGTCAGAAACAGCGGGACGGCCCCAGACACCGGCTCTGGTCGAAAACTCCCACCGTTTCGCTCCCGTCGCGGCATCCAGAGCACAGACCTTGGTGCCCTCTCCGAAGTAGAGATTGCCGCTATCCAGGGCAATCTCGCCATAGATGCGGCCAGAGCCTTGGTGGTCCCAGCGTGAAGAACCGGTGTTCACATCGATAGCATATACGTGGTTGTCTGCGGTGCCCACGTAGGCACTGGAGCCCTCGACGGTCGGAGCCGAATTGGATGCCACGAGCTTTCTTTCGCTGGCCGGCGGGTATTGCCAGACTTCAGCGTTCGTGGCTGCCTCCAATGCGTAGATGCGCCCGCCCTGGGTGGCCACGTAGAGTTTGCCCTCGGAGACCCTGAGCGCGGGCCAGGTTCCAGTCGAGACTGCGGGGGCACAGCTAGTTGAGACCAACAAGAGCACCAGCAGAAAGATCCCAAGCATGAGCTTGGCTTTGAGAGCGTTCAAGGAAGAGCATCCTCCTTCACTATGGATGACAGCGCACGAGTGTGAATCCCTGCTAGGGAACGGGATCGTAGCCTCCAGGGTGCAAAGGGTTACAGCGACACAGACGCCGTATGCCCATCCAGGCACCCTTCCACAAACCGTACTTCTCGATGGCACGGTAGGCGTATTCGGAACACGAGGGCACAAAGCGGCAGGAATGGGGCAAGCCTGGCGAAATCGCTTTCTGATAGAACTTGATCAAAGCCAGGGCGACTCTCTTCATTCACCAGTTTCCGCCCTTGTGCGCGGCTGAGTTGTGATTCCGGCGCGCACCAAGAGAGCATCCAGCGTCTCTGCGATGGACCAGAAATCGGCTCCAACAATACCTGTGCGCGCGACAAGCACGATGTCCCACCCCGGAGGTATCCTCGAAAGCCGGGCAGCCACTGCCTCGCGCATCCTGCGTTTGATGCGATTTCTCAGCACTGCTTTGCCCACCCGCTTGCCAACCACAAAACCAAAACGGGAATAGGGCAGATCGTTGCTCAGTGTGACTAGCACCAGCCTCGACTCGGTCCACGCTCGCCCCATGCGACGCATGCGCTCAAACTGAGTGCGTTGAGCCAAGCGATGGCGGCGGTACATGAGTACACTACCCTGAAGGGTAGGCGCGAGCAGCAATGATGCCGCTCCAGCCTATTTACCTAAAGTGAAATGCGTTTGCGGCCCTTCATGCGACGGGCCCTCAATACCATCCGACCGCCACGGCTGCTCATACGAGCGCGGAAGCCATGCACCCTCTGGCGGTGAAGCTTGCGTGGTTGATACGTTCTCTTGGTCATTTCTACAGCCTTTCCTCGACAAATGCAGGCCATTATAGCTGTCCAGATGCGTACTGTCAAATGCACCACTCGCATAGGACGCACATCTCCGATCCGGCTCACTAACCTGTGAATCAACAACCCCTGCTGCAATGCAGGTTGCATGCGTTTTGGGCCCACTTTGCCAAAACCCTATAACTGGCTACAATGTCACCATTCTGCTCAGCAACTGTGGGAGAGGTATGATGGATTCGAATGTAACCAAATACCAAGTCAAGGAAGAGCTCCACAGACAGTGGGGAGCCCAGGCTGTCGACTTGGCTTTGAATGGGAACTGGGATGAGGCGGTACAGCTTAACCTGCGTATCTTGGAGAATTACTCCACTGACATCCACGCGCGCAACCGTCTTGGCAAGGCATACTATGAGCTGGGTCGCTATGAGGAAGCCCTCCAGGCCTACGAGGAAAGCCTCAAGGCGCAGCCATCCAACAACATCGCCAGAAAACGGTTGGCAGAACTGTACGCAACACTCCAGCGCGAGCCGGCCTTTGCGTTGGGCGAAACTATGCCTGGTGTCGAGATCGCCGAAGCTGATGGGGACGAGCTAGATGATCTGGAGACCTATTTCGAAGAAGATGAGGGCGATGGCGGGGCTGACGACGAGGGGGATTCGGACTAGCTGAGTCGCGACAAGAGAATTCCGCGGTTCGACGCCAGCAGAGCGTGCAATCCGGATTGCACGCTCTGCCCGTTCTTGGGTGTCTGCATGCGACAGCTAGCCTGCACGTTGCGCATGCACGTGCACAGGCGCGTCACGGGATACCCCTAGTCTCTCCGCCGCGCTGCCACTGCGCACAGCAATCTCCAGAAAGCCGCTGCTGCCCACCAGCGCCAGCAAGGTTCCGTCTGCAACACTGGCATAGGTGTCTAGAATTGCACGGATCACCTCACCTGCGACTTTGATGGCAGGGCCACGGGCACCCTCGACCCATGCTCCCGGTATGTTCGTGATCAGGTTGCCAAACCGGTCTACGTGTTGGACCTCTCCATGAATCACGCCTGTCTGGTCGCGCCAGGCGCAGGGGCATTTGAGCAGCACTGGCTTCTGCATGCCCGGTCCCATTGCACTGAGCGGCACGCCGATCGACAGGTGGGCGGCCACGGAGGCGAACAGGTCCCTCCCATGGAAAGTGCTGCTCAGTGGGCTGAGCCAGTAGGCTGGGTTGGTGAGCTGCACCATCTCCAGCGCGCGCTCTTGATCCAGCACACGGCTTAGGAGCCCGTTATCGGGCGAGATGAATACTCCACCGCCAGTCCGGACTGCCATGGCCCGGCGCTCAGTGCCGACCCCCGGATCTACCACAGCTACGTGTATGGCATCCTCAGGAAAGAAGCGGTAGGCGCTGAAGAGCACAAAGGCAGCGGCGCGCACGTCGTGCGCGGGGATTTCGTGACACAGATCCACCACCACAGCATGGGGATTGATACGCAGGATGACGCCATGCAGAACGCCCGCGTAGGCGTCCGATCTCCCAAAGTCCGTCAACAACGTGATCACCCGCATCTGCACTCCTCTGCGCACGCTCTGCTGCGCATCCTGCTTGCGCTCTTGGACTGCATCGCCGCATTGACCTAGGCGGCGACGATGTCGCCTACAAGCACCCTTTGCAGTCGCCCATCATCCAGCCTGAGCAGCAGCGCCCCTTCTTCATCCACGTCTTCCGCCACCCCATGCAAGGGTCCCTGCATAGTTTGCAGAAGAACCGGTTTTCTCAGGGTCTCCAGGGCGCTGGCCCATTCTTCAAGCGGCCAGCTACCTGCCAAGAGGGCGGCGTAGCGCTGTTCTATCTCCGACAGCGCAGTCTGGAGCAGGGCAATGCGCTCGGCCTTTCGGCCCAGTTGAGATGAGATACTGGTTGCGGCCACTCCGGTAGGCAACGCTGCAGGATCGAGATTCACATTGAGGCCGATGCCCACGATGACATAATCGACAAGGGGACCAGACACGCCTAGCTCGCTCAAGATGCCACCGGCCTTCAGCCCGCTGAGGAGTATGTCGTTTGGCCACTTGAGCTGCGCTGGCAGGCCTGTCATGCAGCGTATCGCAGCCCTGATCCCCAGGCCGCATGCCATGGTCAACCCCTGTGCGCGACTCACCGGGAGTCTCACGGGTTGTCTGCCGAGCGTCGATGCATGCGGCCGGAACAGGAGTGAGAAAAGCAGCGAAGTTCCCGGCGGTGCCAGCCACGGCCGTCCCAGCCTGCCCCTCCCTGCGCTCTGTTGGTTGGCGATCACCAGAGTGCCGTCGGGAGCGTCTTGCTGCGCGAGCCTGCCAGCCGCCGAGTTGGTGGAGTCGATGCTCTCATAGACGACGGCATGTTGACCCAAGCAATGAGTCAGCAAGCCTGCCTGGATGCCCTGAGCGGTCCACAGCTCGGATTGGATCACACAGAGAGCTTACTGCACAAGCAACCTGACGTCAAGCTGGCCTGGGACTGCCCGCTGTGACATGCGTGCAGAGCGCGGCCAGGGGAGCTCATGCGCTGTATCAACAGTGCTTGCAGTCCGCGGGCAGCGGCGCCTGGGATTCTGAAGAAGACACGAGGGACTTGCCACTTTGCCTCAGTGCTTGACGCCGGCAACGTCCTGGCGTAGAGTATGCCTGATCTCGATGGCGCTTTGAGAGGAGGTAGCTTGGCACAGAAGGTTGATCTCTTGGTGCACGGCGCCAGCCAGTTGCTGACGCTCGGCGGCCAGGGCCCACGCTGTGGCCGGGCAATGAGCGAGCTTGGCCTTGTGGCTGATGGCGCGGTGGCAGCCCTTGGCGGCCGGATCTTGGCCACCGGTTCGACTGCGGCAGTGCGTTCTGCCTATGAAGGGCAACGCGAGATTGATGCACGTGGATGCCTCGTGCTACCTGGCTTTGTAGATGCTCACACTCATCCTGTGTTCGCCGGTGCACGCCAGGACGAGTTTGAGCAGCGCATCGCAGGCGCCAGCTATCTGGAGATCATGACGGCAGGGGGCGGTATCATGAGCACCGTGCGTGCGACGCGTGCAGCCTCACTCGATGATCTCCTGCACGGGGCGCGGCCACGCCTGGCACGCATGCTGGCGAACGGAACGACGACCGCCGAAGCCAAGACAGGCTACGGCCTGGATACCGCATCCGAAATGCGGAGCCTGCAGGCTATCTGGTCCTTGAGCGTTTCGCAGCCCGTGGAGCTGGTGCCCACTTTTCTCGGGGCGCACGCTGTCCCCGAGGAATACGCTGGGCAGGAAGAGGTCTACGTGGACAGCATTGTGGACGAGATGCTCCCCGCAGTGCTGCAGGCAGCGCATGCGGCGCAAGGCGCAGCCGGTCTCGGCCTTCCCTTCTGTG
>CAYZKS010000030.1:0-26211 GCA_964478725.1 uncultured Anaerolineales bacterium
TCCAGCAGCAGAGCACTGCTATGAGCCGCCACGCGCGTGTCCACCACCGGCAGGCCCAGAGGCGCTCTGGGCGTGGGCTTCTCCGGCACGATCTGGAAGTGAGGGTAGCCCAGCCCACACGGCTGGGTCTCGCACAAGGTGCGCGCGGCCAGGGCATCCACGTCGCGCCGCGCAGCCTCGAGCACATCCAGGTCGATCTTGCCGCGAGGGAGCTCGCCCAACAGACCCACGTACTTGAAGGGCTGGATGTGGGTAACCACACGGGCGATGACGTCAGCCAACTGGTCCAGGTGCTGTGCCTTCAGGCCACGTTGCGTCACCCAGGGCGTGCCCATGCGGATGCCGCTGGCCAGGGCCGTCACGTTGTCGCCGGGGATGGTGTTCTTGTTGACCACAATGCCGCACAGGTCGAGCATGCGCGCCACCATCTCGCCGCGCAGCGGGAAGCCCGTCGCGGTCTGGACGGAGCGCAGGTCGAGAAGCAGCAGGTGCGTGTTCGTGCCACCGTAGGCCAACCTCAGCCCACGCTTGGTGAGCGAGGCAGCAAAGGTTTGGGCATTCTCCACAATGCCGTGCTGCAGGCGATCGAATTCCGCAGTCTGTGCGATCTTGAACGCCACCGCCATGGCCGCAAACTTGTTGACATGCGGGCCGCCTTGCGCGCCCGGGAACACCGCGGCATCCAGACGCTGCGCTTTGTCCTCGTCGTGGGTCATGATCACCGCGCCGCGCGGTCCGCAAATGGTCTTGTGCGTGGTGAAGGTAACGATGTCGGCGTAGCCCACGGGATTGGGATAAACCCCCGCAATCGCCATGCCCGCCGTATGGGAGATGTCCGCCATGAGCAGCGCGCCCACCTCATCGGCGATGGCCCGGAACTTGGCCCAATCCGGCGCCCAGGGGTAGGAGGTATAGCCGGCCACGATGATTTGCGGGCGGCGCTCGCGCGCCAGGGCGGCAATTTCCTCGTAGTCGAGCTGCCCGTCGCGGGCGGCGTTGTACGAAGCCACCTTGTAGAGCCGGCCGGAGAGGTTGAACTCGCTGCCGTGGGTCAGGTGGCCGCCCTGGAAGAGGTTCATGCCCATCAGAGTGTCGCCTGGCTTGAGAAAAGTCTGATAGACCGCCAGGTTAGCGGCCGCGCCGGATAGCGGCTGCACGTTCACGTAGATGCGCCCCGCCGGGATCTCCTTGGTGGCGAAGCACTGCGCCGCGCGGCGCTGCGCCAGGGTCTCGATCACGTCGGCGTACTCGACGCCCTTGTAGAAGCGCCGGTCGGCATAGCGGCGGTAGCAGGCCAATTGGTGCGCGTGGTCCAGCACCATCTGTTCCTCGTCGCGCGTCATGCGCAGCGGCGGATAGCCCTCCGCATACACGTTGTTGAACACCGAACCCAGCGCCTGCCGCACAGCCAGGGGCGCAATGCTCTCCGAAGGGATGAGAATGAAGCGCCTTGCCTGGCGTTCTTCCTCGAAGCCGATGATGCGATCGGTATCGGCATCCACCTCGGAGATGTCCACGTTGAAGAAATCGCTGTACTGCCCGTCTCCCATGATACACTCCTTTGTGCTCGTAATGACTTGTGGTAGTGACGGCTTCAGCCATTTGCCGATTGCGTTGTCCCGTAGCACGCGGCTAAACCCGCCACTACAGGCCGGATTGCCCGTCCTTGTCCCACACCGTATGATCCACGTAGCGCGGCACCTCTGCTCCAGTTGTCAGCCAAGCCGCCTCCACCAGGGCGTACATGCCGCCGGAGACCAGCGAGTGCCCACCGAGGACCACAGGCACACTGGCCGATAGAGCAGCCCGAGTGAACTCGCGTACGGTTCCGTCCGAGATGCGATCCGGCAAGCGCAGGTCCGAGTTGTAGCGATCAGCGGCGGGAGGCCACACGCCCAGGTGAGCGAACAGCACGCGGCTGTCCAGGAAGACCGCACTGCCCAACTGCGCCAGCGTGTCAAAGAAGCGCTGCGGTCCCACCTGCTGATAGTAGTACCCCAGAAGAGAACGCGCCTCGCCCCGCGCGAGCCGTCCACTGGCGCGCATGCCTCTTTCTTCCGCAAACACGCGCACTCGGCAGGCAGTCTCGCGTTCCAGATAGTCCCAGACTGCCGCCGAAACCCGTCCGGCCACCATGACCTCGGCGTCACGGTCCACGAGCGGCAGCATGGCGCGCTGGATGTGCGTTGTGTCCAGCGCCAGAGTCTTCACAAACGCGCGCGTATGCGCACCCGCGCCGGGGTGCGGCGCCAGAACCATGAGGTCTGTGGGCGTGTCTACGTCGAACTGCGTGGACGCCCGCCTGGGCAGAGTCTCGTTGGGCAAGCCAGCCGATTCGCCCAGAAGCCAGCCCAGATCGTTGTCGATGCTTGGAAGCTGGATGCCTGCCAACGCGGCCGCAGGCGCAAACGCGGCAAAGTCGGTCGAGTAGTAATTGTTGGTGATCAGCAAGCGCTCCGCGGAAGTGAGACGCTCGATGATCTGCGCCATCTCTTCGCGAGACAACAGCGCCCCACTGCCCCCACCCATGTAGAAGAGACGCTCGACATGGTACTTCTCGCTCAGCGCCTGTAGGTTCCGGCCGAAATGGAAAGAACCATCCCGTGCATCCAGTTCAACCTCAACGCCCCGTGCGCCGGCCCAGGCAGCCAGCGACTGCGAGTTCGTACTGAGCACAATGCGCCCAAGGTCTGGCAGCCCCTGCGCCCTCTCAATCGTGTCCTGCGTGATGGCCAGCCGGGCACCTGCCATCATCCTTTCTGCTTCGCTGGCCTCATGCACGCCAGTCATGATCACAAGCGTTACTTCTGGCACCCGGCCCTCCCTCGCAGGCATTATGCCGCGTGGAGTGGCTTTTGTCAAAGCTATTGCAGGCAAGAGGCATCGATTCGCAGACCGGCGCTTTGCCCGTGCCTTATGCACTGTCTGTTTGCGCAGCCCAGCAGTAATGGTATAATGCAGCCCAAGCACGCTCAGCAAGAAGAGGAGGCAGACCTGGAAGCGGAGACTCTGGCCAGAGAGATCGTGGACCTTGTAGCCGGCAAGTTGGCTGAGGATGTCCTCTTACTAGACGTTCGACCGATATCGAGCGTCACCGACTATTTTGTGATTTGCAGCGCCGGCAGCGAACGACAGATCGGCGCCATCCACGATGAGGTATTGACCAAGCTACGCGAAGGCGGCCTGCGAGCACTACACTCCGAAGGCACCCCAGGATCCGGCTGGATCTTGATGGACTATGGATCGGTCGTCCTGCACATCTTCACGCCCACTGTGCGACGTTACTACGATCTGGAGGAGTTGTGGAGAGAAGCCAGGACTGTAGTGCGAATGCTATAGGTCTGACGCACACGCAAAGGGGGAGCCCGGGCTCCCCCCCTTTTTTTGTCGGCGCAGCCTACTCTTGGATCCAGCGGTCCGTCGCGCGCTCCCAGGATAGCATTTCATCCGGCCCGAAGAAGAGTCCAAGCTCGAAGGCAGCGGTTTCAGGCCCATCCGAGCCATGCACGAGGTTCCGGCCGATCTCTACTGCGTAATCCGCTCTAATAGTACCCGGCGCGGCCTGTACAGGGTTCGTAGCGCCCATGGTAGCACGCACCACCTCGATGGCTCGCTTCCCTTCCAAGGCCAGGACAACTACTGGCGCAGAAGTGATGTAGGCCACCAGACCATCATAGAAAGGCTTGCCCACGTGCACGGCATAGTGTTTGGACGCCAGCTCTTTGCTGATCTGCATCATCTTCATGGCCACCAGCTTGAGCCCGCGCCTCTCCAGGCGAGCCACAATATCGCCAACCAGGCCACGCTGCACTGCATCTGGTTTGATGATGACCAGGGTTTTCTCCATGCTCGTCTGCGATGCCTCCTGATCCTCGATTCTGCAATCCTGGCCAAGTGTGCCTACGCCGGCTTCTGTTCCAGTTGCTGCACGAGCCAGCGATACCTCTCCATTGCCTTCTGCAATTGGCCGTTCTTGGCGTACAGATCCGCCAGCAACTCATGCGCGGCCAAGTTACCAGGCCTTGACGCCACGATGGACTCCATGTCCTCGATCGCCTCCGCGATGGTCTCGGACTTGGCTTTCGCCAGCGCCCGATACTGCTCCAAGGCCTGTTCCACCTGCTCCTGATCGCGATAGACACGCGCCAGGCTCAGGCGCGTGCGTTCATCCTTGGGGTTCTGCTGCAATTGCTGTTCATAGAGGGCGGCTTCCGTCGATCGGATCGCACTGATAGCGCCGGGCGTCAGCTCGGCCGTGACTGGAGCCTGCTCCCCCTCAACTTCGGCAGCGGGCGCCACCTCTGCAGAGGGAGCCGCCACGCCTTCGGCGAGTGCTTCTGACGGCGGCGCGACAACCACTTCGCTCGAGATGGCGACCTCGTGCGAGGCAGTCGGCGCCTCGGATGGAGCCAAGGCCTCAGCCGCGGGTGAGGAGATTGCTTGGACCAGCTCTGTGGGCAATGCGGCTACAGGGATCTCGGATGGCTCAGGCACCGGCTGACCCTCCTCCACAGGGCGAGCCTCTGGAGGAGGCGCTGCCAGCAGCTCAGTCGCTTCTGTGACCGATACGGTCACAGAGGCCTCGCGAGGCTCGGCCGCAGCCTCAGTTTCTTGCACGGGGACCGTCTCCGCAGCCGGCCCTGCCGACGCCTCAGCCTGCTCGGTCGCCAGTTGCGCCACAGGCGATTCAATTGCTTCGGGCGCAGGTGAGGCCTCCTGTGCGGAGACCGCCTCCAACACAGCTCCCTCCGGTATCTCCACCGCCCCCGAGACTGGAGGGACTCCAGATACTTCGGAAGTCCCTTGAGGCAAAGCGGTTTCTTGTACCATCGTTGGCTCCAGAAGGGGGGCTGCCAGGGTCTCGGCTTCCACGAGCGGTACAGGCTCGGGCTCTACAGCAGCCTCAGGAGCACTTGCGGGCTCGAGTATGTGGGCCGCCTCGGCAGTTGGCACAGCCCGTGTTTCCGCCTGCTCAGCAGACGCTGCAGCCACAACTGGTTCCTGTGCTGGCGCAGTTCCCTGTAGCGGGAATACGGTCTCTGGACCCTCTGCCGCAACCGTAGTGATGGTTTCGGCGGGCGTGGCTGGCGCTTCTACTGCTTGCTCTGACCAGACTTCTCCAACAGGGAACGCCGCTGCTTCTGGGACAGAGGAAGCATCCACCGGTACGGCCATGATCGGAGGTGCAGACGGCGGCGCTTCCGTTGCCTGTGCTGGCTCAACGACCGTCAGTGCCTCTCCCTGCTGCTCCAGCTCCTCAGCTTGCGAGACGCCCGGTTCGGACTCTGCTTCCGGTACCGCAGTCATTTCACTCTCAGGCGCTGCGGGCCCAGCCGGCACAGGAATGGGCTCCGGTGCTCTCGGCACCAGAACTGGCTGAGCCGGCAGGGGCGAATCCTCGCCGAATATGGCCTGGGCCATCCGGTTCTCTGGATCCAGCGTTCGGGCTCGGGCCAGGATTTGCTTGCCTTCGTCTGTACGCCCCTTTTCCATCTGGATCGCGCCCAGCAGCAGGATAGCCTTCAGACAATCTGGGCAGGTCTTGAGAATCTCGCGCGCTGCTTCAGCCGCTTGCTCTCGCCGCGCATCCCGCCAGAACGTCTCCGCCAGGGAGACGCGGATGTCCATGCGGGTCGGTTCGAGTTCAAGCCAGCGATTGAACTCCTCGATGGCCTGCCGGTATTGCCCTCCTCGAGAGTAGAGACGCGCCAGGGCCACCTTGTTCAGCTTGATGCGCGCCGGTTCAGCGCCATCGCGTTGGCCGTACAACCTGCGCAGGGCGTTGCGGGCCTCTTCGTTATTGGGCGCAAGCTCAAAAGCGCGTTCCATGTGCCAGATGGCCTGTGCAAGCTGCTGCCGTTCCTGATAGATGAATCCCAGGCCGGCATGGGCAGCCAAGTTCTCCGGATCAGCATTCAGCACACGCTTGAAGATATCCGCCGCTTCGTTCAGCTCTCCCTTCTCCAGACAGGCTTCACCCAGCAGGCGGTACGTCTCAATGTGCTTGGGGTATCGCTTCAGGATGTGGAGGCAGATGGCGATAGCAGCGTCGTACGCGCGCGATTCGATGAGTTGCCTTGCTTCAGAACAATACTCATGTAGGATAACCCTGGCCACGCCGCCTCCTTTCAGAGGGGAGAACACCGCTCGGTGCCTAATTTGTTACATTCTCATTATGCCGTCATTCCCGTAAAAAGTCAATGCCGTGCCGCCGGCAGATGGGTGCACCCCCACTGTCAGAGCCTGATTTTGGTCCACGCCCCTCTACGGAAGAGGTAGTAGAGCAGTAGCGCCCGGGCCGTCCAGTCCACGGCCGTGCCCAGCCAAACGCCGTTCAGTCCCCAGCCGAAAACAACGGCAAACAGATACACGATCGGCACCCGAAACACCAGGGTTCCGAACAGGGTGGCGTACATCGGCGTTCGAGGGTCGCCTGCTCCGCGCAGGCTGCCTGCCAGGACCATCTGCACGGCGATGGGCAGTTGTTCCAGGGCGCCGATTTGAACCGCACTCCCTGCCATGGCCAAGACCTCAGGCGTGCTCCCGAACAGCGCAGAGAGCTGCCGCCCAAATAGGGCAAAGATCACGCCCAGCGCACCCATGACCACCACACTGATGCGCATGCAGCCACGAATGCTCTCTTTGGCCAGTTCGGGGTCTCCCGCTCCCAATGACTGACCAACCAGTGTGGTGCTGGCCATGCTCAGTCCGAAGCCCGGCATGAAGGACAAAGACTCTACATTCACGGCAATCTGGTGCGCCGCCAGCGCCACTTCGCCCAAGCCAGAAACAATACGCATAAAGAGTACGAATCCCAGACGCGTCACTACCGACTCACCGGCAGTGGGCATGCTTAGTCGCAGCATTTGTCGCATGAGGGAAAAATCCCAGCGAGCCACGTCTTGGAGCTGCACGTGTAAGAAGCTCCGTCCAGCCAACACTATGTAGAGGGCCAGCACGCCACCCACGAGTCGTGCAGAGGCAGTGGCCACGGCCGCCCCAGCCAGCCCCATGGCGGGCACCGGCCCCAGCCCGAAGATGAGTGCGGCAGCAACCAGGACGTTCCAAACGTTCATGATCAGGGTGATGTTCATGGGTGTGCGCGTATCCCCAGCGCCACGCATGATGCCATTGAGGACTACCATTGGAAAGCCCAGCAGCGAGGTGAGAAGAATGACGCGCATGTACATGGCGCCCAGAACGGCCGCACGCGTACTTGCGCCCATCCACAGCATCAGTGCATTTGCGAGAGGCCATAGAATGGCAATGGCCACGCCAGCGCTCACGATGCCCACCACAATGGCCTGGGCAGCGACCCGTCGAGCCCGAGCATAGTCACGGGCACCCCAGGCATGCGCGACCAGCGCGGTGGCAGCGACCGACACAGCCGAAAACAACTGATTCGCGACGTTCAGAAACAACCCGCCAAGGCTGACGGCGGCCAGGGCTGTTGGGTCCTTGAGCCAGCCGATCAGCAGGGTGTCAGACAGAAAGACCATAGTGACCAGCAGGTTCTCCGCGACGGCTGGCAAGGCCAGGTGCACGATGTTGCGCATCAAGTTCTCTCGCGTCAGCACGAGGGCCGGTGCACCGGAAACTCTGCTCTTCGGTCCAGTCACTATTGACATCCCATCCAAAGCTTGGTGTAAGAGTAGCGCGGAATACTAGCACACGTCCCGATGCACTGCAACTCTGGCGCTGCGCCTGACAACTCACAGCTAGGCGGGCCGGCAAAGAGCTCTTATGCAGTCATCAGGCTGTGCTCGCCTGGTTACATGAGCGGCAATTGAGCACCATCTGTGGGCAAATCTTGAGCCCATGCCTGCAGCTCGCTGTCTTTGAGCATCCTGCAGCCCTTGGCGGCAAGCTGCCTGCGCAGCCAAGTGAAGTGCGTGAGTTTGAGATTCAGCAGGTCATGTCGATCTGCGGGCATGATGACGAATTTGGGGGCCTGGGCTGCAACAACGCTCGGTTTCCATTCCAGCACGCGACTCAGCTCGACCGAATCCAGCACCCAGAAGCCAACGTTATTCCCTGCTTTGCTCGTCCACAGGAGATCCATGCCCTCAACATCTGGCCCCTGGACCACGTAGCTCAAGCGTCTTCCCCACTCACGCAGTTGGTCACAGACTGCATCTCGCATCCGGGCGCGTGGTTTTGGACCGTCCGTGGGCTTCAGCGCCCAGCGTTCAGGGGCCAAGGACTGGCCGTAGGATTGAATGCAGGCCGTCACCCATTCTGCGTCGGGCGTCAAGCCGCGAGCAAAGCGCGCATAGATTGCGGACAGCAGATCGCTGGTCTCCACAGCGGGTGCCGATGCCAGAACATCGCGCACGGCCAACTCCACCCTCTCCGTGAGAGGTGGCACGGCGGGCGGCTCCACCAACCACCACAGACAGTCTTCTCTCTGTTCATCCTTCCACAGCTGCACCAGCGTCGGGCCGACAGCCGCTTCGAGGGCTGTCTTGACCTGAGCGCGCACCAATTCGAGCAGCGCAGGCGACTCCCACACGCTCACTGCTCTCTGCAAGAGACTGCGTTGCGCCAGTGTCTCCCAGATGGAACTGTGCAGGCGGGCAAAGGGAGCCGGCTCGCCGCGCTGTTCCAAGATTCCCTCCGCAGCAGAGATGGCAGACTCCTGGATGTTCCCCTTGAGTTCACTGGCCGACACACGCCAAGGCACGGAAGGCAGTCCCTTTGTCCAGGTCATGCGAAAGTCACCGCGCGATCCTGCAAAGGGCTTGGTCGCCACCTCCATATGCCGCGAACGAACCAACAGGCTTTGCAGGCGTAGATCCGCACCCGCCGCAGCGAGGCTCAAGGCCTCCTGCAAGGCCAGCCCGGTCGTCTCGCCCAAGAAAACAATGTGCCCACTGGCTTTCAGCGTCTTGTGCAGAGACTGCAGCGTGGCGCGCATCACTCGCAAGTAAAAGGGCCAATCTGATGCGTGCCTGCGAATCAAAGGCCAGAGCGAAGCTGCAAGCTGGTGCCCATACAGCCAACCGCTCCAAAGATAAGGCAATGCCCAGCGCGTCCGGCCAAGCAGCGCAGGCTGCGTCAACACCAGATCCACGCTCTCAACCGGCAATTGCTGGACCAACTGCCTGAGCGGCATCTGCCCCACAAACGCCTGACTCGGCGCACTGGTCGCGCTGCCGGCGATTGTAGGGGATGTGATAACCTCGGCGATGCTGGCGGCGAGGGGCGCTATTTCCGTCGAGGGCTCAGCATGCGTCCGCGCCGTATCGATGAAGAGCTGCCAGACGTTACGCTCGATGAAGCGTGCCGGTGGGGTCAGGCCAACCGCGGCTGTGGGAGACTGCTCCGTGGGCACCGGATTCAGCTTGCTGCCCAGCTCGAGGCAGCGCAGCAAGACCAGGCGCAGCCAGTCGTGCACAGCCGAACCAGTGAAGAGATCATCCATCTTGAGTACGAGGTTAGAGAGAACGTAGAGATTGCGCGGTGTATACAGCCCGAGCAGCTTCTCGGCAAGCCGCCTGCCGCGGTCCTCTTGTTTGGCAATCCGATCCAGGATATAGGAATAGTGCAGGCCGCGGGGCTGCACCTCCTGCAGCGTGCGCAGGTCGTCGGCGTCACAATCTCGCAAACCCGACTGGCCGCAGGCCGCACAGCGGTAGCTCACTTGTTTGGGCGCATCCTGCTCCCGCTCCCAGACAAAATAGTCCGCATTGCCCGGCCTGCCACAATGCGGGCAGGTAGTGTGGTACAGATGCTGTAGGTGTTCTTGCAGGGAGGTGCCAAGCTTGGGTGAATCGCCAAGGCGAGTAAGGGCCGCCATGAGTTCCTGTCCTGGACTGGGGCTGCATGCCATACGGGTACGCAGGGCGTCGATGGGGTTCAGATTGGTGGCGACAATGCGCCCTCCTCCGCGCACGGCCTCGCGAACGATGCCGGGATGCTGGCAGAAGGGATCCAACACCAGGCCCCCAGGCGGGCAATAGGCCTCCAGATACGCCGCCAGCGCTCGGCTGGGAGCACCCTCTGCAAGCTCGGGAACGAACCAATCCACCGAGACCACCGCCGTGCTCCTCCCGGACAACCCAATGCAGGGCACGCAGAGCAGGAATGCGTGCGATCGCAGCAGACGTGGCCTCTGCGTGCCGGATGACATCGGCATTGCCAGATGCCCGGCGCTGTTTGCAGTGCGCGGGCACACCTTGATCGCAATTCTACCCTGATCGCGCTGCGACACGAAA
Organism: uncultured Anaerolineales bacterium; assembly: GCA_964478725.1. Classification (GTDB taxonomy): domain Bacteria; phylum Chloroflexota; class Anaerolineae; order UBA2200; family UBA2200; genus CAYZKS01. The sequence goes on from CAYZKS010000030.1 coordinate 10,218, forward strand.
TACGCGCGTAGCCAACAAGCGCAGACGCCTGAACGCGCTAGACGCTGCTCGTTGCAGCCTCCGCTTGGCGCACGAAGCGAACCGCTTCCGCCAATCCCGAACGTACGTGAGCAACGCTCCAAGCCCTCAGGGCAGTCGGGCTGATTTCGAGGGTCACAGGTCCGCAGTAGCCAGAGTGGCGCAACACTCGCAGCACTTCAACGAGCGGGAGCACGCCTCTGCCGGGCATCTGATGATGCAGCAAGAAGGTGTGCAGAGGCCGCCAATCAGGAATGATACGGCGGTCGACCAGATCGCTGAAGTGAACGTTGACGATGCGCCCATCAAGCAGCGCCAGGGACTCCAGCAACGGATACGGCGATGTACCGGCATGCGCCGTGTCGAACGTGACCGGCAGGTCGTGCAGACGCACAAAAGCACTCAGGGCATGCAAGTCATGCAGCACAAAGTCCCTGTCGGAAGGCCGGAAGAATCCGGCGTTTTCCAGGGAGACCCTTACGGCGGGGGGCGAGTGCTCCTGGAGCGCTTGCACGAAGGCCTTCCAACGCGGATGCTCAGTAGACACAATTTTGGGCGTATGCAAGACGACCAGATCGCACTCGACGCCCTGTGCCAGTGAGACCAGCCTGCGCAGCGTCCTTCCGACGTTTCGCATGCCCGGGTAAGGAACCACAGGTGGGTGTACGCTGAAAACCGGTAGTGCATACTCACGGCTCAGCCGTAGCACGTACGATGGCCCGCGCAGAGCCACCTCGGGGCCTTCCACCAATTCGACGCCATCCAGGCCTGCTTCGCGAAATAACGAGAAAACGGCGCGCAGAGGCAGATGATACAGAGCGCCGGTGGAGAAAGACAGTCGCAATGCGCCGGGCTGGGGGTGACTGGTAGGTCTCATGCTACAGCGGCGCCGGCCCTGCAGTCTGCTTCAGGGACATCATGGTAAAGGCCGTGCTCGTAGATATAGCGCTCGACCTGGGGAGGGGTCTGATAGCGAATGGACAGCCCGAGACGGACCCGTCTCTGCAAGTCAGTGGAAGAGATGGACAGCTCGGGGGTGTCAATCATGTGCACGCGCTGCGCAAGCTCTGGCAGTGCCTGAGTGAGCGTGGGCAGGTTCGCATGATAGCCACTGCGTTCCGCTACGACCAGGCGGCACAGCTTCAGCAGTTCTGCTGGCTCGTGCCAGCTCAAGAAGTTGGTAAGCGAATCCATGCCCACTACAAAGTACAGCTCCGCACTGGGACCATACTCGGCCTGCAACTGCCGTAACGTATCCACCGAATACGATGGGCCGCTCCGACCAGCTTCGATTAATGAGAGAACCAGATATGGATTGTCCGCGATCGCCAGCTCGGTCATGCGCACGCGATGCTCGAAGGCGGAGTACGTGCCTATGGGCTTGTGCGGCGGTATGTATGCAGGCACGAAGATTACCTTATCGAGATGCAGATAGGTGCGTGCATCTTCGGCAATCACCAGATGGCCGTAATGAATGGGATCGAAGGTGCCACCAAGAACGCCCAGCCGCATCCTATTGCCACTCCAGTTCGTGATCGGCGATCATAACCATGTCGCCGGATTGGATGCCCTCCTCGGCTAGCGCGTCCAGAACGCCGATTGCCTTCAGAATGCGTTGGAAACGCGCCACAGATTCAGAGTTGCTCCAATCGGTCATTGCTGCCGCCCGCTCCACGCGCCGGCCGCGAACCCGCAGTACTTTGCCTTCCCTCGTGATCTCAAAGGCGTCTTCGTCCTCTTGCGCACGAAAGACCCGTACCTCCTCCGCTTGAGGAGGTTCCCCAGGCATCTGCTGCAGCGCCTTCCAGACCGCATACAGCATCTCGCGTGTGCCCTGTCCGGTCACGGCAGAAATTGAACAGGCCGGCAGGCCCCGCGCGCGCATGGCAGCCTGCACTCTCGGCCATCGCTGCTGTGCTTCCGGCAGGTCCATTTTGTTCAACACCACCAACTGCGGTTTGGCAGCCAGCCTGGCGCTGAAATGCGCCAGCTCCGCATTGATGCACTCCCAATCCTTCAGGGGATCTGAGGAGGCACCATCCAGCAAGTGGATTAGCATGCGGGTGCGCTCGATGTGGCGCAGGAAGCGCATGCCCAGGCCTGCACCAGCGTGCGCACCCTCAATCAGACCTGGGATGTCCGCCAACACCAGCGTCTGCTCGTCGCCTAACGTGGCCACGCCCAAGTTGGGCGTCAACGTGGTGAACGGATAATCCGCGATCTTGGGACGAGCAGCGCTAATGGCAGCTAGCAGCGTTGACTTGCCGGCATTCGGCACACCCGCGATGCCCACATCGGCGATCAGCTTGAGTTCCAGCCTGAGCGCACGCGTCTGGCCTGGCTCGCCCTTCTCCACGATGCGCGGCGCCTGGTTGGTGGGCGACTTGAAGACCGCGTTGCCCCTTCCACCGCGCCCACCTTGAGCCACCAGCGCCTTCTGCCCATCTCGGACCAGATCTGCCAGCACTTCTCCCGTGTCCGCATCCCGCACTACGGTCCCGGCAGGCACGTCAATCCGCAGGTTTTGGCCGCTTTTGCCCTGCATTTTCCGGCTCTGACCGCGCTCGCCAGTCTCGGCCACAAAGTGGCGCTGTCGCTGGAATTGGATCAGTGTATTCACATGCCGGTTGGCCACCAGGTAGACGCTGCCTCCTGCCCCGCCGTTTCCACCATCAGGACCGCCCAGTGGCACGTACTTTTCGCGGCGGAAACTGCACATGCCGTCGCCACCTTTGCCTGCGCGCACGTGTATGATTGCCTCGTCGAAGAAGATAGAGTCATCCATTTCGCGCGGATTATATCACTTACTGGAGCACTAGGCAACGATGCTGGCGTGCACGCTTGACGCTCCAGGACCCAATCCGAACCACGGCCATACATCAACCTTGAGTTGGCGCAAACAGGCGGTACGGACTATACTGAGCTGTTGGAGTTCACGGATAGAGGCACGGTTGCAGGAGGAAGCCAAGTTCCTGGGCTTCCTCCTGCGGCTGCCTGGGTGAGGCTTAGGTGATCTCAGTCGCTCACACGATCTGCCGAGTGATCGAGCACCTGGGCTGTGAGAACGGAGGACGACGGCATGCGCACATACTCCGTGGCGCGAAGAGTGGGCATTCTGCTACAGGAGCGCCAGCTGACACTGGCCGTAGCCGAATCCTGCACAGGTGGGCTGCTGGCCGCCCAGATCACGAACATCTCTGGTAGCTCGGCCTATTTCATCGGCGGTGTTGTGGCCTACTCCAACTCGGTGAAACAACGTGTACTGGGAGTGCCCACCGGCACGTTGCAGCGCTACGGTGCGGTCAGCTGCGAGGCCGCCATTGCCATGGCGCGCGGAGCGCGGCGGCTGCTGCGGGCTGATCTGGCTCTGTCCACTACGGGCATCGCCGGCCCCACCGGCGGCACTCCTGAGAAACCGGTCGGCCTAGTCTACATCGCCCTCGCTTCAGCCCACGGTGAACAGTGCAGGGAATTCCGCTGGTCGGGAGACCGCAGACGGAACCGAGAACAGTCAGTGCACGCTGCACTGGACTGGCTCCAGGACTATTTGACGTCTGGCGTCGGGCAGCTACCGGAGAAGAGGACCTGAGCTTGGCGGTCAAGAACGGGAGTGATGCCATTCCTACCAGTGTAGAGGCCCGCTTTGATGCAGACGGAGGGCTGGTCTCACTGGCATTTGGCTGGCATGGGCAACGCTTCGCGATTGCATCTTGGGGGCGGAGCTGGGTCACCGGCGATGGCGTACAGCAGCGCCAGCACTTCCTGGTGACGACAGCCGGCAAGGAAGCGTTCGAGTTGACCTTCGCTCCGCTGGCGCAGCGCTGGTGGGTAGTTCGGGCTGGAAGCAGGCAGATCTGGGTCTAAGGGCCAGTGCTCAGCGTAGTGCACGCTGCCGCGCCGCCTCGAAGAGTAACACGCCGGCCGCAACGGCCGCATTGAGAGACTCGACCCCGGAGCGCATGGGAATGGCGACTTGGGCAGTTGCGATCTGGGCTGCCTCAGGGGATACTCCTTCGGCCTCACCGCCAATCACAAGCGCGGTTGGCTTGCGCCAATCCACCTCCCAGTACGGACTCGCGCCCTGCGGGCTCGCCACGAGCACTTGCAGGCCCGTCAGGACCCCTCGCACCTTGCTCCAGGGTTGGTCCGGCCACAGTCTCAGGCGAAAATGCGCGCCCATACCCGCGCGGACGACCTTGGGGCTGTAGACGTCCACTGTGCCTGTAGTAGTGATAATCCACTCCACACCTGCAGCCAGTGCAGATCGCATAATGGTGCCCAGGTTGCCCGGGTCACGCACTTTGTCGAGGATCAGGGCCCAATCCAGGGCCGCCGGCATGCGCTGTTCTGGCATGCGCAGCACTGCCAGAATGCCAGACGGGCTAACCGTATCCGCCATAGCGGACATCACGGACTCGCTCACAAGCTTGCGCGTGACGCCGCGCTCCTCAGCCTGCGAGAGCAGCGCGCAGGCGCGCTCCGACTCCAGCATGGCACGGGTGTGGAAGAGAAAGACGGCCTGGACGCCTGCCTTGAATGCCTCTTCCAGGGAACGCAGCCCCTCCACAACAAAGACATGCTCCCCATACCTAACTTGCCGTCGGTACAGGGAGCGAACGTACTTCACATGCTCATTTGTGGTACTGGTGATGATACCGGAGCGGTCTGTCAGCTTGTCGCGCTCCATCAACCCTTACGCAGCAACTGCCTGCTTGGCAACGTCCGCCAGCTGTGCGAATGCGCCGCTGTCCGAGATGGCTAGTTCAGCCAGTATCTTGCGGTCGATGCTTGCGCCGGCCTTGGTCAGGCCGCAGATCAGATCACGATACGTGGTGCCACACTGGCGTGCGGCAGCGTTTATGCGCACTATCCACAGGCGACGAAAATCGCGCTTGCGGTCGCGGCGATCACGATGGGCATACCACAAGGACTTCATGTGGGCTTCATTGGCGCGCCTGAACAGAAGGTGTTTGGTAGCTCTCTGACCTTGGGTAGCCTTCAGTACTTTCTTGTGCCTTTCACGGGCTGGCACACCCCTCTTGACTCTAGGCAATGCGATGACTCCCTTCCAACAAGGCGCCCTGGGGCGCTCTACTCCAGATAGGGTACGAGGCGCTGGAGACGCTTCCTATCGCCAGGCGCCTTTGCTTCAAACTTGCGATCCATTGCGCGCAACGCGCGCTTGGCCCGCTTGCGTCGCAGATGGCTGCGGCGACCCTTGAGCCGCATATACTTCCCCGTGCCAGTCACGGTGAACCGTTTGGCCGTGGACTTGTGAGTCTTGATCTTTGGCACCCGAAACTACCTCCTCCGGCTAAGCGAACGATCGCTGAATTCACACCTATGCCTGCACGAGCGCGGCTGCCGCCGCTTCGTCTGGCGCAGGCTCTCGCGGGCGATCCGCCGAAGCCTTGGGCGCTAGCAACACAAACACACTGCTCGCACCCTCCTCTACGGTCGGAACCTGCTCAATCACAGCCACGTCCATGAGGTTCTTGAGCACGCGATCCAGCAAGTCTTGGCCCGGTTTTGGATTCGCTTTCTCGCGCCCTCGGAATCGCACCCGCACCCGCACCTTGGCGCCGTCGGCAAGAAACTCGCGCACGCGCCTGCACTTGAACTCGACATCATGCGCCGCGGTCTTGGGGTGCAACCAGATCTCCTTGATGTCTACCAGTCGCTGGCTCTTGCGGGCCTTGCGTTCCTTCTTGGTCTTCTCGTAAAGGAACTTGCCATAGTCCAGCAGACGACAGACAGGTGGCTTGGCCGCTGACGCGACTTCGACCAGGTCAAGATCGCGCTCCTGGGCGATGCGCAGCGCTTCCCGAGTGGGAATAATCCCAAGCTGCTTGCCTGTCTCGTCGACCAAGCGGACTTCGGGGGAAGTGATCGCCTCATTGATGCGGTGTTCTTGTCTACTTATCTTGTCGTTACCTCACCTTTTTGGCTGTGATTATGCCGTTCGCGCGCCGCTCGCTGAATCAGGCCTGCACCCATACGAGGGGCAATCTTATCACATTTATCGTGACTAGTCAAGTTGACCGCGCGCAGAACGTTTGCCCGACCACTGAGTTCATGCTAGAATCGGCATGAACCAGTCCACGGGATGGTCCTGAGAGGTCAAAGAAAGAGCATGGGAGCAACGAGCAAGCAGTTCTGCCTGCCCACCCACGTGATCACCGGCTTGGGTTGCGTCTCCCAGTTGGCGGATGTAGTAGCTCGCTACGGACAGTGCGCGCTGCTCGTTTGCGGCCGTCGGGCCTTGCGCAGCTCAGGTGCGCTCGAGCGCGCACTGCGAGATCTACAGTTGCGGCGAATCCTCACCATCTTGCACGATTGCGTGCAGGGCGAGCCGACGCTGGCCGCAGTGCAGGCGGCGGTGAACCTCGCCAGGCAAGAAAGTGTGCAGATCGTGATCGGGATAGGCGGCGGCAGTGCGATGGACGTCGCCAAGGCAGTGGCGGCGCTGTCCACGCAGTCGGGCGGGGTACGAGAGTACCATGGTGGTCGCGCCTTGGAGAACGCTGGGCTCCCGTGTGTGACGGTCCCCACCACGGCAGGCACCGGCTCCGAAGTCACCAGCAACGCCGTGTTGACGGACCCAGAGCGCGGAATCAAGGAGAGCCTGCGCGGCTCCCAGCTCTTCGCCCGCGTTGCCATCGTGGATCCGGAGCTGACCCTCTCCCTGCCGCCTGCGCTCACAGCCAGCAGCGGAGCAGACGCCCTGTGCCAGGCCATCGAGCCGTTTGTGGGCGTGGGTGCGCAGCCAATCACCGATGCCCTGGCCGCCCAGGCGATTCAGCGCATCGGGCGCAGCCTGGTGCGGGCGTACCAAACTGGCTCCGATCTCGCCGCGCGTTCGGACATGCTCTACGGCAGCCTGTTGGCTGGCATGGCGCTCTCCAATGCGCGCCTGGGCGGCGCGCACGGCCCGGCACATGCGTTGGGATATCTGTATCACATTCCCCACGGCGTCATCAGCGGTTTGCTGTTGCCGCATGTAATGGAGTACAGCCTGGAGTGGGCTCCTGAGAAGTACGCTCAGGTAGCGAGGCTACTGGGCGTCGAGACTGATGGTCTGCCATCGATCACGGCAGCCAAGCGGGGTATTGAGACCGTCCAAAGCATTCTGCAACACATTGGGATCCCCGAACACCTGGCTGACCTGGGAGTGCGGCGCGAGGACTTGCCCACGTTAATCGACAAGTCGTTGTCGTCGTCCAATCTGAAGAACAATCCCAGACCCCTGGGGGCGGAGGACCTGCACACCATACTCGAGCGCGCCCTGTAGGGAGAGGGGCGGCTGACGAAACCTTTCAAGGAAGGAACAGCCTCCTCAGCCACGGACCTGGGGCTGGCCGGACTTGTGTCAGCGGAGGTTAGGAGAACATGCAAAAGGTCAGAGAGTCAGAGCAGACGTACCGGGGTGGGAAGAGCGGCGTCAAGTACCTGTTCCGGGGGCCCAACCTGGACTGGGGTGTAATTCTGCTGTTGCCGGGCGAGCGCCTGGGAGAGCACTACCATAGCCAGGTGGAGGAGACCTTCTACATCCTGGAGGGCCAGGCTTCTTGCTATGCCAATGGCGTCAAGCATGCATTGACCGTTGGCGATGCTGTACGCTTTGAGGCGCCCGAACATCACGACATGGTCAACGAAGGCAGTGAGCCACTGAAGATGGCCTTCATCAAGTACCCGTACCTGCCCAAGGACAAGGTGGACGTCTAGACAAGCCAATCGTTCGCGGGCGATGCGGTCCAGCGAAGTTTGACTGGGCCAGACCTCCCCGCACAAGACCGGGAGATGTCCGTATCTCACACGTTGAGGAGAACAATGGGAAAGACCAAAGGTAACCTGGCAGTGGGTCAGTCCGGCGGGCCGACGGTTGTCATCAACAGCAGTCTGTGTGGAGTCATTCAGGAAGCCATTTCGCACGACGAGGTCGGCGAGATCTACGGCATGTTCCGCGGGATCGATGGCTTTCTCAAGGAGCAGTTCGTGGATCTGCGACGGCAGTCGCCTGAGGTAGTCGAGGGGCTCAGGCATACGCCCAGCGCGGCACTGGGGACTGCACGCAAACGCGTGGAGGCCAAAGACCAAGAGCTTATCCTGAAGATCCTCAAGGCACGCAACATCCGCTACATCGCTTACATCGGCGGCAACGATTCCGCCGACACCAGTTGGAAGCTGCACCAGTTGGCAACACAAGCGGGCTATGAACTGCACGTGATCGCCGTGCCCAAGACCGTGGACAACGACCTGTGCGTCACGGACCACTGCCCGGGCTACCCCAGCGCGGCGCGCTTTGTGGCCATGGCAGTGCGCGACACAGGGCGCGACACGGAGGCGATGGGACCGGCCAGCCCGGTCAAGCTAGTCGAGGTCATGGGCCGCAATGCGGGTTGGTTGACGGCGGCGGCGGCGCTGGCCCGTCAGGAAGAGGGCGACGCGCCGCACCTGGTGTACGTACCTGAGCGGCCGGTTAGCATCGAACAGTTGGTCGCTGACGTCGAACGCTGCTACAAAGAGCGCGAGCATGTGGTGGTGGCCATCAGCGAAGGTGCACAAGAATCTGCCGGCAAGGACCTGGGCGAGGAGTACGCCTCCAAGGAGATCGATGCCTTCGGGCACCGCATGAAGGGCGGAGTGAGCGATTTCGTCGCCACGCTGCTGGCAGGCAGGTTGGGTTTGAAGGTGCGCATCGACAAACCCAACTACCTGCAGCGGTCCCTAATGGCCTGTGTCTCCGAGGTGGACCTGGACGAAGCTTACCGCGTAGGACGAGAAGCCGTGCGGCAAGCCGTGGCGGGCAGGCTGGAAGGCATGGTCACGCTGGTGCGCGAACCAGGCCAACCCTACCATTGCGCGGTGGGCATCGCCAGCCTGGAAGGCATCGCCAACCAGGAGAAGAAACTGCCGGCGAATTTCATGAATGCTGCGGGCAACTGGCCCACACAGGCCTTTCTGGACTATGCCCGGCCGTTCGTGGGCGCCTTGGAGCCCAAGTACGTACGCCTGGCCAAGTACTTTGTGTAGCAATTCACCTGCATAGCGGCCGAATCACAGTCACCTGCAGATATCACACGGCAAAACAGGCACGGAGGCGCATGTTCGGCCTCCGTGTATGATCGTCCCTCTAGTGCACTGTTCAGGCTACGCGGACGGTTCGGTCCCGCCTCACCAGCCTTTGGTATCCCTGATCACATCGTCGGGCACCCTGCCCTCTTGGACTTCCTTGAGAGAGTCTTCAATGATACCAAGCGCGCGCTCTGCCTCGGCGTCCGTGACCACCAATGGCGGGGCAATGCGCAACACCGAGTTGCTGAAGAACGAGAGGATCAGCCCCTTCTGATAGCAGCGCATGCACACCTTGGCCGCTTCGTCTCGGGCGCGCTCCTTGGTCTGGCGATCCTTCACCAAGTCCACGCCAATCAACAGTCCTCTGCCGCGCACGTCTCCGATCAGTTCGTACTTGGCCTGCATTTCGCGGAAGCGCGCCTGGATCTGCTCACCTAGCTTTGCAGAGCGCTCTACCAGCTTCTCCTCTTGGATGACCTCGATGTTGGCGATGGCTGCGGCACAGCATACGGCGTTGCCGCCATTGGTAAACAGGTGCGCTGGCAACTCCCATTTATCCATCAGCTCCTGCCGCGCTACGATGGCGCTGATGGGCATGCCCGCCCCCAGTGACTTGGCCAGGATCATCACGTCGGGCTTCAGGTTCCAGTGCTCACAGGCAAACCACTTGCCCGTTCTGCCGCAGCCAGTCTGAACCTCTTCGGCCACGAACAGCAGCCCGTACTGGTCGCAGATGCGCTTTAGCCCCTGCATGAATTCGGGCGGAGGTACGACGATGCCCGCATCACCCTGGATCGGCTCTAGGAACATGGCCGCGACATCCTCGGCAGGCAACAGGGAACTGAACAGGGATTCGATGTAGGAAACGCATTCGATCCGGCACTTGCCGTAGGTCTGCCCGAAGGGGCAGCGGTAGCAGTCGGCAAACGGTACGTGGTAGATGTCTGGCACCATCGGCCCCAGCCCACGCTTCATGTTTAGCGAGACCGCCGACAACGAAGCCGCACCAAAGGTGGAGCCATGGTACGAGCGCAGGAAGGCGATGATCTTGGGGCGTCCGGTCGCCCGCCGAACCAGCTTGATGGACCCATCGTTGGCATCAGAGCCCGACATGCCAAACGAAACCTGCTTGGGCGCTGGCACAGGCACGACCTGCACCAGCTTTTCAGCAAGCTCTGTGGCCGGCTGATGATAGGCATACACCACCGTGTAGTTCAAGAACTTTGCCGCTTGGGCCTGCACCGCGGCCACGATCTTGGGATGCGCGTGGCCAGTGTTTAGGGAGGCAGCACTGCTCAGGAAGTCAAGATACGTGTTGCCGTCGACGTCCTCTATGGTGGCGCCCCGACCCCGAGCAACCACCAGCGGGAAGTAGGGTATCCTCGAAGCCGCCGTATAAACGCGACGATCGCGCGCTACCACGGCCGTGGAACGAGTCAGGTCCTTTGTCATTTCTGGCCTCCGTTTTCATCGACTGCGTTCAGGAACAGCGCAGGCCTAACAAACACACCGCGGCGACCCATCCCGCCGATGCGCACGCAGGGCTGGGCCACCGCAGCTGGATCGGCATCTCGCCGCAGGCTGATGCCGCTGTTCTCGCTAGCCTCTCGAGCCAAGCGACATGAAGCTCCAGGCAAACAACACTTCGCAGACAATCATCCCTACGAAACTAGCGCAACGTAATGGAAGCGGCGTAGTCTGCACCAGAGATACAATTAACAGTATGGCTCCAACAAGCGAGGATATCGTGGCAATCGGCATAGCCCTACGTCGCACAGCACCCCTCCTCCAAACGGCTACGCGGCCAGGTAGGCGCTCTGGACATCCGCGTTGTTCGCCAGTTCCTGAGCTGAACCCTCCATGACAATCGAGCCCGTCTGCAGGACATAGGCCCGGTTGGCAATTCGTAAGGCCATGCGTGCGTTCTGCTCTACCAGCAGGATGGTCGTCCCCTGCTGGTTGATCTCCTGGATCACCGCAAAAATATCCCGCACCAGGATGGGAGCCAATCCCATGGATGGCTCATCCAGCAGCATGAGCTTGCCCCGAGTCATCAGCGCTCGACCGATGGCGAGCATCTGCTGTTCTCCGCCGCTGAGCAGGCCAGCTCGCTGGAGGATGCGCTCTTTCAACCTAGGGAACAGAGCAAAGACGCGCTCAAAGTCCTTCTTGACGGCGTCTCTTTCCTTGCCCATGCGCAGCCAAGCTGCCAGTTGCAGGTTCTCCTCCACCGTCAGGTTGGCAAAGATGCGTCGTCCCTCTGGCGCCTGGGCAATCCCCATTTCGACGATCTTGTCGGCCCGCACCGCCGTGATCTCTTGGCCCAGGTATTTGATGCTCCCCGACTGCGCCCTGACGATGCCCGAGATGGTGCGCAGCGTTGTCGACTTGCCGGCACCGTTGGCGCCAATCAAGGTGACGATCTCGGCTTCGTTCACGTGGAACGAAATGCCCTTAACCGCGTTGATCGCGCCATAGGATACAACCAAGTCTTTGACTTCGAGCATCAGGCGGCCTCCGTCTCTTCGGTACCCAGATAGGCCTCAATCACCCGTGGGCTCTTCTGGATCTCCTCGGGAGTTCCGCGGGCTATGACCTGGCCAAAGTCCATTGCTATGATGTGAGGACAGATACCCATCACGACCCGCATCTGGTGCTCGATGAGCAAGATGGTTAGCTTGAAGTGATCGTGCACCCAGACAATGTGGTCCATCAGCTCCTGGACTTCGCCGGGGTTCATGCCAGCCGCCGGCTCATCCAGCAGGAGCAGCTTGGGATTGGACGCCAGGGCGCGGCAAATCTCGAGCCTTCGCTGTTGTCCGTAGGGCAAGCTCTTGGCGTCCTCGTATGCCTGTTGCGCCAGGCCGAATAGCTCCAGCAGTTCCATGGCCTTGCGGTACAGCTCTCCCTCGCCCCTGGAACAGGAGGACAGATGCAGCATGGCTGAAGTCAGTCCGTACTGCACTTGGAAATGCTGCCCCAGATTGACGTTGTCGATCACTGGCAGATCGCCATAGAGGCGAATCGTCTGGAAGGTGCGCGCCACGCCCATCTGCGCGATTGTGTGCGATGGGAGCCCCACCAGAGACGTGCCGTCGAAGCGGATATCCCCAGAGCTAGGCCGATAGACCCCCGTGATCAGGTTAAAGACCGTTGTCTTGCCTGCTCCGTTTGGGCCGATCAGGCCAATGAGCTGCCCCTCTTCAATATGCAGGTCGAAATCGCTGACGGCGCGCAACCCGCCAAAGTCGTGCGTTAGCTTACTGATTGTCAGGATGGTGGACAACCGCCAACCCTCCCTTCCTCTTCGCGATGATGAAGGGGAGTTCACCCTTGGTAAGGCCCCTCTTCCACACCAGCATGGTGATGATGAGCAGAATTGGCCCCACGACCTGGCGCCAGACGCCCATGAAGCGCAGGGCCTCCTGCAGCAGGGTCCAGATCACCGCACCCAAAGCCGTGCCGGTGATGCTGCCCACGCCACCCAGATAGATCATGATCAAATAGTCAATCGATCGGAAGACGTTGAACATGCTGGGATTGATAAACATCACGTGGAAACCGAGCAGCGCACCGCCGATGCCGGCAAAGAACGCGCCGACGGAAAGCGCAATCAGCTTGTAGGTGCGGACGTTGATGCCTCCCAGTTCGGCAGCGACCTCGCTCTCCCTGACCGATAGGATTGCTCTGCCGTGGGCGGAGGTGATAAGATTGCGAGAAACAAGCACCGTGGCGATGATGGCGAGCCACACCCACATGAAATTGGAGTAGCCTGGCAAGCCGGTCAGCCCTCGGGAGCCTCCCACATACTGCATGTTGACGAGGATGTTTACGATGATCATGTTGAAGGCCAGCGTGACCACAGCCAAGTAGTCACCGCGGGTGCGAAAGGCGGGGATGCCGATGATAAAGGCCAGCATGGCCGCCGCGACGCCACCGATCAGCATGGCGATGGGGAAGGCCAGCGAGAACTGCTGCCCGAGCGCATTGAACGTGGGTAGGCTGCTCAGAAGGCCGGGCTCTCGCAGCGTCACACCGGCATAGCCCGGGTTGCCACCGGCGATCAGTACGCCCGCCACATAGGCGCCAACCCCCATGAATCCGGCATGACCAATGGAGAACTGGCCCAAGTGCCCATTCACGATGTTCAGGCTGACGGCGAGAATAATCGAGATGCCCATGCGCATCAATACGTCATAGTAGTAAGAGTTGAGGATCCCTGACAGATACAGCGCCATTACCACCAGGGGAGGCACCAGCGTCAGCGTCACCCAGATGTTGCGCAGGGAGCGCCCGTCATAGCTATCGGGAAGCTTGATGCGTTTGGCAAGGTCTCTAAGGCTCATAGGGTCCTGGTCCCTTTCCGTGGCCCAGCACCGCCACGTGAGTCAAGGTTGACTAGACTTTCTCCACCACCCCCACGCCGAACAGCCCGGTGGGCCGGAAGATGAGCACGATCACCAGCACCGTAAAGGCCAGTGCGTCGCGGTACATGGAAGGCAGGAAGGCTGCCACGGCCGTCTCTACTCCCCCAAGAATGAAGCCGCCGGCCAAGGCGCCAGGCACACTCCCGATTCCACCCACGACCGCCGCGACAAAGGCCTTGATGCCGGGCATCAATGCCATATAGGGGTCAATCATCGGATAGGCCAAGGCCCACATCACTCCCGCCGCACCCGCCTCCGCCGCTCCGATGGCAAATGTGTAGGAGATAATGCGGTTGATGTCAATGCCCATCAGCAACGCCGCTTCCTTGTCCCAAGAACAGGCACGCATGGCCTTGCCGACCATGGTACGGCTGACGATGTAGCTGAGCAGGACCATCAAGACCAGCGAAGTCGCCAGGACCACGATGGAGGTCCGCGTAAAGAAAACGCCTCCGACCTGGAAGCGGGCGGTGGCAATGATCTCCGGGTAGCGGCGATAATCCGGACCTATGAACGGCGCTGCTCGCGATCCGTGCTCCAGGACCAGAGAAACGCCGATTGCCGTGATCATCGCCGATAGTCGGGGAGCTGTTCGCAAAGGGCGATAGGCCACGCGCTCGATGACGAGCGACAGGATGGCCGCGCCGACCATGGCCACGACGATGCACACGACAAATGCCGTGACCCCCGAGGCCAGACCGAGGCTTGCGAACACAGCTAAACCTATATAGGAACCGATCATGAACACGTCGGCATGCGCAAAGTTGATCATGCGCAGCACGCCATACACCATGGTGTAGCCCACCGCCAGCAGGGCATAGGCGCTGCCAAGCTGCAGGGCGTTGACCAGCTGTTGACCAAGAACTGTGCCCATTGCACCCCCAGCCATAGAAAGTAGCGGGCGGCTTTATGCAAACCGCCCGCTCTCTCCGTTCACCCAGTGGCTATGGGTTCACCACAGCCTTAAAGTGCCACTCGCCGTCAGCGCCCGCTTCAACGATTGCCAGTGACTTGATGCCGGTGCCCGTCTCGTCCATGGAGAACGTGGGAGCCGTCACCAGAGTCGTCACGTTCTGCAATCCCGCCAGCGCCTCGCGGATCTTGTTCTTGTCCCAGCTGTTGGCCTTCTCGACTGCCATCTTGTACAACATCACAGCGTCATAGGAGAGAGCCGCCGTGCTCTGGGGGATCTTTCCGTACTTGTCCACATAGTTCTTGCGGAACTCCTGCACCACGGGCCGCGGGTCTTCCGGCGAATAGTGCGTGGTGATCATCATGCCTTGAGCAGCCGCTCCGGCAATGGTGAAGAAATCGCCCGAGTCCACGCCATCCCCGCCAACCGTCGGGACGTCGAAGCCCAGCTCCTTCATCTGCACCCTGATGAGCGCCACTTCGCCGTAGTAGTTGGGGACATCCAGGCTATCGGGGTTCAACGCCTTGATCTTGGTCAACTGCGCCTTAAAGTCTTTGTCGCCCCCCTGGTAGCTCTCGGTCGCGATCAAAGGTACGCCCAGTTCCTTCAAGGTGGCAGCTACCACTTCGCCCTGGCCCTTGGAGCCATCATCGCCCACGTCCAGCAGTTGCGCCGGCCGCTTGCTCGCGAGGTTCTCGGCGATGAACCTGGCCTGAATGCGGCCCTGGAACGCATCAGAGAAGCAGGCACGGAACACCCAGTCGCCCTCGGCGGCCTTGGGGTTGGTGGACCAAGGGGAGACCATGATGACCTGCTTGGCATTGGCGATGGGTCCACCCGCCATGGTTTCTGAACTGGACATGCCGCCGATGATCACGTCCACGTTCGAGTTGATCAGCTTCTGGGTCATGGAGGCCGCCAGCTCTGGCTTCCTCTCATCGTCCTCAAGTTGCGTGACGATTTTCCTACCCAGGATGCCGCCCTTGGCGTTGATCTCGTTCACGGCCATCTCAACGGCGTTCTTCTGTTCCTGACCATAGGCCGCGATGTTTCCCGTCAAGGGGCAGAGGATGCCCATCTTGACCTGTTGCGCGGCCTTCGGGGCGCAGCCACCCAGCATGCTGACTACCACCGACACCACGATCAGCACTGTCAACAGAACCGACCACCTGACCTTCATCTCTTTCGCCTCCTATAGGATTGCGGACGATAGGCACGAAACGGCACGACATGTGCCAGACTCGTGCGATCAACCACAGCTCGTCTTGATTCGGTATCACCCCCTCTCCCCGTTAAGGCCGTTAACCTATGCCAGAGCACGGGTAGAAGAATCCGATGACAGAGCCTCTTTGGAAGCGGCGTCAAGTTGCCGGTTGTAGGAGACGTACAGGATATGTGGCGCTGCACCACGCTGTTGTGTTCGGTCAGTCACCAAGCGGACGCGGCGTCCGCACTGCGGACGAGCAGCGCCGGCCGGATTGCTGCGCACATTCTATCACATGGCCAAGAACTTGTCAATGCTGCTGTGCAGCTTCAGAAATGAGTTGAGGCGCGGTCCTGG
>CAYZKS010000031.1:0-26092 GCA_964478725.1 uncultured Anaerolineales bacterium
TCTTTGTTAAGGTGCAAAAACCTACAGAAACCCTTGTGGGCGTCCGGACGGGCACTTCGTCTTCGCGAAGCGAACGGCAAGGCCCGATGCTACACCCAATCCGCATTCAAGTCAGACACCAAGCTCCTCATGAGCCTGTCGGCTCACCACCAAGAATGAAAACGCTGTGGTGCCGGGACGTAGTATCGCCCCTTGTGGGCGTCCGGACGGGCACTTCGTCTTCGCGAAGCGAACGGCAAGGCCCGATGCTACACCCAATCCGCATTTTCAAATCAGGCACCAAGCCACCAATTGTCACGGGAGCTCGCACAAGGGCGGCAAGCCTTTGGTCGGATGCCACCCATTTCACTCTACCAGGTACACGCGCATGGCCTGGGCCGGGAAAGGCCCGCCATGGCCGGGGTAGGCGGTCACCACGCCTTGCTCCAGCAGCATGCGCCAGCTCTCGCGCAAGATTGCCGGGTCGTCCGCCACGATCGGCAGGCCTGGACGCCGGCCCAGCAGAGGAAAACCGTTCATGGCCATGTCACCCACCAGCGCCCTGTCACCCGGCAACAGCAGCGTGACCGAGCCCGGGGTGTGCCCCGGCGTGTGCACCACCCTGCCGGGGATGCCGTAGCTTTCCAGAGACAGGCCGTCGTCGCCAATGATCACATCGGGCACAAACGGGGGGCTGGACCCGGCGCCCAGAAGCGGCGCGAGACGCGTCATCAAACGCGCCAGCCCTGTGCGCCCCCGCGCCGGGACCCGGCGACCTTGCGCCAGCCAATCCGCGTCCGCGTGGTGCAGCGCGACCTTGGCCCCCGTGATGCTCGCAATCTCGCGCGCCGACCCGACGTGGTCGTCATGCCCATGCGTAAGCAGGATCAAACCCACCTGCTCGGGTCGCAACCCCAGCCCTTCGAGGGCTTTGCGGAAACCGGGCCCGGCACCGGGCATACCGCAGTCCACCCACAGCACGCCCTCGTGCCGGACGAGGTAGCAGCTCGTCAGACCGAGAACGACACGATCGATTCGAATCTCCATTTCCCCTCCGGCAACTGCACGCAGGCAAGGCATCTCAGTATCAGGGCTGGATGGCTCCCTGATCCCGATTACCTGGTGCCCGACGCAGCATGCGCATGCTCTCCATTCTACCGGATGCTGCGCCCGCGTCAATTCCGAGCTTGGTGCGCCAAGCACGGCGCTGAATGCCAGTGTCAAGGCCGACTCGACATGCCTCGTCAACGTCATGCCCTGGCGTGGTGATCATCTCCGTTTCTTCTGCACTGAAACGTTGTCGGGCGCATTTGACAAGAATCTGACTATCAGGTCGTAGGCCATCGCCTGGACTTCTATGGCATCTGCCCGAAGTGCAGCCAGAACTGGTACTTGCAGCGATTAGGACACCTTGCCCGATCTCCAGGCTGGCGATGGTCATACCCTGAGACCATTTGGGCCAGCCCGCTTTGTTCGAATCTCCTGTGATGCTAGATCACGTCTTCTCCCAGATACGCGTAGGTGGAATCCACACCTTGCGCAAGGTCTGGCATGGCGCTGTGGACCTGAAGATTGTGACTGATGCGTAACCATTGGGGCGCGAGTTCGTCTAATGTAACAGATAGGCCGTGCACCAAGCGCAGCGCGAGGTGTCGTGTATTATGTCCATTTGATGCTGACCTGCCTGTCTCGGGCCGGCCGACCGCGCCCTGCCTATGGTGTCCACGCGTCGTCTGCTGGAGGAATGGGATGCTGGGTCACGTGATCGGGGAACCATTCGTGCGCTTGGTCTGTGTGTTGGGCCTGTACGTCGGCTCTGTGGCCGGCTATCTCATGTTCTTCCTGCGCGACGCCGTTTTGTTTCCGCCGCTCTCTCGGCGGCTGCCAGCGCCCCCCGGAACCGTGCGTGCAGAGCAAAGCGTTGCAGCGGTTGCAGAGCTTTCGAATCACTGTCGCGTGTACGATGTGGAGCGGCCCTACCGGGAGGTTGCGGATTTCATCAAGGCAGAGTTTCCCCGACGTGGTTGGCGGCTGGTTGAGGAAGGCGCACAGGTGAGCGCCAAGTCGCGCGCCCAGGAGAGTTGGGCCTCGGTCGAGATGGTCTTCCGGGGTCCCTACATCCTGCCCTGGCACATGGGGGTGCGAGTCCTGGCAGGCCTGCGTGACGGAGTTCAGACCGGCAGGACGACTGTGGGCATCGACGACCCCAACTGGACCGCTGTCAGCCGCGCGCAGTACTGCTAGGGCATGCCGGCTGGGCAGCTTCGTCCGCAACTCCAGCTCGCTCGCCCGCGTCACTGATTCGGTGAGTTGTGGTCATCCATCCCACAGGGAATGCTATTCACGAATTCGGAAGCGGGGTTGCCGCGCTCCAAGAACCTCTAGGTCTCTGGGTGTTAGAACTCAAACGCAGCCTTGACCATGCGGTGGCGGGCCTTGTGGAAGGACATCGCCAGGGCCTGACGATAGTGCTCCAGACGGAAGCGGTGCGTGAGCAGCGGTGCCAAGTCGAGCCGGCCCTCGGCCAGCCACTCGAGGATGATGGCATAGCAGCGCTTGCGCTGGCCCGCATACTCCTCCGTGCTGGAGCACAGCGTACCCGATACGCTCAGCTCCTTCAGCCACACAAAGGTCCAGTCCACTCGCTTGGTGACGCCGCTCAAGCCGATCAGCATCACCTTACCACCTGGACGCGCCAAACGCAGTGCATCGTCCAGCACGTCGTCTGAGCCCACGCACTCGTAGACAACGTCGGCGCCGCCGCCGAGCATCACACGCTTGCCCAGGACTGGTTTGTGCAACTCGCCGCCAGTTCGCTCGGCCAGGGCCCGGTACAGGTCGCCGTGTGCGTCCAGTACTTCGTCCGCACCGTAACGCCGAGCTAGCTCGGCCTGGAAGGGGTGCTTGGCCACGGCCAGCAGCCGCCCACTGAAGCCAGCAGCCCGCAACGCTGCCACCACGCACACGCCCATCGTGCCCGCGCCCAGAACCAGGGCCTTCTGATCGTCACTCGGGAGGCTGCGCATCACGGGGTGCAGGGCCGAGGCGAAGGCGTCCACCAGGATGGCATTCTCGTCCGAGACGGAATCGGGAAGAGGAAAGACCTGGAAGGGGTGAGCCAGGTAGTAGGGGGACCAACTGCCGCCCACACTCATGTTGTTGCCCAACTGAAAACCGACCCCCGGCGTGCCTTGCCTGACGTTGGTGCAGCGCGACCACTCGCCCTGGCGGCAGTGCGGGCACCATTCCGGCAGGTCGCGTGTGGGGCATGGCAACAACGGGTCCACAACTACGCGCTGGCCTACAGCCAGGTCCTTCACGGCTGCACCCACCTCGGCGATGGTGCCCACGTTCTCGTGACCGAACACAAACGGCAACGAGGAAACCGGCGAGGACGAGGGGCTGTCGTGCAGCCGCACCAAACCCACATCGGAGCCACAGATGCCGCCGTAACGTGTCTTTACTCTGATCCATTGGTCGTTGAGCAGGCGCGGATCGGGGACCTCGTCCAATTGTACGCACGAAAGCGGACCGTAATAGGCCGAGGGCAAAACCCGGCCCAACGCCAGCGTCAGCGCATAGCGCGGAATGCTGTAGCGGAAGACCACAGCCTTCATGCAGCGATCCCGACGTCCCTGGCCACGCTGCCCACGATCTCCAGCACCCGATCGAGTTGCTCGTCGGTATGCGTGGCCATGTAGCTCGTGCGCAACAGCGAGCCACTGGGAGGCACTGCTGGGGGGATGACCGGGTTGGTGTATAGGCCTGCGTCGAAGAGGGCACGCCACGTTCCCAGGGTCAGCATGTCGTCGCCGATCATGATGGGTATGATGGGCGTTTCGGAATGGCCGACGTTCAGCCCCAACGCGCGATAGCCCTCGCGCATCTTGGTCGAGATCTGTTTCAGCCGCTCGTAGCGCCAGGTCTCTGTCTGCATGATCTCCAGAGCCGCCAGGCACGCGGCCACGTTGGACGGCGGCATGCTGGCGGAGAAAATCAGCGAACGCGCAAAGTGTTGAATGTAGTGGATCACCGGTTCGTCGCCGGCGATGAAACCGCCCAGAGAGGCAAACGACTTGCTGAACGTGCCCATCACCAGGTCCACGCCCGAAGTGATGCCAAAGTGGGCCGCCGTTCCGCGACCTTTGCCCAGCACGCCGATGGAGTGGGCGTCGTCCACCATCAGACGCGCACCGTACTTCCGACACAGCGGAATGATCTGCGGCAGATCGGCGATGTCGCCGCCCATGCTGAACACGCCATCCACCACCACCAGCTTGCCCTGCCTCGGTTTGCAGCCCTTCAGCACCTTCTCCAGATCGTCCATGCTAGCGTGGCGGAAGCGCTTCATCTCGCCGAACGACAAGCGGCATCCGTCCACAATCGAGGCGTGGTCCTCGCGGTCGGTGATCACCACGTCCCCACGGCCAACCAGCGCAGAGATGGTTCCCAGGTTCGTTTGATAGCCGGTGCTGAAGACCAGGGCGCGCTCGCAGCCCATAAAGGCCGCCAGGCGCTGCTCCAGTTCCTTGTGCATCTCCAGGTTGCCGTTCAGAAAGCGCGAGCCGGTGCAACTGGTGCCGTATTGGCGCACGGCCTCCGTGGCCGCCTCGCGAACTTTGGGATGCGTGGTCAGCCCCAAGTAGTTGTTGGAGCCGATCATGATCAGGCGCCTGCCTTCGATCACGACCTCGGTGCCTTCGGTGTGACTGAGGGGGATGAAGTAGGGATAGATGCCGGCGGCCTCCGCTTCTTTGGCGGCAGTGAACCCGAGACACTTGTCAAAGAGATCCATATGCTGCCTCCTCCGGGTAGTATGGAAAAGACCTTTGGGGTCTTCACTTCAGGCTCCAAAGGTCTTCCCCTGCACGCCACTACTCAAACATTTCCAGTCGCCGGCTGGCCTCTGCTAGCTTCTCGTCGGCCTGCTCGAAATCGCCTCTCTGTCCCGGGGGCAAGAGCCTGGCCACCTGACACATGGCCAGCTTGGTCACATCGATTAGGCAGTCCGCGCGACCAAAGTCGTCCAGCCGGCCCGCCTCCGGTGGCAAGATGGGTTCTCCGAACCGCACCTTAACCACTCGCAGCCTGCCCCGCTCTTCCCGGGTCACCAGTCCCATGGGCACCAACGGAATGCGCTTCTTCATCGCGAACAACGCCGCGCCTGTGCGCAAGTCCTGCTCCAGCAGACCGTTGCCCCTGGTCCTACCCGTAATCGACAGCCACAGCACGTTTCCAGGCCCGTCCAGGTGCGCCAGGACGGCCCGCAAGACCTTGGAGTCCAGGCGGTAGGCGCCCTCCTCCGTCTTTTGCACCGGGAAGATGAAACGGGTGACGCCCAACGCCCGCATCATGGCATTGGCCTGCGTGATCACCTCTGGCCTGGAGATGGCTTTCAAGCGGATGCGCTCGCCGGGCAAACGGCAGCCCAGTTTCATCACCGCCTGGATGGCGCTGGAGACAGAGGGATAATTGCTGACCAGGATGGCGCTCTGGCGCTCAGCCAGCCAGGAAGGGATATGCTCCACATATATGCCTTGAATGCTCAGGTCCAGACACTTTCGCACCCACCTGCCACGCTCGAGCAAGGCCAGGGAGTCCAGACCGGACTCCACACGCTGCGAAATGTTTCTTCTCATCAATACCGACATTGCCTCCATACGCCGCAACCCTTTCTCTTCGATGTCCTTCGCCCCCAACCCCCCCGCTGCCGGTGGATGGCAAAGCCTGACCCACGCGCGAGCCTTGCTGCGAGCCAGGGTAGAACGTTCTTCAGCACTGAGGGAGAGCAGGCCATCGATCTTGAGAGGCGGCGTCGCCCAACAGGGGTCCCCAGGTGCAACTAAGCTTGAGATTATAACACAAAAAAGTCAAATCCGTTGCGCGAGGGGTCTGAGGGATTTGAACAAGAGGAGAACTCACAGGACCGCGTTGTGATGCTGCACGTGAACTCTTACCACGTGTTGCGCAGCAACCAACATCAAGCCCTGACTGAAGTCGGACCATGAGAAGCTAATGGCGAGTCGTCAGCTCAATCCGCATGCGATGAATAACCTCCGTCGAGGCGAAATGGCGCTGTCCGTTCATGCAAAGCGTACACCTCACCAGTTGGGCCGCAAACCCGCAACACAGCGTAGGTCCACGCCCCCCGGGAACTCAAACACCACACGGGACGATTCGCCGCTACACCTAGGTCCGCTGCAGCGGCTAGCCTGCGGGCTTTTCGCCCACAATCAGTGCATAGCCGGCGTACTGCGTCATCCACTTGCCAATCTTGTCGTCAGCACTCTTGACCACGCGAAAGCGCGGGTCTCGCAGCTTGGCCACCATGCGCGGATAGCTCTTGAGCATGAACGACAACAGACCGTGCAGACCTACAGTCTTCAGCACATTGGGCGTGGGAGCCGGCTTGCCTACCTCCAGCTGCAGCACGCGCAGCCCCACCCCCTCGAACAACTCACGCAACTGCTCGGGCGTGAAGCAGTGATTGATGGCTGGGTGCTCGGCAGCGGCAGACCAGAACTCGGGCGGCACGGCAGGATCGAAGGTACCCTCGTTCGCTCCAACGCTGCCCGCGCCACCCAGTACTCGCACCATCTCTGACAGAGCCGCTCTGGGATCGCCGGGCAGTGGCGTCAGAAAGGACTCAAAGATCGCCAGATCGAATGTGCCATCATCGAAGGGCAGATGCAGAGCATCGGCCACGCGGAACTCCGTCCTGTCCGTGAGTCCTTCATGCTGTGCACGCTGCTTGGCTCTGGCCACCATGCCTTCCGAGATGTCGACGCCCTGCACCTGGCAACCATAGTGTTGAACGATCCAGCAAGCGGTCGTTCCATTGCCGCAGCCGACGTCAAGGACCCGGTCCGTTGCCTTGATCTGACACATCTCCAACAGGCGTTGCGTCGCCTTCGCCCCTCCTACGTGAAGCATTGGCATGATGTCTGCCAGCCCCGCGACAAAGTCGTACCATTCGCGCGTGCCAACCGCTTTCTCGGCCATTCCATTTGCCTCCGTCTTCGCTCGACCCTTCGGCAAGTTGAATCCACGTCAGAATGGAGGGCATCCGTTCGCTGCCATGCGTCATCGTCGCCAACCTGCACTCATGATACGTTCTGATGCCTACTGGGGTTCAATGCGCGGGGCACGGGGGACACTCTCAAAACCGAGCCACAGAACAACTGTCTTGGCAGTTCACAAGCAACGGGTTCAGTTCTGACCAGACATCATTCCGGCATCGCCGCCAGTGACGCAGTCACTCCCCATCTGTGCTGCAGGCCAGCTCCCGGAACAGGAACCAGCTTCCCTTCGCGCCGCCCTTGCCTGTTGGGGCACGGTCGTAGTACAGGTCGAAGCATTGGCCGCCCTCGGTGCGCACGCGGTAATAGTCTCGACCCACGCCCCAAGAGCCGCGTCCCGAGGCCGTCGAAAGGTGCCTCGGCGTCATGTTGCGCGCCATGCGCCCGCGCCGCCCATGGTCGTGCCACTCGCGCAGCATCTCCGCCACGCGGTACTCTTGGCCGCGCCACAGGAAGCCGTTCGGGCAGCCCGGCTGCTTCTCCAGCAGTGGTGCGTTGTCAAAGCGCGCCTCGATCTCCTCACCGATGAAGTGCAGCGGCTCCATGTCCATAGTGCACCACCCCTGGCACACGCCAGCCCGCGTTAGTTCAGCGACTTCGTTATGTCGAATTCAGGGACCTGCATGCTCGCTGTCGATAGTGTCGCTGGGCATTTCTGTCAACTTGCGCATCCCTGCCAGCATGCCGCCAGTTCTCTGTGGCTCGGCGTTCGCGAATTCATCTGTGGCCCTGTTGTCGGCGGTACCACCAGTTCAGCAGGAAGAGCACGCCCGTCAACATCAGCGGGACCGTCATGATCAGGAACACGGGCCCAGGGTCGCGCAGCCACTTGAACCACAGGTTAAAGAGCACGGCCACGGCAAGGAACAGGATGCCCCCCAGCCACTCCCGGCGCCACGCGATGAATAGCGCGAGCAACACGATCGCGCTCGGAATGAGGTGCATGCCCAGGGCCACCAACGTGCCCCACACGCCATAGCCCCCCCCAAACACGTCCAGAGCAAACAGCCCCAGAAAGGCCACGTACAGCGCTCCCAGCGCCCTGGGTGCCCAGAACAGTATCGGTCTCACGGCTCCTTGGCTCTCCTTCCTTCTCCGGCTGGCGGCTCGGTCATGCCATCTGTCTTCGTACCTGCCCTGTGAACGTGGCCACGGCGCAGGTCTGGACCTTGCGACAGCCCTCGGGCCTTCGTTCCACATGTGGACGGTAGCTCAAATCCTCCGGCGGCTTCAATCTCCATCGCTACGGCAGGTACCCCACCCACGCCGCCGCGAAACGGACGAAATCGACAAAGAAGTGATACCCTACCGCGTGCTCCAGGTCACGTTTGATGAACAACAGCGCCATGGAGACGCCATGCAGTTGCTCTCTGTGGTCTCCACGCATGTCGTCCCGGCCAGCTCGGACTCCGCCTCACAGCCGCTCGGTGGCCACCCTGATGCGTTCCAGGGCCTGTACCAGGATTGAGCGCGGGCAGGCGATGTTGATGCGTTGAAAGCCCTCACCTTCGCTTCCGAACAGGAAGCCGTCGTCCAGGTACACCCTGGCCTCGTCCAGCATCAGGCGCTTCAGCGCGCACTTGTCTAGGCCCAGGTCGCGGCAGTCTAGCCACACCAGGTAGGTTCCCTCGGGGTGAATGCTCTTGATGCGCGGGATGCGCTCGCGCACAAAGCTCTCGAGGTAGTCCAGATTGCCATCGATGTAGTCCAGCAGTTGCTCCAACCACTCCTCGCCGTGGTTGTAGGCCGCCTGCGTGGCGACGCTGCCAAAGACGTTGATGCCGAACAGTCCGTCGCTCTGCAACGTGGCCCCAAAGCGGGCGCGCAGATCGGGATTGGGTATGATGATGTTAGAGGCCTGCAGTCCCGCCAAGTTGAAGGTCTTGCTGGGTGCAGTGCAGATCACTGCATTCTGCACCAGAGCTTGCTCCAGCGTGCCAAAGGGCGTGAAGGTCTGTCCCCGCCGGACCAGGTCGCCGTGGATTTCGTCCGAAACAACCGGCACGCCGTGCTCCAGGCACATGCGTCCGAAACGCGACAGCTCGTCCCGCGTCCAGACCCGCCCCACTGGGTTGTGTGGGCTGCACAGAATGGCCATGCGCACCTGCGGGTCGCTCAACCTGGCCTCTAGGTCGTCCCAGTCCATCCGGTAGCGACCACCCTCCAGCAGCAGCGGGTTGCCAACGACCGCGGCACGGTTGTTTTGGATAGCGCTGAAGAAGGGATAGTACACCGGTGGCTGGATAAGAACCTTTTCGCCGGGGCTCAAAAAGGTACGCACCAGCATGTTCAGGGCCGGCACTACGCCCGGGGTGGTCAGAATCCACTCCGGCGCGACCTCCCAGCCATGCCGTCGCCTCATCCAACCGACGACGGACTGGTAGTAAGCTTCGGTCCGGTCGGTGTAGCCATAGATGCCGTGTTGGGCACGCGCCACCAGCGCATCCACCACCGGTTGGGGGCAAGGCAGGTCCATGTCTGCCACCCACAGCGGCAGCGTGCGCTGCGGGCCAAAGCATCGGTCCGTGTGCTCCCAGTGCAGCAGGTCCTCGCCCGCCTGCATAAACTCCCATTTGAGCGTGTCGGTGCCCCGACGATCCACTTCGCGGTCAAAGTCGTATCTCATGCTTCTCCATTCACCAGCAGGTCTCCCAAGAACCTCAATGTGCGCTGCCACGCCAGCTCCGCAGCCTCGCAGTTGTACGCGTCAGTGCGTTCGCGCTCGAAGAACCAGTGCCCCGTGCCCGCGTAGGTATGCAGCGTGGCCGGGCGGCCAGCTTTGCGCAGGCTCTTCACGAGATCTCGCAAGCCCGACGCCGTAACGTAGGGGTCGTGCTCAGCAAAGTGGCCCAAATAGCTCGCCTGGGCGGCAGCGTATTCTTGGCGCCGCGTACCATAGAACGCAACCACCGCGGGCAGCGCTTCCGCGATCTCACGCACCCTCTCAGCCCTCAGCACGCCCTTGTCAGGTGCGTTGTCCACATCGGCTTGCTGCCGTTGCTGCACACGTACACAGCCAGGCCGCCCGCCCCGCGCAGCAGCCAAGCGACATCATGGCCTGCGCCAGGGGTCAATCCCTTCCGCCAGGCTGCTGCGATAGACCGCAACCGCGTAGGCAGCATCGGTAGCCAGGATGGCCACGTACAGGAAATGCAGCAGCGGCGACCTCTGATACGGCTGCGCAGACACACAGAAGGCAAAGACCAGCGAAGCGCACGCTGTGCCCAGCAGCTTGAACAGCGCAATGCATAGCGATTGCCCACGCAACGAATCACGGCGTTGCAGCATCTCCAGAAACAACAACGACATCATGAGGTTCTGGCCGAAGGCGGCATAGGCCCCCACTGTGTCGTTGAGCTCACATCCCACCAGCCACACCAGGGCAAATACGTCTACTTTTGCGCCGTAAGGCACACGAATTGCCTGTGCCTATCTTGACCGGTTTGCTCCCGCTCGCCATGGAAACGGCACTCGAGCAACACCGCCTTGTTCCTGCAGTTCCACACGGGACCAAGAACCCATTGGCCGACAAGCGATGAAGGATTGCGTAGCTGTCCCGCGACGATCCTGTCAAGGGCGTCTATCGGTGTGCCTCCATCCACTTCACCGCATAGTCCACTAGGGCGCGCTGGGGCATCAGAAGCGCCTCCGCCTGAGCCACACGCCCCCTGCGCACGCAGTCGGTCTCGCGCTCCAGTCCCGCGCCAATCTTCGAGAAATCGCTGTCATCGCAGTCCAGGTCCTGGAACCTGACCCATTGCCGCTGCCCTTCTACACGCACGGGAGCGGCAACCTCGATCATTCGCCGCCTAGCACATGCAGCACGGTACTCCGCCAAATGCAGGGATGTGTTGTGCTCGTGCCCAACGCCCAACAGCAGTACCCTGCCACCCAGCTCATACACTCTTGCCAGCGGCGAGCCATCCCCCAACCCAAAGTCCAGCCTGTGCTTCAGGGTCACTGACGGCGCATGGCGTCCCCAGGCCGCGAACGACACTTGCGGGTGCTCGCTGCGCAGTACGCCGCGCTGCTTGCGAAACGTTTCCGCGATGGCTCCCATACCACGTGTAGGAGTCAGTTCCGGATCGTACGCGGGCATGTGGTCGCGAATGAGTTGCCACCACGAGACTGGCACAGGTGGATGCTGCCAGCCGGATGGTTCGGAGAGGTCACCCGAGTGCGTGGGCATCACCAGTGTGCCTTCGGGCCCAAGCGTCTCCTCGAGTGCTAGAATCACCGCCGCCGCGCCACCGCAGACCCAGCCCAGCGCGCTCAGCGATGAGTGCAGCAGCAAGACCATGCCGCGCGTCAATCCCAGGCGGGCCAGGTCTACCGCCAGGGACGGCACGGTCGCCGGCGGCCCCGGCACGCGCCGCACCGCGGCGAGCTCTCCGGTCATGCAAAGAACCCAGACTTGTTGATGATCTCTTCGGCTGGCGCAAAGGTAGCCTCAACTACGCTCTTGCCCGTAGCCTTCAGGTAGGCCTGCACCACGCGGTAGCCGATGGCATATCCGGCGTACAGCGGCACACCAACCGTTGCGCGACCCGCCGAGGCGCTGACCGTGTCACCAAAGATGTAGCTGCGCACCTGGTCAAAGCCGCAGACTTGCAGCGCCTTGCCGATGACCCGGCGCGTCTCCTCCAGGCGCGACTCGTCGAACTCCGTCACCCACGGCCCGACCAGCCTGGCGCCGTACAGCTCGGCCGCGAACGACTCTGCCAGCCCTTCGAGCACCATGTACTGACCCACGCTGACCGTCATCATGTCGTAGGGGGCCAGCGCACCCAGGACGTTGTGATGCAGTTCATGCACCGTCGCTGCCTCAACCCGCGCCAGATTGTATTCGTCTGGCTCGCCGTACACCGTCATGATCCAGCCTGGAATGCCGCCAAACCCCGTGTAGCCGCGCGCCCATGGCGAAGCGGACATATCAGCCACGAAGAGGCCAAACACCACTGTGTCCAACGGAATGCGCTGTTCGTAGGCCGCAAAGGCGGCCCGGCCGTCCTCGAGCGCCTTGGCCGCCCTGGTCCAGGCGTGATGTACGCTCAGCGCCTCGATGGCGCCCGCGATGCGTGCCTGTCCCGGGCTCGCGAACTGCTCCGGAGCCATGCCCCAGCCTCTGAACGCTGCCAGGCCATCACCGCCAAAGACCTGAACAAGACCCTGGAACGGCGTGATCAGCTCCTGACGAAAAATGTCCTCGCGCGCGGTCGCGTCTGGAGCCGCTAGCATACGCCGATAGGCGCCTTCTGTGTCCACAATCTGAAACTTCACTGCGTCATCCACCTTCCCATCATGGCTTACTCATTGGCGTTCCGGCTGACCCAGCTCGAGAGCCATTCCTGCGCATCCCGTACGCGCCCCTTGTCGTGCTTCACCAGGCAGGTCGCAACCCAGGGCTCGCCGCGCTCCACGTGCGTCCACATATCGTAAAGACAGGAGTTGCACGAAATGCACGCGGTGCCCGTGTTTCCTCGCCCCTCGAGCCAACGTCGCGGTAGGTCAGGCTCGGCAATGAACGGCCGACACATGCCCATGAACTGGGCCGCGCCACCGCGCACTATGCCCTCCAACAGCTCCACGTCGCGATTGCCGCCCGTCAGGATCACCGGGATGCGCAGTGCCAGCCCGTCAAGGTAGGGCAGGAAGTAGCTTTGGCGTTCCGGTTTCTGGATGCGCGTATGCGACTCGGGCGCCGGTACGGGGCGGAAGCCCAGCTCCGCTTCGGTTCGCACCAGGCACTCCCACATGCCGCCGCTGACCTCAATCGCGTCCACGCCACAGTCCTCGATCTCACGGGCGAGCTCTGGAAAGCTGTGCTGATCGATGCCACCCTTGAGATAGTCCGTGCAGTTCAGCTTAATCAGAATCGGGTAGGCGCCCACCTTGTGCCTGGCACCGGCGACGATCTCGCGAATGATCCTGCACCGATTTCCCACCGAGCCACCGTACTCATCGTTGCGGCGATTCGCCCAGGACGACAGGAAACGGCTCAGCAGGCCACCATGCGCCGCGTGCAATTCGGCGCCGTCAAAGCCATCCGCCTTGACGCCGGCAATCGCCACGGCAAAGCGCTCCACGATGCTGACAATCTCATGCAGCTCAAGGGGCCGCGGGAGTTCCGGGCCAAAAGGCGAAGGTACCACCGATGGCGCCACACCCCAGTAGTCTCCGCTGATCTGCGCCACGATCTTGCAGCCAGATTTGGCCAAGTGCACGGCCTCAGCAAGGCGCTCAAAGCCAGCGATGCGAACCTGCTCATACGAGGGCGCGGCCGACGCCTGCGTGCCCGGCTCCAGCGCGCCCTCTGGAATAACCGAGAAGTCGCCGGTGATGAGCAGTCCAGCGCCACCGGCTGCCAGCCCACGGTACAGGTCCAACACGTCATCCCGCATCTTGCGTTGGCGCAGAATGGACGGATCCCAGGTGGCTGACCTCACCAGGCGATTGACCAGCGCCAATTCACCGATCCGGCCCGGAGAGAAGAGGGCGTAGTCATCCCTTCGCAACGAATCCTCCTGTGCCGATTGGCGTTCTGACTGTTCCACGCTCCGCGCCCTTCCTGCTTGCGCATTTCATTCCCTGGACCTTGCTGCCAAGGAGCGCAGGCGGCGCAGGTCAAGCTCTCCCTGGGCACCCCAGCCACGCTTTCCGCTGGGGATGTCTGGGCGGAACTGCTCGTACAGTGAGTAGGCCCGCGCCGCTAGCTCCTGTGCATCTAGCGAGCTGGCTAGCGCCTGCATGGCCTCGCGAACGGCCGGAAGCTCCTCCCCAAACTTGCTCTGCAGGTAGCGCTGCACGCTGGCCGGATCGATGGGCTTCCCATTGGCAGTCGCGCGAACACCCTCCTCGGTGCGCACGGCCGACAGCTGGCGGCCCAGCAGCGCAACGACGAACTCTTCACCCGGCCCGCGTTCGCGCGCCCTCTCAGGTTTGTCCTCCCTGGGATGGAATATGCCCAGGCGCTGCCCCTTGGACTGCGCTGTGAGGCCGGTCACTGCCTTGGACAGGGTCAGAGCTTCGCCCTCGTCAAAGCCCATGCGCCGCGCCACCACCGTGGCCCACAGCGTCAACACTGGCGCGCGATTTACCATCACCGATTGAGTCGCCATGCATCCCTCCCATGGGTCCAGAATCCGGGCTTCCCGTGCATCCGTACTCTATGCTGCACGTCCAACCACGTCTCCAACTGCGAGCCAGAAACCCGGTTTCCTGTGCCCTCACTCCACTCACAGCCGGATCTTGAAGCTGCATTCGGCTGCGCCAGATACAGCAGACCGCAGCAATTCTACCTCGACAGGGCGGCCAACGACCGCCTCCCAATACTTCTGCACGAACGCGCGTGAGCACTGGCAGTAGGTGAGCGACGTAGTCTCGCCTGAGGGCAGTCCGCGCAACAGGCTGCAGTAGCAGCGCATGGGGTGACTGAATGCGCTCGGTGTGTAGAACTGGTACAGGCTGTTGCCCTCACGGAGGAGCCGCGTTCCGGGCGGCGGTTTGGATTGCTCGGCCGCCAAGAAGTCATCCAAAGTGTCGAACTTGGCCCGCCTGGCGATCGCAGCCTTGATGGGACGACTGTTGATGCGCGCACAGTTGCGCCCGCACTCGCCCATGATCTGGCTGCGCGTGGGCTCGTCCACCAGGGTATCCAGCCGCTGCATAGCTCCTTGCACCCACACAGCGACCTTCTCCGGCTTCGAGGACTCTTTGAGCTGGTCGCTGCCCTGCATCACCTCGTCGCGCACTTGCTTGCCAGCCAGGCGCTCCACGTTGCCTGCCAATTCGTCGATTGCTCCCAGTCTGCCCGCCATGTCTTGCCCTCCGCGAATAGTCAACCAGAGAAGCATTGTGTGCCCGCAGAATAGCGCCAAAGGCGCCTCGCGGTCAAGTTACATGCCTTCGTGAGTTGGTGTCTCGCGTGCGCTTCGTCGACCCGCGTGTCGATGGCCAGCTCCCGAACAGACGTCACGAGCACGACGGCACCCCCTTCCTCGCCCTGTGGAGGCCTCTTGATTGATTCCGCAAGGGCGCGCCGCCGCTCTACCCGGCGGCCTCGGGGAGTTCCCGGCGGGGCAGAGTTGAGGCAGCTGGCTGCTCATTGAAAAAGAGACGCGGCCCCGTTCTGTAAGAGCGGGGCCGCGCTTCTGTGTACCGATGCGAGTCTTACTCTTGGGGCTCGTGCGGCTTCTCTTCCTCCCAGTTGGGCATGCCAAAGCCATGAGCGCCGTACCAGCGCCTCGCGCCAAACGGCCAGTGGCGTCCAAAGGGCATGGGGCCTCGCGCAAACATGCGCTTGACGCGCTCACGCATGGCCTCCTTGTCGCCCTTGATCTCGATGCGGAATCCGTCATCGGTCTCGACGACTCGCCACTCGCTGATTACCTTCTCCATCTGCTGTCACCTCCTTTCCCATGACAGACTCGTGCTATCCATTGCTGTCTCTCAACTCACGCCTGCTCCTCAGACAGGCCAGATGTGTTCTCCGCATACAACTCCTCGAACAGCTGACGCATCACCTCCACGGCTTCACGCAACTCCGGCCGCATCAGTTCCTTCAGGTGCGCGTACTCTTGCTTGCCCTCGTCGGTTAGCTGATAGATGCGCCGGGTGCGCTTGACTTCGTGCTCCCACTCGCCGCTGACCAGGCCCTGACGCTCCAGCTGCCGCAGCAGCGGATAGATCGCGCCGGGATTGCTGGCCCAGGTGCCCCTGCTGCGAGTCTGGATTTCGCGCATGATGTCATTGCCGTAGCGTGGACGTTGCGCCAGCAGATGCAGCACCAAGACCGGCAACACCCCGCCGCCCCTGCTCAAAATCAACCCCACCAACGGGTTGATGCGCCCCGGACCCGCCCACCATCCCGCGAAGCGCCTCCCGCGGAAGAGCCAGTGTTCTTGTGGTTCCTCCTCTATGATCTCCCGCACGTGTTTGCGCCAAAGAATGTGGCGCTCGGCCCCGTCATGAGCCTCATGCCGGCCCGCATTGTTGCACTCCTCTTCACCGCACGGGCCCTGCGGCTGTGATCGATTCCTGCGCATGCTTCCACTCCTTGGAGGAAATATATCGAATTCAATATTATTCATATACAGTATATCACATCGAAGGAATCCTGTCAAGTCCCTTGCGTTAGATTTGCGTTAGACTTGGTTACAGATATAATCCTGATGTGATGCGCCCAAAGACCAACTCCATGCGGCTTCTGGAATCGCACAAGGTGGCGTATCGGGTTCACGAGTTCTCACCCGAGATTCGTTCGGCCGCTGAACTGGCGGAGGCGCTCGGCGTGCCAGCTTGCCAGGTCTTCAAGACCTTGGTGGTACTTCGTGAGCGCGGACGGCCGCTCCTGGTCATTATCCCTGGAGACCGTTCGCTGGACTTGAAGGCGCTGGCCAAGGCCTTGGGTGAGAAGCGGCTCAGCATGGCCGCGCACAAGGATGCCGAGTCCCTGACAGGACTCGAGGTTGGGGGCATTTCAGCGCTTGCGCTCATGCACAAGGGCTTTCAGGTCTGCGCTGACAAGCGCATCCTGGAGTTCTCTGAAGTGTGGGTGAGTGCCGGCACGCGCGGGATCAACCTCAGCCTCAGTTCGCAGGACTTGGTGCGTGTCACGCGGGCTGCCTTGGTTGACGCGGTTGAGCTTCAAGGAGGCGACGCAGCATCGTGAGAGGCACGGAGACACAGGTGAGCATTCGCCCCAAGAGCTATTTCATCGACATGGACGGTGTGATCGTATCCGGCAATAACGTAATCCCTGGCGCCCAGGGATTCCTGCAGCGCCTATCGGCGCGGGGCTGCAAGTACCTGATTCTGACCAACAACCCAGCTTACACACCGCTGGACCTGCAGCACCGCCTACAAACCTTGGGACTCGAGGTCCCCCACAGCTGCTTCTACACCTCGGCCATGGCCACCGCTCAGTTCCTCAGCCTGCAACGCCCCCGAGGCACAGCCTTCTGCATAGGAGAAAGCGGCCTGACCAGCGCCCTGCACGAGATCGGCTATATCCTCACCGAGCACGATCCGGATTATGTTGTACTCGGCGAGACAACCTCGTACAGCTATGACAGAATCACTCTCGCTGTGCGTCTGGTGGCGGGCGGAGCGCGCTTCATCGCTACCAACCCGGACGTCAGCGGGCCGGCCGAAGGCGGTCCAGCACCCGCTTGCGGCGCCATGGCAGCCTTGATCGAGAAAGCTACCGGTGTCAAACCCTACTTCATCGGCAAGCCGAATCCGCTCATGATGCGCGCTGCCCTGCGTTATTTGCAGGAGCACTCGGAGAACGCGGTCATGGTCGGCGATCGCATGGATACCGACATCGTATCCGGCATTGAGAGCGGCATGGAGACCATCCTGGTGTTGAGCGGCATTACCAAGCGCGAGGACGTGGAGCGCTTTCCATATCGCCCCACGCGCATAGTTCCTTCGGTGGCAGAAATCGAGGTCTAGACCCGGCGGCTCGCGCTGCGTGCTTCAAGGCATCCGAATGACACAGCCGCGCGCGAGTCGCATGACTCACCCGGCTGGCATTTCTCCAGCACCCGCACTGGCCTGGCACACGTACAAATCAGGACGCAGGCCAGTAGCTTCCTCGTAGCGCTTCCCAACTTGCCGCACAAAGCTCTCGGTCGCATCTGTACGCACCAGGTTAACGGTGCAGCCACCAAATCCGGCCCCCGTCATACGTGCACCCAGACAGCCAGGCGCCTCGTGCGCCAATTCCACCATGCGATCCAGCTCGACGCAACTGACCTCATAGTCGTCGCGCAGGCTGATGTGCGAGGCGCCCATCAGGCGCCCCAGCTTGACCATGTCTCCCGCCCTCAGCGCCGCCACTGCCGTCAACGTGCGCTCGTCCTCGCTGACTACGTGCCGGCAGCGCTTCAGCACCACAGGCGGGAGCTCCCCGCCATAGCGCTCCAGATCGGCGCTGCTCACGTCACGCAGTAGCGCAATGCCCGGCAGGTGCTGGCGCAAGAGCTGCACGCCCTGTTCGCACTGTTGGCGACGTAAGTTGTACTGAGAATCCACGAGGCCGCGCCTCTTCATGGTATCGCACACCACGATGGCGTTCCCTACTGGCAACGGTGCCAACTCGTACTCCAGGCTGCGGCAGTCAATCAGCAGCGCGTGCCCTTCCGCCCCCAGCACAGAGATGAACTGGTCCATGATGCCGCACTGCATGCCGACGAACTCGTTCTCAGCCTGCTGGCACAGCAGCGCCAGCTGCACCGCAGGCAGGGACAACTGCCACAGAGCACGCAGGGCGACTGCCGTGGTAACCTCCATAGCCGCCGAAGAAGACAGGCCCGAGCCAATCGGCACATTGCCAACGATGGCCGCATCCATTCCGCAGAACTGAAAACCCTCGCGCCGCAGCGCCCACAACACGCCGCGCACATAGTTGCTCCAGGGAGCGACTGCGTCCTTGGCGATGTCGTCCAAGTCGAACTCGCTCGTCTGCTCGAAATCCACCGACCACAGCCGCACGCGCGCATCTGCACGCGCCCGCGCAGCAAGCACTACCCAGCGGTCAATCGCCACCGGCAGCACAAAGCCACCGTTATAGTCCGTATGCTCGCCGATCAGGTTCACCCGCCCCGGGGCTTGAAAGCAGCGCGGCGACTCCCCGGGGAAGTGCACTGTCAAAGCCTGCCGTGCCCTCGTGCTCAGATCCCGCAATGACATGCCACATCCCTCCTGTGCACCTGTGCGCTGTATGCAAAGCATACCATGTCAAGAGCGTGGCCGCAAACATGCCGCATTGCAGATTCCGCCTTTCTGACAGGAGGCGCCCATTGACAGCCTCCACCCTTCCGGCTAGAATGCGGGTACATCCCTTGGCGTGGCAGACTTGGCACCAGCCTGCAGGAGACAAAACATGAGACCAAGACTCCGGTCCCTGGCATCCGCTGTGGCAGTGGGATTGTCGCTGTGCATGCTCACGGCCTGCATCAAGACCCCCACACCGACGCCCGTGCCGACAGCGACGTACACGCCTGTGCTTCCCAGTGGCTTCACGCCCACACCGACGACCGAGACCCCCCAGCCTGGCTCAACGGAGACCGAGGTGGCTCCCGTCAGCACGAGCACGCCAGAGACGCCAGTCAGCCCCACTCCAGAGCCTGCGACCACCGGCACGCCGTCCGCTTCGAGCACCGTTCTACGTGTGGGCTATCTGGGACTGCCGCAGTCCCTCGCTCCCGACCCGGCCGGTCCGTCCGGCGCCGACCCCTTCCTGGCCTGCATCTATGACACACTCATCTACCACAGCCTGAACAACACCTTCGCGCCTGCCTTGGCCCAGAGCTGGTTCAGCCCAGATGGCGGAAGGACCTGGGTGTTTGACCTACAGCCGAACCTGAAGACGCACGCCGGCCAGCCCTTCACCAGCGCGGACGTGGCGGCAGCGGTGCAGACCTTCCCGACGGAGGCCGGACTGCGCTACTACAGTGGGTACAGCGTGACCGTGCAGAGCGTCCAGGCCACGTCGCCGAGCTCGCTGACTGTCACCCTGACCCAGGCAGCAGGCAATGTGGAGGCGATGCTGCATTGGCTGCCACTCGTGCCGAAGAGCGTCATAGACTCGAGCGCTTTCGCCCAGGGTCAGCACGTAGGCACCGGGCCATTTGCGCTGCAGGGCTTCGAGCCCGGTCAGCGCATCACTTTGACAGCCAACCCGGCGTACTGGATGGGGCCGCCCAAGGTCGGGAGCATTGTGGTGCAGGACTACCCAGACCCGGACCAACTGGCGCAGGCTTTGCTGGACGGCAGTGTAGACATCATCTCGCAGGTGCCTCCACGTCTGATCGCCCTGCTCAAGACCGATGCACGCATCCAGGTGCTGAGCGGGCCCCAGCCGCGCGTCAGCAGCCTGTTGCTCAACGTCTCTACAGAGCCTCAGAGCACAGGCCATCCCGCGTTACGCGAAAGGCAGGTGCGCTTGGCCATCGCCCACTGCATTGACCGCCAGCAATTGATTGACCTTGCGCTGCTGGGGCGCGGAATGCCAGGCACCAGTATCATCCCGCCCGCTCTGGGCAAGTGGTTCAGTACGGAACTGCAGGATGTGCCTTTTGACCTGGAGCAGGCCCAGCAGCTACTGGAGAGCGCAGGCTACAGGGACACTGACAGCGATGGCGTGCGGGAATCTCCCAGTGGCACCGGCTCGGTCAACTTGCGTCTGCTGGCGCCGGCTGACTCCGCCACTGACAGCCAGGTGGCTGCCATGCTCGCCAACTGGTTGTCTCAGGCCGGCGTGAGGGTGACAGTCCAGGCACTGACCTCTGCGGCCTTGGACAACGTAGCCGCCTTTGACTACGACCTGTTGCTAGCAGAAACGAGCAGTGGCCCGGACCCCGGATACCTGCTGAGCACTCTGAGCAGCGCGGAGATCGAGACCGGCCTCAATCGCTGCGGCTACTCCAATTCCGCCTACGACGCACTGTGGCAGCAGCAAGCCACCACAGTGGACCAAGAACAGCGCCGCGCACTCGTTTGGCAACTGCAGCAGATTGCTCTGGACGATCGCCCTTGCATGGCTCTCTACTACGAGCTGAGCGTGCAAGCCTTCCGCAAGGACCGTTTCCGCAACTGGCTTTTCGTGCCTAACGGCTCCCTGTCCTTGCTGGACGTGCGCTCCTTGCTGCAGGTTGAA
This sequence comes from uncultured Anaerolineales bacterium, assembly GCA_964478725.1. GTDB lineage: Bacteria > Chloroflexota > Anaerolineae > UBA2200 > UBA2200 > CAYZKS01. The sequence continues at coordinate 20,722 of CAYZKS010000031.1, forward strand.
GCCATAACTCAGTAGCCAGGGAGCTCAACGTCGCGTCGGGAACCCGGCTCACAACAGCAACTGCGCTGCAGAGAACACGACGATGGCGATTAGCAGGCGCCGCACCCACACAGCGCCGCGCTCGACGGCAAAGCGCGCGCCGACCCACGCCCCGAGAGTGCTGCCAATGGCAAGCACCAGGCCTTCGCGCCACTGCACCTTCGCGTTGGCAGCAAAGACCACAAGCGCAACGAGCGTCAGCGCCAACACAACTGCCACTTTGACAGCGTTCGCGCGCACTAGATCGTAGCCCAGGTCCAGCACCAAACCCACCAGCAAGAAGATACCCACACCCACCTGAATGAACCCGCCGTAGGCTCCGATGGCAAAGAACAGCAGCATGTGCTTGAGCCCTGGCCGCCCGGGCATCTGGCTCAACGTGCCGTGCAGCCAACGTTGTGGCCGCAGCAAAATCAGCACGAGCATGATCAACATCACGACCCCGATCACGCGCTCGAGCAGCCGCTCGTCCAGACCGAGCGAGATCTGCGCGCCGACCAAAGATCCGAGGGCGGCAGGAGCTGCTAGCCACAGCGCCCCGCGCGTATCGAGCACGCGGTCGTGGCGAAAACTGGCCACGGCGGTGATGTTCTGCAGCAGGATGGCCACACGGTTGGTGCCGTTTGCGACACTGGCCGGGAGGCCCAGAAAGATCAGTGCGGGCAGAGTCACTGCCGAGCCGCTGCCGGCCAGCGTGTTGATGAAGCCAGCAATGAAGCCAGCGGCGATGAGCAGGGCGTAGGCAGATGGGTTCATGTGCGCAATTCCTCCGTGACCGACTTCGCCACATTATAAGCCGACGCATGGCTTGAAGCAAGCGTTGCGCATCACATTCCCGACCCGATTTGTCTGCATGTTCACTTCGGGATACAATACGTGCGACGCCAGGCAGGGTCATTGAAAGGAAGGGGGGCCATGCGCAGGGATCTGACGTTATCCAAGGCGGTCATTCCCGTGGGGGGTCTGGGCACGCGCCTGCTTCCTGCCACCAAGGTGCTGCCGAAGGAATTGCTGCCCGTAGGGCGCCGTCCGGTCGTGCAATACGTGGTCGAGGAGGCGCGCGCCGCAGGCCTGGAGAACATCTGCTTCGTGACCGGCCGTAAGAAGACCCTTGTCCAGGAGCACTTTGACCACGACCCCGAGTTGGTACACCACCTGCAGGATCGAGGGCTGGACGAACTGCTGGCCGAGCTGGCGTATCTCGAATCTGGCCTGCAGCTGCAGTACATCCGTCAAAGCGGACCACAGGGCCTGGCTGATGCTCTGGGACTGGCCGAGGATTTTGCCGGAAGGCAGCCTTTCGCCATGGCCTTGGGCGATTCCATTGTTTGCGAGCCGGAGATGGGTACGCTGCTGCGCCGCATGACCCAGGCTCACATGGAGGCAGGCGCTGACGCGACGCTTGCCGTCGAGCAGCTTACGCCCGCGAAGGCGCGCGGCCGCACAGTCGTGTGCCCTGCCCCCGGGACTGACACGGGGCAAGGCATGTTCGAGGTCACCAGTCTATCCAAAAGGCCTCGGGCTACCGACCCCGTTGCCAACTGGGGCATCGCCGCGCGTTTTGTGTTCGGCCCGGCCATCTTTGCAGCCCTTCGTCGTACCCGGGCGAGGCGCGGCGGTGAGGTGCAGTTGACCGACGCAATCTCAACGCTGATCCGCCAGGGCGGACGCGTACTGGCCGTGCCGCTTTCGTCTGACCAGCGCCGCCACGACATCGGCAACTTTGGCGGCTACTTCCGCGCCTTTTTGGAGTTCGCTCTCATGGACCCTCACTACGGCGACGAAGTCCGCTGCTACCTACAGGAAATCGCCGCGCGCCCAGATAGCAGCCCCACTGAAAGCTGCGACTAGGAGCGAAGAATTGACTGTCCAGAGTGACCTGGAGATCGCACAACAGTTGGCCGCCTCCATCGGGGCTGTGTTTGCTGTGAGAAGCATCACCACGAGCGTGGGAGCTGACCGCCAAATGCGCTTTGAGGGCGACCTGCTGACGGAGCCTCGCGCGGCCTCTGAACGCATCTTGTCAAGCTTCAAGCAACGTGGTTACACCGCACGCTTGCGCACAGAATCCGATCATGTGGTGGTGATTGCCACACGCGGCCTGTTTGTCGCCAGACCGATCCTAGACGTGCGCGCCGCTGTGCTCTTCGTTCTCACCCTCGTCTCCGTGCTGTACATCGGGGCGTTGTGGGAAGGTATGACGTCGAGCGAGTTCTTGCAGCGACCGCTGGCAGGCCTGCCCTTTGCGGCCACATTGATGGGCATCCTCATGGCTCACGAGGCTGGGCACTATGTCGTATCTAGGCATTTCGGCATGGCGGTCAGTTTGCCCTACTTCATACCCTTCCCGCTGCCCCCTTTCGGCACCATGGGTTCAGTGATTCGCGCGCAGCAGCCCATGCATGACCGTCGCCAAGCGCTGCTCATCGGCGCAGCCGGCCCGCTGGCTGGGTTATGCGTCGCGATTCCGCTGCTGGTTGTGGGCCTTTTGCGTTCGACGGTACAGCCTCTGATTCTGACGCCCGGTGCGGTCATGGAGGGGAACTCCATCCTGTATGCCACGATCAAGTTCGTCATCTTCGGGCGGCTGTTACCGGGAGGTGGCTATGACGTCTTCCTCCATCCCGTGGCCATGGCTGCTTGGGGCGGCCTGCTGGTCACAATGCTCAACCTGATTCCTGCCGGGCAACTGGACGGAGGCCACGTGGCCTATGCCTTGCTGGGCAAGCGCACTCGCTGGCTGAATCGCATCGTCGTTGTGATCACATTGGCGCTGGGATTCGTGCACCCTGCCTGGTGGGGATGGGCGTTCATCCTGCTCTTGCTGGGTCAGCGCAGTGATGAGCCGCTGGATGACGTTACGCCACTCACGGCCGGGCAGAGGGCTCTGGCCATTGGCATGCTGGTCCTGTTTGTGCTGCTTTTCACTCCCAAACCACTCGTCATCATTGGGCCGACTGGCGCCTGAATAGGCGCAGTGCATGTGATTGGTTGACTGGCACCCGTTGACTCCCATAACAGGTCTGAGGAAACGGAGCACGCACATGATCACAAAGACCGCCTCAAAGGACACGACCAAGGTTGTGGTGCGCTTTGACCTACCGTCGGTGATCTGGGCCGACTCCATCCATCTGGTGGGCGATTTCAACAACTGGAGCCATACCTCGCACCCCATGACGCGCGATCGCGATGGCGACACGTGGTACATCGTGCTCGAGCTGGAGCGCGGCCGAGAGTACCAGTTTCGTTACCTTGCCAACGGTACAGACTGGCACAATGACTGGAAAGCCGACAGGTACGTGCCCAACCCCTATGGTGGCACCAACTCTGTGGTAGTGACGTGAGGCAAGCGTGGCTCCATGGCCAGAACCTTGCCAGGAGCTGTATCGCCCACATCCGCCACGCGGCAGCCCACGCCGCGGCAACCCTACTGGATAGCTTTGCCGCCATCACCGGCTTCTATTACTCCAAGAAGTACGCTGCCATCGTGCAGCGTCTGGGGCTGCGCTCCGAGTCAGGTGCTTCTGAGGAACCGGGCATTATCTTCATCCAAATTGATGGGCTTTCCTACGATCTTCTGCAACAGTCTCTGGAGTGGGGCCGCCTGCCTCTCATCAAACGCCTGCTAAGCAAGGACGGCTACTGCCTTTCCCCTTGGCGCTGTGGTCTCCCCAGTTCTACCCCCGCCGCACAGGCTGGGATTATGTTTGGCGACAACGAGGACATCCCTGCCTTTCGTTGGTACGACAAGAATCGCAGGACATCGCTGGTGTGCAATCTGCCCAGCGTGCTGGCCCTGCTCCAAGGCCGCATCTCGCGCAAGCATCCCGGCATTCTGACAGGTGGGGCCAGTTATGTGAATCTGTTTGACGGCGACGCAAGCAGTAACCTCTTTACCCTGTCCGCCCTGCAGCCAAGGCACATCTTCGAAGGTGTGCGCGGGCTTGGCTTCGTCGGCCTGTTCTTGCTCAATCCGCTGCGGAGCCTGAACATGGTGTACCTAGTGCTAAAGGAGTACATCACAGACGTGGTCCAACGCGTGTCAGCCAGACTAAAAGGGGAGTCCTATCCACCTTTCTTGGGAGTGCACCCCCTGCTGCGTGTTGTCAGTAACGTCATCCTGCGTGAGATCGAGACGTTCGCCGTGCTGGTCGACGTCTACCGCGGAGTGCCCGCTATCTACGCCACCTACTCTGGCTACGATGTATTGGCGCATCACTTCGGGGTGGATTCTATGGCCGCCCGCCAGGCAGTGCACGACATTGACCACCGCATCGGGCAGATCTATCGCCTCACGCGTGCCCACCTCAGCCGCCCATACGTGATGGTAGTGCTCAGCGACCATGGGGAAACGCCCTCCCAGCCCTTTGCACAGCGCTTTGGCCGCAGCTTGGGAGAGCATATCTCGGAGCAGCTCGGCCGCAGCGTGCTGCTGGTAGAGCATGCCGACGGTGAAGAGCAACCCCTGGCACAGGCGCGCTTTCTCCTGGAGGAGATGCGCGATGTTGAGAGTCACTTGCGTCCCATCACGGCCGGCGTTGTGCGTCGTATACGCAACCTGGTGCAGCGCCGTCTGACCAAAGATCGCAGCGAAGCGCCCGACTGGGATCTTAGCCACCAGTGCCACGTGGTGGTCAAGAGCTCAGGCTCTCTGGCGCATGTCTACTTCAACCTGACACCACGCCGCTTAGACCTTAGCGAGGTGTCGGCGGCATTCCCCGGGCTGATCGTAAGGCTACTGGCACATGAGGGCATCTGGATGATTGTGGCACGCGAAGGTCAACAGACTCTGGTTATGTCGCGAGAAGGTATCCTGACGCTGGATGATGCTTCGGGCCAACGCGTGGAGGGCCAGAATCCACTGCTGCGCCTCGCCGAGCCTGATGAAGCCTCCTTGCAGGTACGGCGTGTGGCCTCGTTTCCCACTTGCGGTGACCTGATGCTCTTCGGGGCGTATGATCCGGCCAGGGATCGGGTCATCTGCTTCGAGAACCAATGGGCTTCGCACGGTGGGTTGGGTGGCTCACAGGACCGCCCATTCATCATCTACCCCAAGCGCTTTGGATGGGACCTATCACAGGTCCACAACTCTAGTGACATGTACCCGTTGCTTGCTGAGCAGCGTGGGTTGACTTGACCTTCCCGAAGGGCGCTCTGGCGAGCGTCACATTCCTAGCGCAGCCCTTCGGGAAGGTTGCTGAACCAGGAGGTGTGACGTGCGCATCGAACTGACTCCCGTTGGTCGGATTGAGGGGCCTTTTGCACAGGCAATCTCCAATGCCTGGGAGAAGGCCGTCCAGCACATCGTCGTAGATGAACGATGGACTCCGGC
>CAYZKS010000032.1:0-26042 GCA_964478725.1 uncultured Anaerolineales bacterium
GAGGAATCTGCCCGTCTGAAGCATAATCCTGCCTTGGGGTCTGCTCCCAAGTTGCTCGGCGCATAGGAGGAATCTTGGACGCTGCCAAGTTGCATCGCGACAGTATCATCTTTGATGGGCACTGCGACACGCTGCTCGAGGTTCTCGAAGGGAAACGTACCCTGGGCAAGCGCTCCAAGAAGGGGCACGTCGACCTTCCGCGCCTGCGCCAAGGTGGCGTGACGGCGCAGGTGTTTGCCATCTTCATCGAGGATGGATTCCTGCCGGCTGGCGCGGCCAAACAGACTCTGCGAGTGTTGGACGCCCTGCAGCGTGAACTGGCGGATAACCCCACGTCCCTGCTTCTGGCGACCAAAGCGGAGGACATTGAGCTAGCCAAGAGGACAGGCCGCGTTGCGGCTGTGGTTGGCATCGAAGGCGCCGAGTCACTTGAAGGAGACCTATCGCTGCTGCGCATGTTCTATCGGCTAGGCTTGCGCCTGGTGACGGTGACGTGGAGCAGGCGCAACCAGGCTGCCGACGGCGCATATGAATCACGTACCGGCGGGGGCCTGACCCGCTTTGGGGTGGAACTGGTGCAGGAATGCAACCGGCTGGGAGTTCTGATCGACATCTCGCACTTGTCGGCGGCAGGAGTGCGAGACGTTCTTGAGATCAGCACTCAACCCGTGATCGCATCGCACAGCAACGCCCATGCCCTGTGTCCCTACGTTCGCAACCTTACCGATGAGCAGTTGAAGGCGCTGGCTGCCAAGGACGGTGTCGTGGGCGTGACGTTCGTGCCAGCGTTCCTCGTCGAGGGTGGCAAGGGGGCCAGCCTGGACAACTTGCTGGATCACATAGATCACATCGTGCAGGTGGCAGGCGTCGAGCATGTGGGACTCGGGTCCGATTTCGACGGCTTTGGCCCGCCACCGCCAACAGGGTTGGAGGACGCGAGCCGTTTTCCAGCGATCACGGACGGTCTCTTACGTCGTGGGTACGCCGAGCGGGACGTGCGCAAGATCCTGGGTGGCAACTTGATGCGCGTCTTTCGCCAGGTGGTGGGATAGCTGGGTGCACACAGCCCAAGACGCTGGGCACGGCTTTGAGCGCGCCTTACGAATGCGATATAATGCCGTTCAACTGACTACGGGGAGGCAGTAGCACAGACCATGAAGACCATTCTTGATGCCGCTGGTTCTGGCAGGAGATCAGCGCTGTTCGCGCTTTCGGTGCTTTGGCTGAGCACCGCTCTTCTAACTGCGTGTAGCTCGGGTAGCGGGCCTACAAGCATATCGTCCACGCGCACACCCAAGCCGACCTTCACCGTCCCTCTGGAAACGCCGACACAAATGCCAACCGCAACTCCAAAACCGACTGCGACCACGGTGCCTTCGCCCACGCCGACCGTCAACCCGTACTGGAACCCGCTGACTGGGCAGACCGTGACGGACACGGCCCTGCTCCAGCGCCGACCCCTCCTGGTGCGCATCGGAAACGACCCCGAGATACGGCCGCAATCGGGCCTCTCGCAGGCTGATATGGTGTTCGAGGAGGCCATTGAGGAATTCACAGGCACACGTTTCACTGCCGTGATTTGGAGCAGGGATCCCGAGGTCTTGCGTCCGGTGCGCAGTGCGCGGCTGCTGACCATTCAGCTTGGCTACATGTTTGATGGCGCCTTGGTGCATTCAGGAGCAAATGACCAGGTGCGTTGGCTAATCTCGCAAACGACCCTCACCGACCTCGACCAGTACTTTCACGATGCGAGCTACACCAAGTTCTACGCATCGATTCCCCCCGAGCCTACCGATGCCTGGAAGGACTTTAAGTGGATGGGGCATGTGGCAACTTACCCAAAGAAGATTCACGACTATCTGGTGCAGAAGGGCAAAGAGAAGGCCGTTCACCTGGATGGCTTCACCTTCTCTGAGAGCATTGCTGCTGGCGCGCCAGCGACCTACGTCCACATCCCCTGGCCCAAGCGCTACGTGGTCGAGTACCGCTACGACGCAGAACAGCATCTGTACAAGCGCTTTGTGCGTGAAGAGCCGCACACGGACCGTATCAATGGTCAGCAACTTGCCGCTGCCAATGTGATCATCCACTATGCCAGGTATGAGCAGCAGGAAGTGACCGATGCGAACGGTATGCACACGTTTGACATCACCGTCACTGGAGAGGGGCGGGCGCAGATCTTCCGCGACGGCCTCATGATCGAGGCCAAGTGGGTCAGGCCAAACAAAGAGGATTTCGTCAAGTACCTCTACCCGGATGGGTCAGCCGTGCCCTTGCGGCCAGGGCAAACCTGGGTGGAAGTTGTACCTCCCGAGTATGAGGTGACCTACAAGGCAGAATAGTATCACGGCCTCAGGGAAGGAGCCCCGCGGTGGTGGCGGGCCTCCTTCTGTTTAGCGCCAGATTTCCTCAATGGCTTGACTGGTGCCTGTGCTCTGAGGTCGCAACCGAAGTACCCGTCCGATCATCGAGACCACGTCGGTGACGTGCAACGATGGCAAGCCCACGCCCGCGAGGATCCCGTCACCCGCTGCCACAAGGAACCCTTGCATCTCAGCCAAACTGGCGTCAAAGCCACCCGAGGCGCGTTGTGTTGCTGACGCCATGGGTTTCTTCAAGCCCAGCTCATCCGAGATAAGATAGCCTGGTGCAGCCTGAACGAACACGTCGCCTGAATTGGCAGAGTCCAGGCGCGCGGCCTTCAATTCCTCACGTTTGAGGACGCGCGCAAACACAGGCAGCCCGTCGTCCCCTTGAGTTTCCTGCAGTGCCTCGATAACCTGCTGCTGCACCTTGGCAAAGTCTTCTGGGCTTACCAGGCCAGGTCTTTCCTTGCCCTGCAGGTTGATGTAGATGTGGGCGATACCCTCGGAAGCAAATGCCAAGGCTTTGCTTTTGGCCTCGTCGATCTGCTCCACTCCATCAACTGTCCGGAGTTGCAGCAGCCCCGCATTCTTGAGGATGGTGTTTACGTACACGTTGGTGTGCACCGCCATCAAGCCCTGTCCGGATAGTACCACCATGGTGGAGTCCGGCAGGCCCCTGGCTTCCAGCAAGCGGCCAAGATTCGCATCCACTATCCCGTACGCCTGCTGCAGGTAGGCGGCGTCTTTCGCTGCCTCCTCTGCAGTATATCCAGCTTGTCGCTCGTCTGTCAACAGGAAGGCCCGCGAGCAATCGGCGATCACGGTCTGTGCGGTCAGCAGCAGGTCTGGATGGGTGAATGCGTAGACCTGAAGGACAGCGTCCGTCATCCAGTTGGCTCGGAGTTCTACCATTTCCAGGTACTGCTGAGGAGAGAGCCAGCCAGCGCGCAACGCCTCGAAATCAGGGACGGGCGGCGGGAAGCCCAGCTTCTCATACAGCAGATCTATCAGGTCAGCCGGGCGAGCGTGGATGTAGCTGACCTGACTCGAATACAGCGTTGCGCTGACCGCGTTGCATGCCGTCAGACACAGGTACGCTCCGCTCTGCAGGCGCGGGCTGATGGTGAGGGGTGCCCACTTGCCCAGGCGCAGTTCCGTACGCCCGTTGGCGGAAGCTTTGTCGTTGGCCAGCATCAGTAGATCATAGTTCTCCGCGCCATCGTCACTAGTGTCCGCCATCAGCGTGTGGAAAGTGGCCACAGCGCTTCCCGCGCGGCTCACGATGCGCAGCGCGCCCTCGCGCAAGGGGCTGAACGATTGCGGGGGGGTCTGCCAACCCTGCGCGTCCTGGAGTAGGAGCATGTGCTGAGCCGGTGGGGCGTCGCTCGACGCACAGGTGACCATGCAGTCTGCGGCCGTGTCATGCGAGTCTGGCATCGCACCTGGCCAGAATACTGTTGCGGTCTTGGCGCCGTTGCGCATCGCTGCGCGCCAGACCGGCTCGGCCTCGGCAAGCGGTGCAGCAAGCTCGCGGAACGTGCCCTGTTGCGTGTGGTATCTGTCGGCTACCACGCCGCTTTGGTTCGGATACGTGCCCGTGCTGAGGGAGACGTAAGTACTTGCCGTCACCGCCGGATTCACAGGCTGGAGTTGATTCACCAGAACGCCACGTTTCGCCAGAGCAGCCAGATTTGGCATTGTGCCGCCCTGCAACTGGCCCGTAATCCAATCGGAGCGCGCCCCGTCCAAGGCCACCAATACAAGCCCTGTCTTGCCCATGCTGGTCGGGCTGGCGCTCGCGGGAGGCATAGCGGCGATGGAAGGCGTGGGCACTGGCTCAGCTTGGCAAGCACTTGCTAGCAAGGCTACCAGCAAAGCCCAGATGAGGGCCATCCTACTTCGGGTGGCCTGCCGGGCATCCAAGGAATGGGACTTCATTGCATAGCCAACCTGTCAGCCGCGCTTTGGGCAGCGGCCAGGGCATCCGCAGGCTCCGCACTGCCTGAACAGATGCTGGCTGCCGTATCCGCCAACAGCGAGCGGATCTGCGACCAGTTGGGCAGCAGCGGTTCAGGCTGGGCATGGGCCAGAAGCTCACACGCTGCGGCGTACTGCGGATTCTGCTCCAAGTATGCTTGCATCTCAGGCAAATTCCTGCTGGACAGCCGCAACGGCAGGGCACCAGTTGCTAGCGCCCACTGGGCATCGTTCTCAGGTCGCAGGAGCCACTTCAGGAACATCCAGGCCGCCAGCTGCTGGCGAGGTGAAGTGCGCAGCACGCTGAGGAGCGAGCCTTGCACAGTCACAGTGGACTGGCCTGCAAGATGTGGCATGGGGGCAACCGACCAGTCAAAGCGCGGTTTCTGGGTCTTGGCGTTCATGATGGCCGCGGAATAGGCTGCCAATTCGTGCGTGGACCCAAAAGCGAATAGGACCTCCTGCGAGCTCAAGTCCTCGCGATTGGCGCCAGGCTGTGATACGCAGTAGAGGCATTCCTCTCCGGCGTAGTTGCGCAGTAGGGAGAGCGCTGTGATCGCCTCGGCACTGTCCAGAGCGCTCGCTTGGCGCTCAGCATCCACTAGTGATCCGCCCAGGCCGAGAATCCAGTTCACGAGCACAGGTCCATCCGGAAAGAAGGCGCAACCTGCCGTGCCGGCCTTGCGATCCTTTGCCGCGGTACAGGCAGTGCCGAACTCCTCCCAGCTTTGGGGCGTTGCCGAGATCTTGAGCTTCTTGAGCCAACTTGTATTGTAGAACATAACGGTGGCCTGGCAATCAAGCAGCAGGCCGTAGATCTGACCCGTTCGCGAAACTACCGATGTAGCGTGCAAAGCGATTGGCCACAGGTCGGCCTGCTCGGCAGTGCTCAGGCCGTGGGTTGGGTCCGTGACGTAGCTGCGCAGTGGAACGACTGCATCGCGTTGCAGGCATTCCGCCAATTCATCTGCGGACGCAATGATGACGTCGGGCGGATGGCCAGCCTCCATAGCCACCAGGGCTTCTTTCGCCACCGGGTCATGGAACTCCACGCGCAGGCGAATTCTTGGGTAGCTCTCGGCCTCGAACCTGGAGGCCAGGCTGAGCAACACAGATTCCTTGGGGCCCGTCAGGGAGTGCCACACATGCACTTCGCTATCCATCAGATCGGCCATGCTCAGCGGGCGTGGAGTAGGCGAGGATTCGGCCGTGACTGCAGGAGTAGGGCTAGGTAGGGATGTAGTTGGCGTCGGGGACGCGCAATTGGCCGCACAACTGGCAATCAAAGCGCATATGGCAAGTAGCCTGATCGTTGTGAACTTGGCAGTACATTCTCGCGGCAGCATGACGAGCCGATTATAGCGCGGGAGGCTGTGCCTGGCAAAGCCCCCTTCGAAGATGCTGAAGCCTTCAGCCAGCACGGGCTGCTTGCTGATAGCCCCACGACGCGTGTATAATCAGCCCAGGGGGGAATTGGCATGACACAACCACAGACTCCGCCTTCAAGCGATGCCAACTGGCTCGCTGCCCAGGTGAAGAAGCTGCGCTTGTCGTGGCGACTGCTACGCGACCCGCTGGTGCCATTCTGGACCAAACTGATCCCTGCGGCGGCCATCGCCTACATCCTCTTGCCCGTTGACATCAGCCCTGACATGCTGCCTGTGCTGGGTCAAGTGGACGATCTAGGCATTCTGCTATTAAGCCTGAACTGGTTCGTGAGCCTGTCTCCTGCCGATGTCGTGAGGCGGCATCTGGCAGAGATGTCATCTGTCAAAGGAGACTATCGAGTAGTAGAAAAGGATGCGCCAACTTCACCCCACGTCTCCGGCTACCTCGATGTTGAGTCTCATCATCTCCCCGACGAGGGAGCCGAGCAGGAGAAGGACTGAACCTTCGCGCCTAGCACAGCGTCAGTTGCTGTGGCGGGCGCTGCCCGTCCAAAAGGACAAAAGCAGCCGCCCGTGCAACCACAATGCCGGCAGCCCGCAAGTCCTCGATGCGCCGAATCCTGCTTTGCCTGCGGCTGTGAAGAATCCGCACCGTGGATTTCGGACCGATGCCAGGCACTCGTAGCAGTTGCTCTCGACTGGCACGGTTGACCTCGAGCGGGAAGAACTCCGGATGCGCGCGAGCCCAAGCCAGCTTCGGATCGCACTCGCAGGGCAGGCCCCCGTTGTCGCCAAAGACCAGATCCTCCAATACAAAGCCGTACTGACGCAGCAGGAAATCGCCCTGGTACAGCCGATGCTCACGCAGGGGCGGGGTGGCAGGGAGATGTTCCAAGGGCGTATGGACTATTGGCTGGAAGGCACTGAAGTAGGCACGTCCCAGGCCCAATCTGCGGTACAAGTGATCCACGGTGCTCAGGATTTCCCGGTCCGATTCCCCTGCCGCGCCTACGACAAACTGGGTCGTGATTCCAGACCTGGCCCCCAGCCCTCCATTGCGCAATCGCTGTGCCCAGCGCATGGGTTGCATCAGGTCCGTTTCAAATCCCTTGGCATCGCTCAGCCTGTGTAGGCGTTCTGGATTGGGGGCCTCCAAGTTTACTGAGACGCGATCTGCGAGTTGTACTGCACGTTCAACGGCGGCCTGGTCGCAGCCTGGCAAGAGCTTGAGATGGACGTAGCCGTGGAACTGGTACTTGAAGCGCACCAGCTCCACGGTGGCGATCATGCGATCCATGCTGCGATCCACACTGCCACACACTGCCGAGCTGAGGAACAGGCCCTGGGCTCTGCCACGCCTGGCCAATTCATCAAAGGCGGCGGCGAGCTCATCCGGTCCGAATTCTCCGCGGCGAGCATCGCGTGAGCGCCGGTTGGCACAGTAGAAGCAATCGTTCTCACACAGATTGGACTGCAGTACCTTGAGAAGGGAAACGTGCCTGCCATCTGGGAGTACCGCAGGGTACAACCACTGACCGATCTCATCGCGTACGCGGGAGGAAGATGTGCCACAGGCAGCGCAGAGGTCGTATTGTGCCGCACGTGCGAGGAGCTTCATCTTCTCCTGTCGGTCCATTGGGACACCTCGGCAGTGGGTTGGATGGCGGTCCAGAGTGATATGGTCAACTGCGCCAAGCCGGGCAGTCAAGGTACACGAAGACCAGCCCCGGCTGCAAGTATACGAACATATGTTCTGGATGTCAAATCGCGGCTTACTTGCCAGGAGGCAGGAATCGCAGTACAATCTTGGCTGAACGTTATTGCGCGTTCATAACATGAGGTACACGGGAGGGAGTGTACTGTGGCGGTAGACAAAGGAACTTTCAAGGTTAAAGCAGGACTGGCCCAGATGCTCAAGGGCGGCGTAATCATGGATGTGGTGACGCCCGATCACGCCAAGATCGCGGAAGAGGCGGGTGCCTGCGCGGTAATGGCACTCGAGCGCGTGCCCGCCGATATCCGGGCGCACGGTGGCGTGGCGCGCATGAGCGACCCCGAACTGATTCAACGCATCATGGATGCCGTCACGATTCCGGTCATGGCAAAGTGCCGCATTGGCCATTTCGTGGAAGCGCAGGTGCTCGAAGCGCTGGGCGTAGACTACATTGACGAGAGCGAAGTGCTCACTCCGGCCGACGAGGAGCATCACATCGACAAGCACCTATTCAAGGTGCCTTTCGTGTGTGGCTGCCGCAACCTGGGAGAAGCGCTGCGCCGTATCGGTGAGGGCGCTGCCATGATTCGCACCAAGGGAGAGGCAGGCACCGGCAATGTGGTGGAAGCGGTGCGCCACGCCCGCACCGTGCTGGGCGCCATCCGACGCTTGCAGAACATGGCTCCCGAGGAGTTGATGCACGAAGCCAAAGAGATGGGCGCTCCCTACGAGCTCGTGGTGCAGGTGGCGCAACTGGGCAAGCTTCCGGTGGTCAACTTTGCCGCAGGCGGCATCGCCACTCCGGCCGATGCTGCACTGATGATGCAGTTGGGTGTGGATGGCGTGTTTGTCGGTTCGGGGATTTTCAAGTCTGGAGACCCAGCACGTCGCGCCAAGGCGATTGTGGAGGCCACCACCCACTTCAGGGATCCCAAGATCATTGCCGAGGTGTCCAAGGGGCTGGGCGAGGCCATGCCTGGGTTGGAGATTGCCGCCATTCCTGAGGCAGAGCGGCTGGCGGGGCGGGGATGGTAGGATGAAGCGCTGCGGCGTTCTCGCTCTGCAGGGCGCCTTTGTCGAGCATGTGCACATCCTGCGCACTCTGGGCGTCGAGGCTGTGGAAGTGCGCCTCCCTGAGCACTTGCAGGGCCTGAACTGGCTGATCATGCCAGGCGGAGAGAGCACGACCATTGGGAAGCTGGCAGTGACTTTTGGGCTGGTGGAGCCGATACGGAACATGACCCAGTCCGGAATCCCGGTCTGGGGCACCTGTGCCGGCATGATTCTGCTCGCCAAGGATGTGGGCAAGCAGCAGCCCTTGATCGCGGTGATGGACATTGCCGTCAGACGCAACGCCTTCGGACGTCAGGTGGACAGCTTTGAGGCTGACGTGAGCATTCCAACGCTGGATGCTGTGAGCGCGGCAGAGGAGCACGGGCGGCCATTTCGAGCCATCTTCATTCGGGCGCCCTACATTGAGAGCGCTGGCAATGGGGTGGAGGTGCTTGCCAGGTTGCCCGATGGGCCGATCGTGGCTGCGCGTCAGGGCAACATGCTGGTCACGGCTTTCCACCCCGAGCTAGGCGAAGACACTCGTTTTCACCGCTTCTTCTTGAGTCTAGCTGGCCCGGGGCTCGCATAGATGCCGAAGCCTTATGGGCGGCATTTTGCAGGATGAGCGAGACGTTTGCGCTGCAGTCGAGGTGAGTGGTGATCACTCCATTTGGGCTGCGCCATATCGCGCTGGTGCGGAACTTGCCCAGTGATGGTACGGTGACCGACCTGCACAGCTTGCTGCAGGAGCCGGCTACGCCCTTGGCAACGGCTCTACGTGGATATCTTCTGGGCGCTCGTTCAGGCGTGTTCACCTATGTGTTGCAGGCTCCCGATCACCAGACAACATTGCGCGGTTACGCTCAAGCTCAGGCGCATGGTGCCACCCCAACGTGGACGATTTCGCGCATGGCCCCGGCTCTGGAGAGCTTACCCGAGAGCCCTGGCATCTCGCGGGAGGATACAGCAACCATCTGGTATCGGCTGTTGCTCCACCTGTGCATCGCTGCTGGGGAGAAAGGCGTGCAACGCCTGTTAGCTCGGTTACCGGCCGAGAGCTCAGCAGAGGATGTGTTTCGACAGGCCAGCTTCGCCGTCTACACACATGAGCAGGTATTCGTGTGCTCTGCGCCGGGCGCAGCCGGTGCTCTGAGCTCCAATCTGCGCCCGCTGCAGCGTGAGGATGGATGGGACGTGCAGCGGTTGTACTACAAGCTCACGCCGAGACTGGTGCTGCAGGTGGAGGAATCCGATGAGCCTCGGGCGCACGATGAGCCATTTGCGATGCTGGTGCCTAACGCTGAGCAGTGCTACGCTTTGTACAGCAGCACTGGAGAGATAGCGGCCTGCATGTGCATGGCTATTGTAGCGCGCGGATCGTGGTTGCGGATGATTGTGCATCCTGACGTGCAAGGCGCCACTGCAGAGATGTTGTCTCATGCTCTGGCTGTGGCGGGCGACAGGAAGGCTTGGCCGCTTTACCTGGTTGTGCGAGAGTATCAAGGCGGCATCCGCGGACTCCTGGGGGAGCGAGGCTTTCTGCCCCTGGAGAACTATGCCCTGATGGTCAAGCATACCACGGTGCGGGTCAAGGAACCCGTGCGCAATTTGAGGCACGCGCTCGAGCCGAGGGCGGAGATAGCACGCACGGTCTCGCGCAGCCGCTGCTGTGAGCGCTAGCAATGGGCGCCTTGTGGTCTGCTTATCTGGTTCATACTTGTAGTGAGGTACCGTAGTTGACCAAGCTAGAGATCACGGATGACTTGGAGGCATTGGTGGCGGTGCTCCCGCCGCCGCTCGCTGCTGCCCTGCAAGCAGCAGACCGCAGCGAGGACCTGCTGGAGATTATCCTGGACCTGGGTCGCCGCCCCGAGGCGCGTTTCGTGGACGGCGAAATCGAGCTCAGTGAGCAGGAAGTGACCCAGGCAGAGATTGATTATGTGGTGAGCCGCATCGGCGACTTTGGAGATGACAATCGTGCTGGCATCGAACGCACGCTGCACCGCATATCGGCCATTCGCAATCGCAAGGCGCGCATTGTAGGCCTTACCTGTCGCGTGGGGCGAGCTGTGTACGGCACGATCGACATCATTCGCGACATCGTGGAATCGGGCAAGAGCATTATGTATTTGGGGCGACCCGGCGTGGGCAAGACTACGATGTTGCGCGAAGTCGCGCGTGTACTGGCCGAGAAGAAGCGTGTGATCATCGTGGACACGTCGAACGAGATCGGCGGCGATGGCGACATTCCCCATCCGGCCATCGGCCGGGCCCGCCGCATGCAGGTGACAACGCCTGCTATGCAACACGCGGTGATGATCGAGGCGGTCGAAAACCACATGCCAGAGGTCATCGTAATCGACGAGATCGGCACCGAGCTGGAGGCCGCTGCTGCGCGCACCATTGCTGAACGCGGTGTGCAGTTGGTGGCGACGGCGCATGGCAACACGCTGGACAATCTGATGATGAACCCCACTCTGTGCGACCTGGTGGGCGGCATTCAGACTGTGACGCTCAGCGACGAGGAGGCTCGCAGGCGGGGCACGCAAAAGTCCGTTCTGGAACGCAAAGCGCCTCCCACGTTCGAAGTGATCGTCGAGATCCAGGACTGGGACCGCCTGGCCGTGCGGCACGAAGTCGCAGATGCCGTGGACGCCATCCTGCGTGGCCGCACTTCCCTGCCCGAGTTGCGCTATCGTGACGAAAGTGGGGAGATACACACGGAACAGGCGCTGGCACGCCCTACAACCATGCCGATGGCAGGAGAGAGGGGCAGGTCATCGGGCGATGAGACCTGGCTTTCACCGCTGCGCGTGTCGGAGCGCTCGCACGACAAGCAGCTCAGTGTCTTGCGTGTTTTTCCTTATGGGGTTAGTCAGAACCGCTTGAGACAAGCTGCCCGCTCTCTCAACGTGCCAGTGATGGTGGTGAGCAGCATTGGCGAGGCTGATGTGCTCATGACCTCCAAGAGCTACTATCGCAAACGACCCCAGTCAGTCGCAGATGCCGAGCGTGCTGGGATGTCGATATACGTGCTGCGCAGCAATACCGTGACGCAAATGGAGCACTGTCTGGCGGACATCTATCACCTCGAGCCTGCCGAGGAAGAGCCCTTTAGCATGGCCATTCAAGAGACCCAGGAGGCAATTGACAGGGTTCTCAGCGGGGAACGCGCTTCGGTTGAACTGGCACCGCAGGACGCCTATGTTCGTCGTCGACAGCATGAGATGGCCCGCGCAGCCGATCTTGCTTCCTACAGCAGGGGTAAGGAACCGCATCGCCGCGTGCGCATCCACCAGAACCAATGAACGCACCTGCTCGTTTTATCACTTTCGAAGGGCCCGACGGCAGTGGCAAGACTACGCAGATTCAGCTTCTGTACGATGCACTGCGCCGCAAAGGATGCCGGGCATTGCTCGTACGTGAGCCGGGCGGCACGGAGATCGGCGACCAAATCCGTCAAGTCCTTCACGATACACGCAACGCGAGCATGCTGCCAAACGCAGAGCTTTTGCTCTACAGTGCGTCGCGTGCACAGCTTGTGGGGCAGACCATCCGTCCCGCTTTGATGGCAGGTGTGACCGTATTGTGCGATCGCTATGCCGAGTCTACGCTCGCCTACCAGGGGTATGGGCGCGGCCTGGACTTGCAGGTATTGCGAACTATTACTGATTTTGCCACGGGGGGATTGCGGCCGGATTTGATCGTGTATCTGGATATCGACACACAAGAAGGCCTGCGACGCCGGCAGCGTAGTTCGCAGACAGGCAGCGGTGAATGGAATCGCATGGACCAGCAGGAGCTCGAGTTCTACCGTCGAGTACGATCCGGCTACCTGCAGATGGCTGCGGAGGAACCGTACAGATGGTTCATCCTGGATGCGAGCCGTTCCATTGCCGACATTCAAGCTTGCATTTGGGTGAAAGTGGAGCGTTTCTTGGTAGAGGGGTCGAGTCAAGCATAGTTGCCTGCTTTCTGACCGGGACGTGCGGATTGCGAATCTCGGTACTCGCAAGGACTCTTGGCTGGCAACAGGCGATCAGGAAAGGAGACCGGCGGAAATGAAACTCGTCATCGCTATCGTACACAGTGACGACGCCGACGCATTGGTGAGGGTTTTGCAGCAAAAGGGTGCTCGCTCCACGCGCATCAGCACTACCGGGGGGTTCCTGCGGGAAGGCAATGCTACCATCCTGATCGGTACGGAAGTGGACCAACTCGATGGAGTGCTCGCCATCATTCGCGAGAACTGCCATGCGCGCACTCAGCTCGTGAGCCCACTGCCGCCAGTCGCCGAGGCGGGTGAACTGTACATCCCGCGGCCGGTGGAGGTTCAAGTGGGCGGTGCCATCGTCTTTGTGCTGGATGTGGAACGTGCCGAGCGCTTTTAGAAGCCCTCGGAAGGACCAGAGCCGAGGTCGGGCATGTCGGCTTCCACGTCTTCGGGGGATTGTCCAGCCTCCAGGCGATCCACCACTTCGTGGAACTCGTCGCCCATGTCCTCGCCCACTTCACTCGACATCTTCTTCATGTAGCGAGCGATGCTGCGCGGATCATTCTCATCCAGGTCACCCAGCGCGGAACTGTCCGAGAGCGAATCCAGGCGCGCCTCTTCCGATTTCAATACGCTCACGCGTGACACCAGGCGCAGGAGCTGGTCAGACCCACAGTGAGGACAAACTGGTCTGGCTGACTCCAAGCTGGCAAAGCCGCGTACTAGCATGCTTACCCGGCGTCGACATTTGAGACAGCGGTACTCGTAGATCGGCATACGAACCTTTCAATCTTCGGGACTGGCCCGGAATGGGCCGGTGTGTGCCAGATTATACTGCATCTCTCCCTCTCTCTCAAGCGTTGTGACCCGCTTGGGGCGGTCTCGCGAGTGGATGCACCCTCGAGGAGTATGCTCGATGTTGTATGCGGCCTACAATGAGCAGGCGGAATTGCAGGGGGAGCACGAAGCAGCCTTGGACCTCAAGCCGTTTGTCGAGCGCCCTAATCCATTGCTCGTAGTCATCTCTGGGCCATCGGGCGTCGGCAAAGATGCAGTGGTCCGCCGCATGCAGGCTTTGAACTTCCCGTTCTGCTTTGTGGTCACGGCAACTACCAGGCCCCCGCGGCAAGGGGAACGACACGGCATCGATTACTTCTTTCTCTCCAGGGAGGACTTTGAAGACCTGATACACCGGGGAGAACTTATGGAGCATGCCCTGGTCTATGGGGAATACAAAGGCATTCCCAAAGAACAGGTTCGGCGTGCCCTGGCCAGCGGTCAAGACGTGGTGATGCGCCTCGATGTGCAAGGCGCGGCCACGGTGCGGCGCCTAGTTCCAGATGCCGTACTGATCTTCTTGATCGCCGGTTCCGAAGAGGAGCTGCTTGGCCGCTTGCGGGCTCGCAAGACCGAGTCATCCGAGAGCCTGCAGCGCCGCATGGAAACCCTGCGCGAAGAAATGCGGTGCATGCTCGAGTTCGACTATGTGGTTGTGAATCGCGAGAACCAGTTGGAGCGTGCGGTGGAACAGATTGCGGCGATCATCACTGCCGAGAAATGCCGCACCAGGCAGCGCACGATCCGTCTTTAGTGGAAGGGAGGAGGGATATGCCGACGGCAGGCAAAGGCATCCGCCATTCTGTCATTGCTGGTTCCTGGTATCCGGGCGATCCCAAGCAGTTGCGTTCCGCGATTCAAGGCTTCTTGGACAAGGTCGCGGGGCAGGCGCCTGCGGGCGATCTGGTGGGCTTGGTGGCCCCGCACGCTGGCTACGTCTATTCCGGGCAGGTGGCTGCCTACGCCTACGCCCTCTTGGCTGGCCAGCCCTTCTCCAGAGTGTTGATCGTTTCGCCAGTGCATCGCATGTATCCCGGTCGTTTCGCAGTCACTGACAAGGCTGCCTACGAAACGCCCTTGGGCAGTGTGCCTCTCGATGCTGAGCTGGTACAGGCCATCGAAGGCCGGGTCAGACTCAACCGTGTCTCCCAGGACATGGAGCACTCGCTGGAGATACAATTGCCTTTCCTACAGCACATGCTTGGCGAGTTCGCATTGACCCCCATCATGATGGGCGAGCAGGACTGGGAATCGGCCCTGGAGCTAGGGAAGGCGGTGGCGGAGGCGGTTGGGAAAGAGAGGGTGCTGCTGGTCGCCAGCACGGATCTGTCGCATTTTCATCGCTACTCAGAAGCAGTTCGTCTGGACAGGCTGGTACTGGACCGCATCGCGGCCTTTGACCCAGAGGGCCTGGCTGCGCTCCTCGCCAATCAGGAAGCCGAAGCTTGCGGTGGTGGCCCGGTCAGCGCCGTCATGGTCGCGGCGCGTGCGCTGGGAGCCGACCGCGCCGTCGTACTCAAGTACATGAATTCGGGGGATGTGACTGGCGATCATGGAGAGGTGGTTGGTTACGGTGCGGCCGCCTTCTTGCGCTCCTGATTCGCCCCAGCCGGGTGGATAGGCGAGGCCGGTCTTGAGTTCCATCGCCCGATTTGCCGAAGTCGTGGTGCACTCAGCGCTCGGGCGCAGCACGCGGCCCACTCTGCCCAGCTTGGTGGACGGCGCCGCGCGTCCCGAGCTGGCTCAGACCTTCCACTACTCGATTCCTGCTCACTGGCAGAATAGCGTGGTTCCAGGCTTGCTGGTATGGGTTCCTTTCGGCCCGCGCCAGATGCCTGGCATCGTGCTGTCTACCGCCAGTTCTGCCCCAGTGGAGATGACCCGCGACATTCTGGGCATCATCGATCCACAGCCGGTTCTCACCCCCTATCAGATCGAGCTAGCGCTGTGGCTGGCTCAGTACTACCATGCACCATTGCACAGTGCTGTCTGGAGCATGTTCCCGTCAGGTATCAGTTGGCAGGCAGAGACGATGCTGCGCCTGGGAGAAGCAGCCGTTTCGCCAAGCGAACAGGAATACCGCATCTTGGCCCTGTTGCGCGAAAAGGGCCCCATGTCGGCCAAGGAATTGGAGCGCCGCATTCATAGGAGCGGTCTTGGACGGATGCTGGGGCAGATGATCCGCAAGGGTTGGGTACTTCGCGAGATTCGAGTGCGTGGACCTCAGGTCAGGCCCAAGACTGAGGCAGTCGTGCGTCTGGCAGCGCGGGCGGAACATGAGTCTCTGGCGGCACTGTCGAGGGCGCCCAAACAGCGGGCGGTGCTTTCATACTTGTGCCAGCAGAGCAGCGGGCAAGCTGCCCTGGAAGTGCCACTCTCGGAAGTGTGCAAGCAAGTCGGCGTGACCCGCACGGTCGTGGACAATCTGGCACGACGTGGGCTGCTGAGCATCGACCAGCGTGAGGTGCGGCGCGATCCCTTGGCGGGCCGGCAGTTTGTGACCACTGAACCGCCCAAGTTCACGACGGACCAGGAGGCTGCCTGGCGATCTCTTGCCCCCGCCTTGGAGTCCGCTCGCAACCAGGTTTTTCTGATCCACGGCGTGACCGGCAGCGGCAAGACCGAAATCTATCTACGCGCTTTGGCAGAGGTGCTGAGGCGTGGCGGGCAAGGCATCGTGCTGGTGCCCGAGATTTCGCTGACGCCCCAGACGATCCGGCGCTTTGCTGCTCGTTTTCCGCAGCGTCTGGCTGTGCTGCACAGCAGGCTGAGCGAAGGTGAGCGCTATGACGAGTGGCGCCGCATTCGAGACGGTCTCGCGGATGTAGTCATCGGTCCCCGCTCTGCGATCTTCGCGCCGCTGCCACGCCTGCGGCTGATTGTATTGGATGAGGAACACGAGTGGACCTACAAGCAGCCAGACGCGCCACCCTTCTACCACACGCGTGAGGTAGCGGTCAAGCTGGCGGATCTGACCGGGGCCGTGGTGATCCTGGGCAGCGCCACCCCTGACATAGGCACATACTACCGTGCCGAACGCGGACAATACGCCCTGCTGCGCCTACCGCAGCGCATCATGGGCCATCAGCGCAGCCTTGAGCAGCAAACGGCTGAGCTGGGCCTAGAGCAGCAGCCCCTGCAGGTCAAGGCCTTCGGGCCGGGCTTTGAGGATGCACGCTATATGGAAATGCCGCCAGTGGAGGTGGTGGACCTGCGTGCGGAGCTGCGTGCAGGTAACCGCAGCATGTTCAGTCGCGCTCTCCAGCGGGGCCTCCAGGCTGCTCTGGACGCCAGCCAACAGGCGATTCTCTTCCTCAACCGGCGTGGCTCCGCTTCCTTCGTCATGTGCCGTGACTGCGGACACGTCATGCATTGCCCGCGCTGCAACGTATCTCTGACCTATCACGACGACGTCCAGTACCTGCTATGTCACCACTGCAATCGTCGAGTTGCGCTGCCTGAAGTCTGTCCACAGTGCTCCAGCAGGCGCATCCGCTTCTTTGGTGCGGGCACACAGGCGGTGGAGCAAGCGGTGCATGAGCTGCTGCCGGGGGCCCGAGTATTGCGCTGGGACCGCGATGTGACTGGGGGCAAGGATGCCCACGAGGAGATCCTGGACCGCTTTTTGCGACATGAGGCGGACGTGTTGGTCGGCACGCAAATGGTTGCGAAGAGTCTGGACCTGCCCTTGGTCACCCTGGTGGGCGTGGTCAGCGCTGACACCACGCTGCAACTTCCCGATTTCCGCGCCAGTGAACGCACGTTTCAGCTGCTAACGCAGGTGGCAGGACGTGCAGGCCGCAGCATCTTGGGGGGCAAGGTCATCATCCAGACCTACGCGCCACAGCACTACAGCATCCAGGCGGCCAGCCAGCACGACTATGAAGGTTTCTACCGACAGGAGCTCGAGTTCCGGAGGCAGCAGGGCTATCCGCCGTTCACTCGTCTACTGCGGCTCTTGTTCATGGATGGCGACGCACGCCGGTGCGAACGGGAGTCCCTGGCTTTGGGACAAACCTTGCGTGACCGTATCGCGCTAATGGGATTGCCCGATATGCATGTGATTGGGCCTGCGCCCTGTTTCGTCGGCCGCATTCGCGGCCGCTACCGATGGCAGATTGTGTTGCGCGGCTCTGACCCAGCGGTTCTGTTGCGTGGCTGGCCCTTACCACTGGGCTGGCGAGTTGATGTGGATCCCAGTAGCTTGCTCTAGGTCGAGGTGCGCGATGTTCCCATTGCCCTATGCGCAACCACTCAGAAGTCTCTTGTATGTGCTCTTTGGGCTGGAGATTGTCCTGTTGGCTGGGGGTCTGGCCTTCGGGAAGCCAAACGCGGACAAGACCTGTCGTCTGCCGCTTCCTCTGCGCATGTCCCTATCAGCCATCCTTTTGCTGGCAGCCTGGCTGGGCTGGCAGGGGGGTGCGCGGGGAACGGCCATGCAGACGTTCGCCCTCCTTATCCTCTGTGGTATGGCGGCAGGATTCGTCGGCGACCTGATCATGGCGCGCGTGCTCCGCACCCCCAATCGGCTGATCTTCGGCATGGGAACGTTCGGACTTGGCCACGTCTTCTACCTCTGCGCCCTGTTGCACCTCAGCACCAAGACTGGCCCTCTCCTGGAACCCAGGCGCTTGCTCGTGCTGGCTGTGGCGCTCATGGCGAGCCTCGTGCTGTGGTATCGCTATGTACGTGCGCCTGGTGGCAGCAGGGTGCTCAACGTAGCCAGCCTGGTGTATGGGCTACTGATTGGGGCTGTAATGGCTCTGGCATTTGCGCTTGCTCTGGGGGATGCGCACTATCTTGGCCTGGCTTTGGGCGCTCTGCTCTTTGTTGCCTCTGACATGTTGCTGGGCAACTGGGTGATTCAGGGGCATGTATGGCCGGGTGTGAACGACGCGATCTGGTGCTGCTATGCGACCGGACAGTTGCTCATCGTCTATTCCGTGGCCGCCGCGTTGAACGCGTGGATTTAGGCTGTCCAGTCAGGCACACCCCCGAGTGGGTGCCTAGCCCTGGCTGCCCTCGAACAACCTGTGCGCAGCCTCTGCCACTGCTTGGACCCGAATCTCCAGCACACAGGAGTGCTCGGCCAGCTCCTGCATGGTCCAGTCCAGCCGATTGCAGGGGATGCAGGCGCGGCCTGAGGTGAGAACAACGTGCTGGCGGGGCGGACCCCAAGGGCCAAACTTGAGCGGGTCCACCGGTCCATACAAGTGCAGTGTGGGTGCGCCTACGGCCACCGCCAGATGCAGCGGCCCACAATCCGGGCCCATCACCAGCCGGCAGCGTTGAAAGAGCGCTGCGAGCTCGCCCAAGGAGGTCTGGCCGGCTGCCACCAGGGGTTCAGAGCGCATGTGCGCGCTGATGGACCAGGCCAGATCCAGTTCGTTCGCTCCTCCCGAGAGCACGATCTGGGCGTTCCAGCGCGCGGCAAGCTGGTCGGCGACCTCAGCCCAACCCTCCGGCGTCCACATCTTGACGGGCGCACCTGCGCCCGCGTGAATGGCGACCACGGGCCGACCTGTCGTGATACCATGGGAGTTCAGATAGCTGCTGATGCGTTGCTGGTGCTCTTGTGTCACGGCGTATTCAAGGGAAAGCTCATCGCTCCACACCGATTGAACCTGTGGTGACCCGTTGCCGTCGGCCGCACTCGCCTTGTTGACTGCGGCCTCATCGTGCGTGTAACGCTGATCTGCCATCTGCCGCGACGCATACTCAACCAGGGTCAGATTCTGCAGTACCTCGTGGCGCAAGCTCGTGTAGGGCAAAGCCTGTGTCAGGAAGGGGCGTGCCTCCGGAGTGTCATATCCCAGCCTGCGTGGGATGCGCGCCAAGTAGGCTAGCAGCGCTCCCCACCAATGGTCGGAGCGCAGCACGATGGCGAGATCGTAGCGTTGAGGCCTCAGGCGCGCGGCCCAGGCCTGCAGCGTGCGGTAGGGGGCCCAAGCCGCGGACTTGGGCTTGCGTGTGAACCCGGGAAATTCGCAGACGACGAGCTCGTCCAAATGCGGATTGTTCTCCAGCACGGCCCTGCCCCAGGGCCCCAGCATGCACGCCAAATGCGCATCCGGCATGCTCTGGCGCAACATGCGCAGAGCGGGCGTGGCGAAGAGCAGATCGCCGATGTGGTCGGGGCGCAGCAGGAGGATGCGCGGCCTGGGGGGCAAGGCAGGTGGCCGGCGCGAAACCCAAGGCGCGCTCAGCGCGCCGAAGCCTCGCAGGAAGGCGAGCCGCAGGCGCTTGCGGTTAGCGCTCATACGCACGCTGGAGCGGCGCTGCCACAGTGGTCCAGTCGAAATGCCGTTCGACGAAAGCGCGTGCGGCGCGCCCGAGGTCCTCGCGCTTTGGTTGAGCCCGCAGCAGTTCCAGCACCTGTTGGGCGAACTCGGCCGGGCTGTCGGCCAGCACGATCTGCCGCCCGGATGTGGCCGCGATGCCCTCACAGCCCAGGGTCGTGGACACAATGGCCTTGCCCATGGCCATGGCTTCCAAGATCTTGAGCCTCGTTCCGCCGCCAGTCAGGAGAGGAGCCACATAGACAGCCGCTGCCGCGATGTAGGGTCGCACGTCCTCTACAAACCCCGTGAGGGTTACTCCGGTCATCTCGGTCAGGTGCGCCAGGCGCGGGTGCGGGTTCTTGCCCACGACGTATAGGTGCGCTTCTGGGCACTGTTCGCGAATGATCGGCAGCACGTGGCTGCAGAACCACAGCATCGCGTCCACGTTTGGTCGAAAATCCATCTTACCTGTAAAGACCAAGGCTTGCCCGTGGAGTGCTGCAGGAGGCACTGCGCCGGGCCGGCAGATGTGCGTGTCAACGCCGTTGGGTACGATGATAGGCTGCAGTGTGGAAACCAATCGCCGCATAGCCCTCGCATCCGCTTCCGAGCAGGCAACGATGCGTTGCATGCGCTGGCAAACCGTCGTTTCGTAGCGCACTAGCTTCTGCCACTGGATCAGCGAGTACACAGCACCGGCCCAGCGACGTGGCCGCTGGGCGTCGGTCTCGAAGATGCGTTTCTGCAGCATGTACTCTGCGTTGTGCGCGTCAAAGACCAACAGCGGGCCGTTCTTGATGCGCTGGCAGCGCAATGCGTACCCCACCATTTCAAGCCCTTCGATTTGGATCACATCCGGCGACAGCTCGGAGAGCTTGGCCTCAAATGCCTTCTGGAAGTCTGGGCTGGCAAGACGATGTGCGATGTCAGGCAAGGGAGAGGCGAGCACGCTAAACAGGCGTCGCCAGGTACTGCGGGTAGGAGCGGGCACGCTGGTCACGCTCTTGCACAGATCGCGCAAGGGGCCCACGTCGCTGCTAAAGCCAGAAGGGTCGAGAAACGACAGCAAATGCACTTCATGCTGCCTGGCGATCTGTGCAATCAGGTTGTAGTTACGAATCGCGGTGCCCTGCTGTGGGGGATAGGGCAACTGCGGCGTGAGGACAAGGATGCGTTTGTGCGTACCTGGCTGCGCTGCCATAAGGTTGCTCACGCTACTCGATGGTAGATGTCCAGGGTCTCCAAAGCCGTCTTGCGCCAATTGAACTGGCGGGCACGTTTCAAGCCCTTTTCGGCCATCTGCTCGTGCAGGACATCGTCAGATAGCAGACGCCACATGGCCACGGTCATCCCATCTACGTCCTGAGGTTCCACGAGCAGGGCGGCATCCCCTACTACCTCTGGCAGTGATGAGGTCTTGGACACCACGACCGGCGTGCCACAAGCCATGGCCTCTAGTGGCGTCAGGCCAAAACCTTCATAAAACGCGGGATGAACCAGCAGACGTGCCGCATTGTACAGTCCCAACAGGTCCTCCGGAGCAACCCGCCCCAAGAAGCGCACTCGTTCTCTCAGTCTCAGCTTGTCCACCAGGGCATAGACCTCGTCCGCTAGCCAGCCTCTTTCACCACCCAGCACCAGATCCGCCTCCGCACGGTAGCCATCCAGCAGTTTCCTGTAAGCCATTAGCAGCGTGGGCACGTTCTTGCGGGGCTCAATCGTGCTGACGAACAGAATGAACGGACAGTTGATGCCAAGGCGGGATCTGAGCGGGCGCAGGAACTGCTCGTCCTTGACGGGCCGATAGATGGGATTCGCGGCCTCGTAGACCACCGTGATCTTGCTCTCGGCCGCCCCTGTCAATCGGATGATGTCACGCTTGGTGCTGTCCGATACGGCAATGATGTGGTCACAGTTGCGGACAGCCTGGTCAATCTGGCCGTAATAGCTGGCGCTCTCCGGGGTAAGGAAGTGTGGATAGAGCAGAAAATTGAGATCATGGATCGTGATTACGGATTTGCAGTTGCGTCTGAAAGGGGGAATAAAGTCGGGGCTGTGCAACACATCAAGATCCAATGCAGCCAGCTCCAAGGGCAGCAGCCATTGCTCCAGTCGATGATGAGGAGGAGTCCAGCACGCATGCACCTGAAAGCTGGGATGTTCGACCAGTCTTCCCTGCTGCTTGCGGCTCTGCAGGACCACGAACTGATCGTCCTGGGCAAGGGCACAGAATTCGTGCAGCAAGCTCAGGGTATACTGAGTGATTCCGGCTTGCGTGTATTGAACAAGTCGAGCATCTATGCCAATGCGCATACCCGCTGTTTCCTATTCCCTGACCGAAAAACGTACCCCCCACTTCTGCACACAGAAATGGGGGGCAACGGTGACCCTCTTGAACCTCATTCTAGCACGTTATGCGACTGCCGTCAAAACCGGGCAGGCAGCCTGCGCTGGCCGAATCTCCTGCCTTAGCCTCCATATCCAACAGGCGGCGCTTCATCGCCAGGCCTCCTCCGAATCCGGTGAGCTGACCCTTGTGCCCGACGACGCGGTGGCAGGGAATGATGATGGGCAGCGGGTTCATCGCCATTGCTCGCCCGACTGCGCGGGCAGCCAGAGGTGAGCCTACGCGTGCGGCGACCCAACCGTAGGTGCGGGTTTCGCCGAAGGGGATATGGCGCACAGCCTCCCACACGCGCAATTCGAAATCCGTGGCCACAGAAGTGTCCAGCAACGGGTCAAGGAAGCTGATCCGCTGGCCAAGGAAGTAGTGCCGCAGCCTCTCGCACAGGTCCTCGAGCAACGGAGTCGAGCCCTCGCGCGCTCCGGGGCACTGGCGCAGCAAAGCATGCAGGGCTTCTTGCCGCGAGCTCTTGGGCAGACTTGAGGCGCACAATCCCCGCGGACCAACTGCGGCGCCCACCCAGCCCCAAGCGGTCGAAAACGTGTAGATTACGCCATCCATGGGATTGGTCTCCACAGCGATTATAGCGCGTCTGCCCGTGGAGGCAAGTCGATCGCGTCGCGCAGAAACCGGGCTCCCGTTTGCCTGATGCGCGCCCAGTGCAGCGCGGGCTGCCCTTTTCCACAGTGCGGGAGCAGTAGCGCTTTCTACCGGGGATGCTTTGTTTGCGGCGCAGAGGGCGCTATAATCTTCGCTATGGAGGAGATCAGCGCTTCCGAGCAATTCGAATTGCGGGTGGGCGCGGCCAAGGTCAGCAAATACGCGGTGAGTGAGAGCGGCGACACGCTGGAGATGACTGAACGCCCTCACGGCGGGCTTTCGCTGGTCTTGGCGGATGGCCAACGCAGCGGGCGTGCAGCCAAGATCATCAGCAATCTGGTCGCACGCAAGGCCATCTCGCTTCTGGCCGAGGGGGTGCGTGATGGTGCGGCGGCGCGCGCGGCCCACGATTACCTGCGCACTCACCGCGAGGGCAAGGTGTCATCCGAACTGATCATGGTCTCACTCGACTTGGTGACGCGCACTATCGTGGTTTCGCGCAATTGCCATTGCCCGGTGCTGGTGGCGGATGGGCAGGGTTTGCGCAGCCTCGACGAGCACAGCGAAGCTATTGGGCTGCACGAACGCACCAAGCCGGTCATCACAGAGCTGCCCATCGCGCCCAATACCTGGGTAGTGGCGTTCACAGATGGAGTGCTCGAAGCCGGAGGACGTGCTTCCGTCACCTTCGATGTGGCGGCACTGGTACGCGCTCTGCTGGCCCAAGGCGTAGCCGATGCCGCCGCGTTGGCCGATGCCATCCTGGCGCGTGCAATGGAGCTGGATCAGCAGCGCCCACAGGACGACATGAGCGTCCTGGTCCTGTCACTGGTGCCAGCTCAGCTGAAGGACAGCGCGCGTCGACTGACTGTGCGCTTTCCGTTGCCGCCCTTCTAGGCAGCGAGTGCCATGCGTGTGGTCCTGGTGGGCGTCTGCGGCAGCGGAAAGAGCACGCTTGCTCAAGAGTTAATCGCCAGGGGCTATGAGGTGCGCGAGTGCCGCCAGGAGCATTCCGGAGTGCCACGCATGTGGCAGGTGATTTCGCGTCCGGACGTTCTGATCTTCCTGGATGCCAGTGAAGAGACGGTGATTCGACGCGGCAGACGCCCCTATATGGCAGGTTGGTGGGAGGAGCAGCAAGTGCGCCTGGCGCATGCTCGCGCGCACTGTGACCTCTACATCATGACCGACGAGTTGACTCCTTCACAAGTGCTGGAGCGCGTCCAAGACTTTCTGGTGAGCTGTGCCAAGCAGCGAAATGATTTGACAGTTGGCCTGGGATAGGATATAATCCGCCAATCTATAGGTTCTGCGCCGGCCACACCCGGCATGGGTGTGGCTGTTGTTTGCATGAGCGCGCCTTCGGAGGAGTGTCGATGCAGCAACGCGATGTGACTTTGCTGATGGTCATCATCATTCTGGTGGGCATCGCTGCCTGGGTGGTATGGCCCAACAACCCCGGCCTGCACGTGCAGGTAGGTCCACTGAACTTGAAGCGTGAAATCAAGGTGCACCGCGGCCTGGATTTGCAGGGGGGCATGCAGATCGTGCTGGAGGCAGACCAGCCTGCTGGGCAGACCGTGGATGGTGATGCCATGGCCGCTGCCAAGGGCATTGTGGAAAGCCGCGTGAATGGCCTGGGTGTGACCGAACCACTGGTTCAGCTTGCCGGCACCAACCGTATCGTGGTGGAGCTACCGGGCATCCAAGATCCCGACCAGGCCATTGCCACCCTGCGCCAGACTGGTTTGCTCGAATTCATAGATGCTGGCAGCACCTTCTTGCCACCCGGCCTCGAGGTACGCACCAGTTACCGGGAAACAGGGGAGTTCGGAGTTGTGACGCCCACTCCCATTCCGACCACAGTGCTCAGTCCGACGCAGACGCTCACCCCGACTGCTACTGCGACTCCCACAT
This sequence comes from uncultured Anaerolineales bacterium, assembly GCA_964478725.1. GTDB lineage: Bacteria > Chloroflexota > Anaerolineae > UBA2200 > UBA2200 > CAYZKS01. The sequence goes on from CAYZKS010000032.1 coordinate 24,532, forward strand.
TGACCCCTACACTAGCTCCGACCTCGGAAGTCTCTCCCACGGCGGCGGTCTCGCCGACCCCTACGCCAACGCCGCAGCGCATCGTCTTTCGCTCGATCATCACGGGCCAGCACCTCAAATCAGCGCAGGTTGGTCAGGACGAGTACGCACGCCCAGAGATCGATTTCACCCTGACCGATGAGGGTGCCAAGATCTTTGCAGACTTTACCTCGGCGAATGTCGGTAGCTATCTGGCCATCGCCATGGATGGCGTGATCATCTCTTGCCCCAGGATTGAAAGCGCCATTACAGAGGGAAGTGGGCGCATTACCGGTGAGTTTCAGTTATCCGAGGCGCGCAGCATCGTCATCCAGTTGCGCTACGGCGCATTGCCTGTGCCTCTGAAGGTGATTCAGAACAACACCATCGGCCCCACTCTGGGCCAGGAATCTGTCGAGAAGAGTACGCGCGTGGGCATCATCGGAGTGATCATCGTGTTGTTGTTCATGCTGGTGTACTACCGCCTGCATGGAATTGTCGCCGACGTTGCTCTCCTGATCTATGCGCTGGTGACGTTCGCCTTATTCAAGCTGATCCCCGTGACTCTGACGTTGCCCGGCATCACGGGTTTTCTATTCTCGGTAGGGACGGCGGTGGACGCCAATATCCTGATCTTCGAGCGCATGAAGGAAGAGCTGCGGCAGGGCAAGCGCTTCAGCTCGGCGATCCAGGCTGGATTTGATCGCGCCTGGACGTCCATCCGCGACTCCAACCTGTCCACTTTCATCACCTGCGCCATTCTGTATTGGTTCGGCTCTAACTTTGGTGCCAGCATGGTCAAGGGCTTTGCAGTAACGTTGTTCTTGGGCGTCCTGGTCTCTATGTTCACGGCTATTACGGTGACGCGCACCTTTATCCGTCTGCTGTATGCGATCGGCGGCGAAAAGCTGCGTGAAAACACCCAATGGCTGATTGGTCTGTAGCCTACAGCCTTGCTTTAGTGCCAATCGTGGTGGTGACCGGGATGTGCGCATTTTGGCTCGCCACGCGCGATCTCTGGGAGGATTCATGACCGACATCGTAGGTAAGCGGCGCTGGTACTTCTTGGTTTCGGCTCTGATCATCATTCCGGGCCTGATTGCCATGGGGATCTCGCTGGCGCGCTATGGCAGTCCCTTGCGGCTGAGCATTGACTTCACGGGTGGTGCGCTGCTGGAGTTGGCGTTTGAGAGGCCTGTATCTTCAGCCGAAGTTCGTGAGATCTTCGTGGCTCGCGGCTACACTGACACTACTGCACAGAACACATCGGACGCCAATACTGTGCTAGTGCGCTCCAAGGATCTGGAAAGCACCGAGAAGGCCACGCTTGAAGCGGTGCTGGCGGAAGAGTTCGGCCCAGTCAAGGAACTGCGGTTTGCACAGGTCGGACCGACAGTTGGACGAGAGGTTACCCGCAGCGCTGGCATTGCGGTGGCCGCAGCGGCCATTGCCATCATGGGCTTCATCATCTTCGCCTGGCGCAAAGTGCCCAA
>CAYZKS010000033.1:0-25784 GCA_964478725.1 uncultured Anaerolineales bacterium
CAGCAGCAATCAGGTCCTGGATCTTCTCAGCAATCTGCACGTGCAACCGCTTGCGCACCAGGTGGAGATCCTCGTATGGCTGCAAATCCCCTGCCATCAGCACACCTCCGTAGACTCCTGAACACGCACAACGCGCCTGGACCACCCCGCAGCAAGTGACAACATGCCGACGCGGGCTCAGTTCCGTGCCACGAGGTGCACGGCCCGACATGCACCCGTGAGCACAAGTGGACAAGTGAACAAGTCTCCTATCCAATTCTAGGCGCATTTGCCGATTCTGTCAATACGCGCTGCAGTGCCCGTCACCTCGCAAGGTGAGCGATCCTCGACCTTCTGGCGCCTGTTGCCCGCGCCGCGGGCCGGCGTGGCGGAGAGCCCCGCGGCCTAGCTGTCGAAGCCTCTTGCCCGTATTTGACAATGAATGCGAACCGTGCTATGATTGGAATGACCAGTTACCCAGTTGCCTGCATCCTCACTAGGCGTTCCGGATCAACGTTGCTCCTTGCAGCAAGGAAGAAGCGAATGGGCCTGTTGTTGCCACAAGAATCCAACGCGCTATCCCCAATGAGCTCTGCGAGGGTGTCTGACACTGCCGAGGTCTTGGGTACGCTTGGCCTCACTTACTGTCGTATCTCCGCCGAGCCAAGACGCCTTGTTCCAGCCTCTGGGGTGACCGTATACGATGGTGTGATGCACGCATGTACTGCCGCTGGTTTTCGTGCCTCACCCGTCCATCGACACTACTGAAGCTATTGCGAACTTGCCATTCGGAGGCAGTGGAATGCAGAGGTACTCTGCCAGCTTTCTCAGAAGGGTTGCGACGGATGTTTTCTCCGCATGTGGGGCCCCACGCGAGGAAGCCAGCATCGTGGCCCATCAGTTGGTGGCCAGCAACCTCATGGGCTTGGATTCCCATGGGGTGGTCATGATACCCAAATATGTGGGCTGGGTACGTGAAGGCACCACCCACCCTGGGGCTCCCATCTCCGTTGTCTCCGAGCAGGGCGGCAGCGCTGTGATGGATTGCGGTCTCAACTTTGGCCAGGTGGGGGGCCAGCGCGCCATGGAGAAGGCCATTGCCCTGGCCAGGGAGCACAAGGTGGCCTGTGTCGTGACCACGCGTTGCCGCCATGTCGGCCGTCTGGGCTACTTTACGCAGATGGCGGCCGAAGCAGGCATGTTCGCGTTGGCTACCACCAACAGCGCCAAGGCCGGCCACAGCGTCGTGCCCTACGGCGGGCTGATGGGGCGGGTTGCGCCCAACCCGATGTCCTATGCTGTACCCGCTGCGGATCATCCCATCGTGGCAGACATGGCCATGAGCACGACCTCCAAGGGCAAGACGGTCGTCTACCGCAACCGCGGCCAGAAGTTGCCCGAAGGCTGGATCATTGATGCCCAGGGCAAACCAAGCACAGATCCTGAAGATCTCTTCAAGAATCCCAAGGGCTGGATCCTGCCACTCGGAGGCAATGTCGGATACAAAGGCTTTGCGTTCCTGCTGCTGGCCGAGATCCTGGGAGGCGCCCTGGGAGGCCACGCCATTACTGAGGACATTCCCGATGGCGTCAATGGGGTCTGCTTCTTCGTTCTCGACATCTCGGCCTTCCTGCCCATCGAGCGTTTTCGCGCACTCATGGCAGACATGATCGCCTACGAGAAATCGGCGCCTCCCGCGCCAGGTTTCAACGAAGTGTTGCTGCCGGGAGAGCTTGATTTCCGCATCATGGGGGAGCGGCAGGCGCAGGGCATTCCGATTGATCCCGTCACCTGGGCGCAAATTCGAGAGGCCGCAGAGACACTACATGTTCCAATTGCAGAGCCAAGCTAGAGCGGCATTGACGAGGATGCCGGAGAAACGGCCAGCACTGCACATCCCACACAGGACTCGAGGCAAGGGAGGAGACTAGTCATGCAAGCTGAAGCAACGAAGAACAAGGGCTTGCCCAATGCGATCGCCAACGGGACGCGGAGGCTGCTCGCCGCTCGCGAGTCCGGCGTTTTCCTTGTACTGGTGATCTTGTATGTCTCTGTTTGGTTTGTGTCTCCCATCTTTCGCACTCAGTTCAACCAGATCTCCATCCTGAGGCAGATGACCGTCTTTGCCGTGCTGGCCATCGGGCAGACCATGTGCATCGTTATCGGCGGCTTTGACCTCTCCCAAGGTCCCGTCGCCGCGCTGGTGGGGGTGCTGGCTGGGACGGCCATCAAGACCTGGGGCTGGCAGCCACTGGTGGCGATTGCCTTCGGTTTTGCGCTCAGCCTGGCCTGCGGCCTTTTCAACGGTTTTCTTGTCACCAGACTGCGCTTCGTACCGGTGGTTTCGACGCTGGCCAGCTCCAGCATCTTCTCTGCTGTGCTGTATGGCATCACCAGGGGCAACCCGGCGGTCGACCTGCCGCCGGCCTATACCTGGCTGGGCTCCGGAGAGGTCGGCCCGATTCCGGCGGGTGTTGTGGTTATGTTTGTTCTATACGTGATCATGCATCTTGTCTTGACGACCTCGGTCTTTGGCCGGCAGGTCTTTCTGGTGGGCGCGAACAAGGAAGCGGCCCGCCTGGCGGGCATCGATGTAGAACGTACGCAGTTTGCCGTCTTTACCATCAGCGCCGTTCTGGCTGGCCTATCCGGGATCATCCTGGCCGGCAGGATCAGCGCCGCCGTACCTACGATGGGCTCGAACCTGATGCTTCCCACCGTGGCCGCGGCCGTCGTAGGCGGAACCTGGCTGTCGGGCGGCGTGGGCTCCATGGCCGGTACATTGATGGGTGCAGCGGTCATGGCCATCATCAGGAATGCGGTGGTCGTGCTTAGGGTAGACCTGTATTTGCAGGAGTTCGTAATTGGTGTGGCAACGCTCCTGGCAGTGGTGCTGGACCTGTTTCGACGCGGGCACCTGTCTCTACGTTCCTTGCGCAGAGGACGCTGAGTGCGCCCGTGCGCCGGGCGAAGGCGATACTGTGCCAGTGCGAGGCATCTCGCCGCATCCTGTGCGTCTAGACGTTGTGTGCAGATGTATAGTGCGGTGAGGCAGAAAAGGTCGGAGGGACGATGACGGACAAAGCGATGACAAAACCAGGTGCACTGACCAAGCTCCGCGGTGCGATCGTCAGGTTCTTCGCCGCCAGGGAGTCCATCATATTTGTGATGCTGCTTCTTAGCTATGGATTCGTGTGGCTCATATCTCCTATCTTCCGCACTGCGGACAACCACGCCACGATCCTGAGGCAGGTCAGTCAGGTGGCGATCCTGTCGATCGGACAGACCATGGTCATCCTGTCCGGTGGCATCGACCTGTCGCAGGGTCCGGTTGCAGCCCTGGTAGCCATGGTGTGTGGCTGGGCCATACGCTATTGGGGATTCTCTCCGGTTGTGGCCATTGGTATGGGGCTCCTGCTGGGCATCCTCTGCGGGGCGCTCAACGCCGCGATCGTCACCAGGTTAAGGTTCGAGCCGGCGGTGGCCACACTGACGAGCTCAAGCCTGTTCATGGGCGTAATGTACTTCCTCACCAAAGGCGTTACAGTGCGGAGTTTGCCTGCGGCCTTTAACTGGTTGGGCGGTGCGGACATCGGCCTGATCCCGGTCTCGGCCGTTGTCATGCTCATCCTGTACGTTGTCATGCACTTTGTCCTGACCCAGACGCGTTTTGGCCGGCACATCTTTATCATCGGCTGCAACAAGGAGGGCGCCAGGCTGGCCGGCATTGACGTGGAACGCATCCAGGTCGGCGTCTACATGTTTAGTGGCTTCTTTGCCGCCCTGACCGGCATCATGCTGGCCGGTCGAATGACAGCCGCCGTGGCGATACTGGGAAGCGGGTTGATGCTGCCCACCATCGCTGCTGCGGTCATCGGGGGCACGTCGCTGTCCGGCGGTGCGGGCTCGATGGCAGGCACTTTGATGGGCACGATCATTATGGCCATTCTGCGCAATGCGATCGTGGTGCTGCACTTTAACATCTACTGGCAGGACGGCGTCGCAGGCATCGTCACGGTGATTGCAGTTCTCATCGACCAACTGCGGCAAGGGACACTGTCCTTGGAGAACCTATTGCCCAGGAGAGGCCAGGTCAAGAGCTCTTGACGGGAGCGTCCTATTCCGAGCATAGCGTCAAATCTGTCGGATGCTCTTCCGTCTCGATGATTGCGGGAAAGGAGGTGCAAGCGCGCAAGAACCCATGTTCATGTGCGGAGTTGAGGTTCAGAGAATTCCAGTAAAGGAGAAAGGTCAATGAAGCGCTTTGTGTTCGTGTTGTTGGTAACCGCAGTGTTGTTGTCGTTGATCGCGTCCTGCGCACCGACGGCCACACCCGTGCCGCAGGTGATTGAGAAAGTCGTCACCCAGGTTGTGACCAAGCAGGAGACGGTCGTCGTCCCAGCCGAGCCCTCCGGAGGCCTCGAGTTCGCCTTTGTCGCTGCCGGCGTGCACAGCTATTACGTTCCAGCGCAGCAAGGCGCTGCGGATGCTGCCGAAGACCTGAAGGTGAACTATGGTTGGTTTGCCCCCACTGAGTTCAACACCGTGAAGCAGATCGAGCTGATCGAGTCGCTGCTGTCCTACCCGAGCCTCAAGGGCATGACCTTGAACCCCGCAGACCCGCACGGGCTGGACGGCGTGATCGCCAAGGCCCATGACAAAAACGTCAAGGTCGGCCACTGGGGAGTTGGATGCGCCTATGATGGCAACAAGGCGAACCAAGCGGCAGACTTTTGCTTCGCCCCTAGCTTCTACAACATCGGAGTCGAGGGCGCCAAGCGCATGGCCAAGGAAATGGGCGAGGCAGGAGAAGTGGTCATCGCCATGGAGATGATCGGCGATGGCGCGCAGGATCAGCGCCGCGATGGCTTCAAGGACGAGATCACCAAGAACCACCCCAACATCAAGATCGTGGACATCCTGACGAACTGCGACCCCGCGGGCACCACCGCCTGCGCGGAGACGGCCCTGGCCGCCCACCCGAACATGAAGGGTTACTACGGAACGGGCCAGAACGCGGTCACAGGGGCAGTAACCGTCTTCCCCAAGGCCGGAAAGAAGGACTGCATAGTCTCTGGCGCGGACGACCCGCCTGAGCTGCTCGCCGGCATCAAGGCGGGCGTGGTGTCGTTCACGTATTCGCAGGCGCCGTATGCCAGCGGCTACATCGGAGTCTACGCTCCCTGGGTGATGTCGCAGGGCAAGACGCCGACGCAGCCAGCGTTCGACACTGGCATCGTGTTCATCGACAAGAACAACGTCGATTCGTACACCGAGACCATCAAGCAAGAGACCGCAAGATTGGTCAAGGTAGTCGACACAATGATGAAGTAGAGTTGGCGACAGCCGACTCGCACCAGTGTGCGGAGCACGGGCAGCCTGCCCGTGCTCCGCACACCCAGGCTCAAGCAAGCGAAGCCTGCCGCATCTGCTATGGGCTTCACGCTGGGGAGAGACAGGGCATTCCGTCAGCCAGAAGCCGCGCAGCATGGGAACAGCAAATGAACGAGTGGAGATGCCGATGAACGAGATGTTACTGGACCTGAACAAGGTATCGAAGCGCTTCCCCGGCGTAGTCGCTTTGGACAACGTCAGCCTGCAGGTGCGCGCCGGCGAGGTGCACGCGCTGGTGGGCGAGAACGGCGCGGGCAAGAGCACCTTGCTCAAGGTAGTGTTTGGCTCCCTGCAGCCCGATGGCGGCAGTATGACCTTCAAGGGCCAGGAGTTCCGCCCGGCCGGACCACCGGAAGCCATGCGGTTGGGCTTATCTTTCATACCCCAGGAAGTGGTGGTCTTCAATCCCATCAGCGTGGCCGAGAACCTGGCGGTGGGGCGAGAGCCATCCGGGCGCATACCCATGACGATTGACTGGAAGAAGGTAGAAGCCGACACCGAGGCCCTGTTGAGCCGGGTTGGCCTCAAAATCTCTCCACGCATCGAAGCGGGTCGCCTGAGCGTGGCCCAGAAACAACTGCTGCTGATCGCGCGTGCCCTGGCCATGGATTGCTGTTTGTTGCTGATGGATGAGCCCACCTCGGCGCTGACACCGCCCGAGATCGAACACCTCTTTGACGTGATCAATGACTTGAGGCAAAAGGGCGTCTCTGTGGTCTACGTGTCCCACAAGTTGGCCGAGGTGTTCAAGATCGCCGACAAGGTAAGCGTGCTGCGTGACGGCCACAACGTCGTTACGGCAAACATCGGGGACATCAGCATGCAGCAGGTAGTGAACTCGATGGTCGGGCGCGACCTGTCTATGGAGTACCCGGAGAAGCGCGATCTTACCTGCCTCAAGCCGGTACTGGAAGTCAAGCACGTTAGCGCGAGAACAGGCTTCAAGGATATCAGCTTGACGGTCTGCGCAGGTGAGATTGTTGGGCTGTTCGGCCTGATCGGATCGGGTCGAACCGAGTTTGCCAGAGCCATATTCGGACGCGATCCACTGGAGTCGGGAGAGGTGTGGATCGACGGCAAGCAGGTCAACATACACTCTACCCATACGGCGCTGAAGACCGGGTTGGGTTTGGTCCCCGAAGGCCGTAAGGAACAGGGCATCTTTGACGTGCGCGGTGTGCGTGAGAACATATCCGCCTGCGTTCTGGACCGCTTGGGGACTGGTACGCTCGTGAACCGCGGGAAGGAGCAGGCGCTGGCGGAGCGCACCATCACCGAGTTGAAGGTGCACACCCCATCCACCGAGCAACTTGTGCGCAACCTGAGCGGCGGCAACCAGCAAAAGGTCATCCTGGGCCGCTGGTTGGCTGCCGAGTCTCATCTGCTCATCCTGGACGAACCCACGGCAGGCATCGACGTCGGCTCCAAGGCCGAGATCCACCGCCTGGTAGCCGAGCTGGCGCGCAGTGGGAAAGCGATCCTGTACATATCCTCCGAGCTGCCCGAGATCCTGGGCATTTCCGATCGCATCGTCGTGTTCCATGAAGGCCGCGTCGCCGCCGAGTTCGACGCCAGGACGGCGACTGAGCAGGCCGTGATGCAAGCCATCATGGCGCAAGAGGTGGCTGCCGCGCAAACCGCGCCCGCTGCGGCGAGCTAGTCGAGGCCTTTGCCTGCTTGGTGAGCGCGAGGATCGCGCAGCAATTCGAGCATTCTGTCAATCGGCGATGGCCCGTCTGATGCCGGGGATCGCAACTGTCGAGGCAGCTCCCGCGCGCTGGAGTGTGCCTCGCTATTCATGGGCCGGCCACAGGCGTGTCGGCGGGAGGGATGCAATGAGGATCACGGACTCGCACCAGCACTTCTGGCGACGCGCCATTTTCGACGGAGTGGACGTCCCGCCCGAGCAGGCGGCCGTCCTGGTGCGCGACTACCAGCCCCAGGACCTGAGGCCGCTACTGGACGCGGAGGGGGTCTCAGAGACGGTCTTTGTGATGGACGTCCCGCCGGCGCTCTCTACCACCCGTGCGTCGCTTGCCCTGGCTGCTGCCAATCCCTGGATTGCCGCCATCGTCGGCTGGGCGGACCTGACCAGCCTAGAGGTAGGTGACGTCCTCGATGAGTTCTGCCAGTTCCCTGCCTTCAAGGGCCTGCGCCACCAGTGGGAGACCGAGACGGATCCAGGCTGGATCATGCGACCGGATGTGCTGCGCGGACTGCGCGAGCTCGCGGCACGCGACCTGACCTTCGACCTGCTCGCCAAGCCACCCAACTGGCCCTACATCACCCAGGTTGCCGCAGCCGTTCCTGACTTGAGAATGGTGCTTGACCACATTGGCAAACCGGAGATTCGCAGAGGGCAGTTCGACGACTGGGCCCAAGTCATGCACAAGGCAGCCCAGTTCCCTCAGATGATGGTCAAGCTGTCGGGCATGATCACCGAAGCAGACTGGAAGTCCTGGAAACCCGCCGATCTGCGGCCCTACGTGGCCACCCTGATCCAGTACTTTGGGGTCGATCGCGTCATGTTTGGCAGCGACTGGCCTGTCTGCCTGCTGGCCGGGACGTACAGCCAAGTGCTGGCTGCCCTGCGAGAATGCCTGAGCGAGCTGAGCCAGGCGGAGCAGGGCCTGGTGCTGGGCGCGAACGCCCGCGCGTTCTACCACATCGACTAGTCTCTGCCGTGGCGGGTCGCCGTCCGGTTACACAACAGCCCGGTCCGTGCGTGTGTTGACTGGCGCCGCAGGTTGACACACGACTTGTGGAGTCATGAGGAAGCCAGTTCTGTCGCTGGCCCGTCTTGCGGTGCGCACATTCACTCTGGCCATCCGGTGGTGATCGCCTGAATGGGTCTGCGAGCCGCTCGCGACAGGGCCGCGTCGGGGAGCGCCTTCCTCGCCACTGCGAGTCCTCCAAGGTGCTTGGTAATGAAGCCTACTGTGACCAAGCGCCTCAGGCAGAAAACGCATGCGGCGCCCGAAGTCGGGCCAAATCGTCGACGCGACAGATGCAGCGTGGAAAGGTGAGAGCGAGATGAATAGCCGAGAGCGAGTCTACAAAGCACTGCGTTTTGAGAATCCAGACCGCGTCCCGCGCGACCTGTGGGCGGTACCGGCCATCGCCATGTTCCGGCCCGACGAGTTAAAGGACGCCCTGGAGCACTTTCCATCGGACATCGTGTTGCCCGTGGATACCGCGGGAACGGCAGTATCCGCCTACGGCTCTCTCACTGGCAGTTCCGACACCTCGCAGGTGTTGTTCAGATACGGCCCTTCTCCGCGCGCGAGCGGCACCGCCTTCGTGGTCGGCACTTACGTGGACGAATGGGGTTGCCCGTGGGATGTGGGGGAAGACGGGATTGCCGGCGAAGTCAAGCATCCTCCCCTCACCGATTGGCAGAAACTCGACAGCTTCAAGCCGCCGTGGGAAGTGCTTGAAGGAGCCAACTGGGACGATGTCAACAGAGTGTGTGCCGGAACCGACAAGTTCGTGGTTTCACCCTGGCACATGGATTTGTTCGAGAGGATGCAATTCCTGCGAGGTTCGGAAGCCCTGTACATGGACTTGGCCTGGGGCGTGCCTGAAGTCTTCCGCTTGCGCGACATGGTGCACGAGTTCTTCGCGAAGGAAGTCGAGCTGTGGTGCAAGACGGACATAGACGGAATTCGATTCTTCGATGACTGGGGTGGACAGCGCGGGCTGCTCATATCGCCCCAGATGTGGCGCAAGCTGTTCAAGCCTTTGTACGCAGAATACTGCCGCATGATCCATGCGGCAAACAAGTTCGTATTCTACCACTCGGACGGCAACATCACGGCCATTTATTCGGATCTGATTGAGATAGGCGTCGACGCCATCAACTCGCAGCTATTCGTGATGGACATCGAAGAGCTGGGCCGCCTGTACAAGGGCAAGGTCACTTTCTGGGGAGAGATGGACCGTCAGCACCTGCTGCCCTTTGGGAAGCCCGAGGAAGTACGCGCGGCGGTGCGCAGGGTGCGCAGGGCATTGGATACGGGCCATGGCGGCGTGATCGCACAACTGGAGTGGGGTAAGCTTGATCCACTCGAGAACGTAGAGGCGGCATTCGAAGCCTGGCTGGAGTAGAACAACATGCAGAAGACACCCAAAGCACGGGCAAAGATCGCGCGTGTAACTCAAGCTCTGCGCCATCAAGAGCCGGACAGGATCCCGTTGTTTGAGTACTACTGGACAGCATTCCTGAGGCGATGGCGTCAGGAACTGGGTCTGCCAGACGATGCAGATCCCTACAGGTACTACGATATCGACGTGATCAATGTCGGGCCCAACATGGATCCGCACATCAGGCCATTCGAGATCTTGAAACAAACAGACGAAGAGACGCTGGTGCGGACTGGCTTCGGAGCCAACGTGCGCAAGGTGCACGATTTTCCCATGCCGCAGTACGTCAGCTTCGAGACAGACAGCATCGAGAAGGTGCGCGCTTTTGAGTTTGATGACCCCTGGGATGAGCGGCGCTTCTTCAAGCGCGGAGACGATCACATCAACTGCGTAGGTGATGATGTGATCTTCCGCGACATCGCCCCCTTTGTCGAGCGTGTGAAGGACCTCCTCCCGCATATTGCCGTTTTCGGCAGCATCCTGGAGGCCAGCGAGTTCATGACCCGCGCGATCGGACAGGCCAATGCACTGCTGTGGATGGGCATGTATCCGGATGACATGGCCCGCTTTGCTGAGCGCATCAACGCCTGGGAGCTCGAACTGCTTGAAGCGCAGATCAAGGCTGCCGATGGCATGCTGGACGGCATCTTAATCGCCGGAGATGTAGCCTATCGCAACAGCTTGCTGTTCTCGCCGGTCTACTGGCGCAAGTACTTCAAGCCTGGCGTAAGGGCCATGATCGAAGCGGCACACGGGCACGGCCTGCCAGTCATCTACCATGGCTGTGGCAACGTGAGCGCCATTCTGGATGACTATGCAGAGATCGGCCTGGATGGGTACCACCCCCTGGAATGCAAAGCAGGGCTGGACGCCGTTGAGCTGCGCAGAAAGATGGGTCACCGCCTTGCGTTCGTGGGCAACAACGATGTACGCTTGTGGGCCAAAGGAGACACAGATGAGCTGAAAGCGTACACTCTGCGCAAGCTCAACGCTGGCAAAGGAGGAGGCTACTTCTTCGGATCTGACCACTCCGTGCCAGCGAATGTCAGTCCGCAGACGTACGATTATCTGGTCAACCTGGTCCGGAAGCATGGAGACTATCCGCTACAGTTGGGCGAGCAGGATATCCCTGATCTGAGCTGACTTGGCCCCGGCGGCGCCCCTCTCGTGACGCTTGTCTGAGGGAGGCATCGGGGATGACCCTGCGAATGGTGCCAGAATCTGTGTATGGAGGAGCAGGTATGCTGCAAGTGGACGTCTGTATTGAAATGATCTTCACGGATCGAGACTTTATCGCTCGGATTGACGCCGTTGCCGAGGCGGGCCTGCCCGCCTTTGAATTCTGGGGCTGGAGGAACAAGGACCTGCCGGCGATCATCGAACGTCAAAAGCGCCACGGTCTGGCTGTGGCCAATCTGGAAGTGGACCCAAAGGTGGACCTGCTCGGAGGGGAATCAATACCGGCCTTTGTACAAGGCGTGCGCGAAGGGTGCCGAGTGGCCCGGCAATTGGGCTGCAAGTGCCTGCATACGCCGGTGCAGGATGTGCCTTGGGGGCCCGGCCAGCCCTGGTACGCGTACATGGGCGACGAAAGGCAAACTGCACTTCACTGCAGCCAGCGCGCAAACGTCGTGCGCGCGCTCAAGGCTGCCGTTCCTGTTGCCGAAGGCGAAGGGATTACCCTGCTGCTGGAACCGCTCAACTGGCTGGTGAATCACGCCGGCTATTTCGTGTCATCGTCGCGGGAAGGGTTTGAAATCCTCGCGGAAGTGGATAGTCCTGCCCTCCGGCTGCTCTGCGACTTTTATCATCAGCAGATCACCGAGGGCAATCTGATCAACACGTTCACCAGCCATGTCAAGCAGATGGGGCATGTGCACGTGGCCGACGTGCCGGGGCGTCACGAGCCGGGGACCGGGGAGATCAACTTCCTGAACGTGCTGGGAGCCGTCAAGCGCGCTGGATACGATGGCTACGTGGGTCTGGAATACGAACCCAGCGCAGACTCCTTGTCCTCTATGCAGCTCATCCGGCACATCGTTGATCAGGTCAACCTGACAGAGCCTGTCGAATAACAGGATCGCATGGGAGGATTCGTGACCGAAACGCCACGCCAGCGCATGCTCAAAGCCATCAACCACGTCCAGCCCGAGGTGGTCCCCGTACACATCATGGGGTTCGCTCCCATCGAACGCTGGTTGGAGCACTATGGCGTTAGCGACAATTTCAGTTTGCGCGAGAGGCTGGGGCTCGACATCCAGGAGGCGCGCCCGGTCTACATCGGCGCCAATGCAGAGCGAGGTCTGGATATCTGGGGGAAGAAGGAAGGCATTGGGGGGGCGGGTGGAGCAGGCTACAGCTCTGCTCGTGGAGGATACCCTCTGGCCGGGGCTACCTCGGTAGCCGAGATAGAGCGCTTCGCTTGGCCGGACCCGGCGCAGTTTGACTATCAAGTGGTGGCAGATGTTCTGAGAACCGTACCAGATGACATCGCCAGGTTTGTCAAGGTTCAGTACTTGATCCAAGCACATGGGCAGAGCAGATTCGAGGCGGCGCGCGGCGGCGGCCCTTGGATACCGTTGCTTTGCTCTCTGTTTGATCTTTTCGGCATGGAGGAGGCCCTGGTCAATCTGCATACGGCCCCAAGACTGATCGAGGCCGCGATCGCGCACCTGGAAGAACTGATCCTGGGCTTCTCGCAGCGTCTGCTCGATGCCACGCGCGGCTTGGCTGACGTCTTCTACTTTGGCGACGACTTTGCCGGGCAGAGAGGGTTGCTCATATCCCCGCAACACTGGCGGCGCTTTCTGAAACCCACCTACGCCAAGATCTATGGGCTTGGAAAGAGCTACGGTCTCAAGGTCTGGGTGCACGAGTGCGGGACCTTCCGTCCTGTGATGGCCGACATGATCGACATCGGCATGGACGTCTGGGAGACGGTACAGGTTCACCTGCCCGGGAACGAGCCGGAAGTCCTGAAGCGGGAGTATGGCCGGGACCTCGCGTTCTACGGGGCGGTCAGCACCCAGCACACGCTACCCTTCGGGACTCCGCAGGATGTGCGTGCTGAGGTAAGGGAGAGGATCCGCGTGCTGGGCAAAGACGGCGGTTACATCTGCGGCAGCGACCACTCGATCATCGCAGACGTGCCGATCGAGAACGTGCTGGCAATGGTGGATGAAGCAAGAAAGTTCAGATTGTAGGAGGCAAGCATGAATTCGCGCGAGCGTGTACGAGCAACCATCCATCGCCAGCAGCCGGATCGAGTTCCGATCGACTTGGGCGCCTCGGCGGCCAGCGACATTCACCTGTACGCGTATGTCAAGTTAAGGCAGCGTCTGGGTCTGAGTCTGGACCACGTCCGGGTGTACGATCTGTTCGGGATGGCGGCGTGGGTTGAACGCGATGTTCTGGAACGCTTCGACGTCGATGTCATGCGTGTCCCGGTGCTCGCGCCGCGCTTTGGCATTCCGATCAAGGAATGGAAGCCCTGGAGGCTGCCTAACGGCACGGCGGTGCAGGTGCCCATTGGCTTCCAGACCAGGGAAGACACGGACGGTAGCCTGCTGCTGTTGGTCGACGGCCATGCCGTGGGAAGAATGCCCAAGAGCACCCCCTACTTCTTGGATCTGGTCGAGTCTGACATGGGGGGGCTGCAGTCACTCGCCGAGCCACCTGATCCCGACAGCGTCGAGTTCCCGGTACTGGCGGATGAAGAGCTGCGCTTCCGACAGGAGGGGGCCAAGCACTTGTACGATACCACGGACAAGGCGCTGATTGTCGAGCTCATGGACGTGCTGCGCTGGAATACATCCATCACCAATTGGCTATTTGCGCTGGCTGCTGATCCGGCAAGGACCTTTGAGTTGATGGAGAAGAAAAGCCTGGCGATTCTGGAAAGGGTCAAACAGTTGGCGCAGGCCGTTGGACCGTACGTCGACGTCTTTGCCATGTATGCAGACTTTGGCACGCAGAGGGGCGAGTTGATCGCCCCTGACGTGTTCAAGCGTTCGATCGTGCCGGCATACCATCGCGTGTTTGACTGGATTCACGCACACACCCATTGGAAGGTCTTCTTCCACTCGTGTGGCTCCATCTACAGACTGATCCCACACATAATCGAGATGGGTGCGGACATCCTGAATCCTGTGCAGTGCAATGCTGCCAATATGGAGCCCGAGCGTCTCAAGAAGGAGTTTGGTGATCATCTCGTCTTCTGGGGCGGGGGAATCGACACGCAGACTGTTCTGCCCTTTGGCACGACGGAGGAGGTCAGGCAGCAGGCGCGCGAGCGCATCTCGATACTGGGAGTCAACGGTGGCTACGTATTTGCCCCCACGCAGGACATCCAGGCGGACGTCCCTCCCGACAATCTGATCGCGATGTACGATGCGGCGCGCGAGTATGGCCGCTATCCGCTCGGATGACGCCAGCCAGGCAGCGACCCACGGGTCTGGACCGCCCTGACCAAGAGGGGCGCTGAACCGGAATGGGTTGCGCGTTGCCGATGGTCTGAGGCACTTCTCGTACTGAAGGAGGCTTGACCCAATGGAAACAGACATCATCGAGAACCTGAAAAAGGCCGTGCTCGAATACAACGGCGAGCAAGCGGCGCACTGGGCCCGCGCGGCGCTGGAGGCAGGGATCGAGCCCACCAGGGCCATGGATGCGCTTACGGCGGCCATCAGGCAGGTAGGCGAGGGCTTTGGTCGCGGAGACCTGTGGCTGCCTGACCTGATCGGAGCGGCCGACGCGATGAAGGCGGCTACGCCAATCCTGGAGGAGGAGATTGCCAGGAGATCACAAAGCCGACAGACGCTGGGTACGGTTGTGATTGGGACGGTGTACGGAGATCTGCACGACATCGGGAAAGCGATGGTGTCCACGTTGCTTGCCGCGGAGGGTTTCAGCGTGCAAGACTTGGGCGTCAATGTCACAGCGGAGCAGTTTTTGAGCGCCATCAAGCAGCACCATGCCAACGTGCTTGCCATGTCTGCTCTGCTGACCACAACCGCTCCCGAGATGCGCAAGGTCATGCATGACCTTCAGAAAGAAGGGCTTCGAGACAAGGTGAAGGTCATGGTAGGCGGCGGCGCGATCACTCAGGAGTTCGCGAACAGCATCGGCGCAGATGGGTACGATCCCACTGCACCGGGGGCTGCAGGGCTGGCCCGCCGTCTGACGGGGAACTGAAGGAGGACTGGGCGATGTTGAGAGGATTCACGCGTCGATTCAAGCCCCTCGAGCTTCTGACGCAGGAACAAGCCGAGGACATCCACCGGGCAACACTGGCCGTGCTGCGGGAGACGGGAGTACACTTTGAGAGCGAATGGGCGCTGGAGTATCTGAAGAAAAACGGCTGTCTGGTCGATGATGCTGCGAAACTAGTGCGCTTCCCCGAGGGTCTGGTCGAGGAATGCTTGCGCAGATGTCCAAGCAGCTATCGCCTGAAGGCGAGGGATCCCAAGAACGATATGATCCTGGGCGGCAACACGGTGAGCTTCACACAAGCTGCTGGTATGCGCACAATTGACCTGGACACCCTGGAGCCTCGGGCGCCAACACGCACTGAATATGTCAACTATGTCAAGATACTGGATGCGCTGCCAAACCTGCACTGGCTGAACGCCTACCCGTACTTTGGATTCGCGGGCGTCCCTCCGGTCATGTGCATACCAGAGGGGTTTGCCCTCAAGACAAGATACTCCAGCAAGTTTGCCATGGAGGGCGCCTCCAATGGCTGCGAGGTCTTTAACATTCGCATGGCGCAGGCCGCCGGCGCCGAGGTCATGTCAGCCATGGGTTCCCAACCGCCCCTGTCGTGGTCCGGTGATGTGATTCTGCAAATTCGTCGTATGATTGAGGCAGGGTTCCCGATAGGCTTGTCTGATGGGAATGCCTATGGAGCAACGGCTCCCGCGACCTTTGCCGGCGCGCTGGCTGTATGCAATGCGGAGATCATCTCCATGATCGTCCTGGTGCAATTGCTGAGCCCAGGCCATAGGATTCGGGCAGGACATTTCGCCTTTCCGCAGGACATGCGATCTGGTTCGCCTGCTTTTGGCGACATCGGTTGTTCCATCAGCAACATCATGTTCAACCAGATGTGGCGGAGATACGGTATTCCGATCAGCAACGGCACTCCCGGCTACCCCAGCTCCAAGAGTATTGACTACCAGACGGGATACGAAAAGGGAATGGCCGCCATGCTCTCAGCTATCTCCGGGGCGAACATGATCTGCCTGCACGGAGGCGTCAACGGCGAACTCTCGGCGCACGCCGTTCAAGCCATCCTGGATGATGACATCGCGGGGATGGTCGGGCGCTTGCTGGCAGGGTCCGAAGTCAATGACGAAACTCTGGCACTGGAATTGATCGAGGAAGTGGGGCCCGTGCCTGGCCACTATCTGAGCAAGGCGCACACCAGAAAGTGGTGGAAGAGCGAGCAGTATGTGCCTGCGGTCGCTGACCGCATGTCGTATCCGGAGTGGATGAGGACGGGCAAGAAAAAGGCTATTGACTATGCCAAGGCGAGAATGGAGGGACTGCTGGCCGCGCACAAGCCGACCCCGTTGACGGCAGAGCAAGAGCAGGCCATTGATGAGATTCTGGAGGAGGCGCGGCAATACTACCGCTCCAAGGGGCTCATATCGGAGTCGGAATGGACCGAATACGCGAAGGCACTTGAGATGGCGGGATAGCGGCACGTTTGCCAGGCTGCGACCTTGCTTCCTCGGTTGATGCGTGTGGTCTAGTCAAACAGGTGGGGAGGGCGCAGTGACTGAAGCCTTGTCGATCTGCGTGTAGCTGGAGGTGGTGGAATGGCAGGAATTGAAAGCGGCATACCATTAACCAGAGGAGTGCTCGTGGTTGAAAAGGCACTCTGTTCGGCCTGTCGCACGTGCGAGAGTGTGTGCGCTGTGTTTCATCATGGCGTAGCTGACCCTGGTTTGTCTCGCATACAAGTGACAGCAGATTTCCTCAACATCGAGTTCTCGCCGAAGACCTGCTACCAATGCACGGACCCACTCTGCCTGCAGGCCTGTCCTTCCGACGCTATCCACGTGGACCCCAAGACCGGTGCCCGCGTGATCAACGCGGACGAATGCATCGGTTGCGAGGCGTGCATTGATGCCTGTGGAGAGTACTTCCAGCCTCCAAGGGTACGACTTGACGCTGCACGTCAAGTCGCTATCAAGTGCGACCTATGCAGCGGGGATCCTCAATGCGTGCGCTTCTGTCCGACGGGGGCACTGCGTTATGAGTACAGTGAATCTGGTATCCAGTCGGGCCATCCGGTGAAGGAGAAAGAACATGCCTAGTCCGATCTTTGGTTGGGTCGGCAAGATCCTGCGGGTCAACCTGACCACTGGAGCAACGGAGGTCGTCGAGACCGCACGCTACACGCACCAGTACATCGGCGGACGCGGCATGGCCAGCCGCATCTACTGGGAAGAGGTGCCGCCCGATTGCAGGGCCTTTGACCCCGAGAACAAGCTCATCTTCACCACCGGCCCGCTCACGGGCACCCCGGCGCCTTCCGCGGGCAGGACCAACATGGCGTTCAAGTCCCCCAAGACCTACAGCATCGAGTCCTATGCCCACTCGCATGCCGGAGGGCACTGGGGCCCGGAACTCAAGTATGCCGGATTCGACGGCCTGATTGTGGAGGGCCAGGCCAAACAGCCCGTCTACATCTGGATCGACAACGGTCGCGCAGAGATCCTGGATGCCAAGCATCTGTGGGGCCGAGACACCTTTGCCACTCAGCAAGAGTTGGCTAGAACACACGGCCCCAGGATCCGCTCGTTTGTGATCGGCATCGCCGGTGAGAAGCTCCATCGCAACGCGGTCATCCTGACCGATACCGACTCGGCCTTTGGCGACTCGGGGCCTGGCGGCGTGATGGGCTCAAAGAACCTGAAGGCCATTGCCGTCAGAGGCGAGGGCCGCATCGGCATTGCCAGACCGAGAGAGCTCTTGGAGACATCCTATGAGCTCTTCCGCCTGATCACCCGCAAGGAAGGTGAGCCGGAGCCTCCCCATCCCTGGCGACGCATGGGGGGCTGGGCAGGGACAAAGATGGAAGAGGAACAGCAGCGGGGCGAAGCTGAATTGGGGCTTGCTGCCTGCTTTGGCTGTCCGGTGGCTTGCCGGCGCACGGTGAAGCTGAGAGACCAATCCATGCCTGCCGGTGCGCTGCAATGCTCAGCCATGCAATCGTACGAGGAACTGGAGAAGAGGTACTACGGGGGCAAGACATGGGGTAGAACGACATTCAGAGCCTCCCAACTGGCTAACATGTACGGCATCGGCTCGCGTGAACTGCTCTGGAATGAGGCCACGCGTGAAGATCGTGGAGGACTGAACTGGGTTGAGGACTGCTACCAGAACGGGGTCCTCACCGAGGAAAACACCGGATTGGCGCTTGGCAAGATGGGCAGCCAAGAGTTCATCGAAGAGTACATGCGCAAGCTCGCCTATCGGGAAGGCATCGGCGACATCCTGGCCGAAGGCATCCCGCGAGCTGCCGAGTACATCCGGGACCACCCTGATGAGTTCAACCTGACCCCACAGAAGGCCGCGCAAGCCTATGCGCTGTACGAAAAGGCCACGGATCCCAGGATGGGGGGCTACTTTGGGCGAGCCGGTCGTTTCGGCGGCTACACTCTACACAGATGGGGGGCATCTGAGTACCCACTCGGCTTGAGGATCCACAGCCCCGTGTGCCAAATCTTCACAGCAGTTGATCCACGCGATGCCCAGACGCAACACGATTACTCGATTCACATGGTGGCCGAGGGCCACTCCTGGATGCCCCCAGGATCCGACGTCTGGCGCAACACGCTTGAAAACTTTGCAGAGAAGTGGTTTGGCAGCAAGCAGGCCTTTGAGGCTTCCACCTACGACTACAAGCCGGAGATCGCCATCTTCGCCCAGCATCTGAACCTGGAAAAGGAGAATCTGATCCTGTGCGACTGGATCTTCCCGGTGACCTACTCCCGATACACTTCCGACTACCTGGGAGACAGGGAGCTCACCGGTCCCAGCAAGCTGTTCTCTGCCGTAACGGGCATCAACAAGAGCAGGGACGAGATGTGGGCCATCGCAGAGCGCTGCTGGAATCTGGAGAGGGCCATCTCGTGCAGAGAAGGACGGAGGCGACAGGACGACTGGCTGCTGCCCGGCTACTTTGATCTGATCGACCAACAAGGCCATACCATCGACCGGGAAGAGTTCCGGCGAGCAATGGACAGGTACTACCAGTTACGGGGCTGGGACGCAGAGACCGGCGTGCCCACGCGAATCAAACTGGAGGAACTGGGCCTTGTGGACGCCGCGGACGACCTGGCCGCGGCGGGCGCGCTTCCCGGCTAACCAGGGAGCGGACGCCTGGCGCTTCTGTGTGGCTTGCCCTGATGAGTCTTGGCGATACGAGGCAAGTCGCCTTCAAGTGCGAGCTATGCCCTGGAGATCCGCAATGCGTGCGCTTCTGTCCAACGGGGGCACTGCGTTACGAGTACTACGCATCTGGCATCCAGTCGGGCCATCCGGTGAAAGAGAGGGAGAATGCCTAGTCCAATCTCTGGCTGGGTCGGCAAGATCCTGCGGGTCAACCTGACCACTGGAGCAACGGAGGTCGTCGAGACCGCACGCTACACGCACCAGTACATCGGCGGACGCGGCATGGCCAGCCGCATCTACTGGGAAGAGGTGCCGCCCGATTGCAGGGCCTTTGACCCCGAGAACAAGCTCATCTTCACCACCGGCCCGCTCACGGGCACCCCGGCGCCTTCCGCGGGCAGGACCAACATGGCGTTCAAGTCCCCCAAGACCTACAGCATCGAGTCCTATGCCCACTCGCATGCCGGAGGGCACTGGGGCCCGGAACTCAAGTATGCCGGATTCGACGGCCTGATTGTGGAGGGCCAGGCCAAACAGCCCGTCTACATCTGGATCGACAACGGTCGCGCAGAGATCCTGGATGCCAAGCATCTGTGGGGCCGAGACACCTTTGCCACTCAGCAAGAGTTGGCTAGAACACACGGCCCCAGGATCCGCTCGTTTGTGATCGGCATCGCCGGTGAGAAGCTCCATCGCAACGCGGTCATCCTGACCGATACCGACTCGGCCTTTGGCGACTCCGGACCCGGGGGCGTGATGGGCTCGAAGAACCTGAAAGCCATTGCCGTCAGGGGCGAGGGCCGCATCGGCATTGCCAGGCCGAGAGAGCTCTTGGAGACATCCTATGAGCTCTTCCGCCTGATCACTCGCAAGGAAGGCGAGCCGGAGCCTCCCCACCCCTGGAGACGCATGGGGGGCTGGGCAGGGACAAAATTCGAAGACGAAGAACAACACGGTGAAGCCCAACTGGGGCTTGCTGCTTGTTTCGGATGCCCGGTAGCTTGCCGGCGTAGCGTGAAACTGCGGGATCAGTCTATGCCTGCTGGGACAATGCAATGTGCGGCCATGGCCGCCTACTGGGATCTGGAGCAAAAGTACTACGGGGGCAAAACCTGGGGCAGGGTAGCTTACAAGGCCACGCAACTGACCAACATGTACGGCATCGGCGCACGCGAGGTGATGTGGAGCGAGATCAACGTCTGCGACCGTGGAGGGCTGAACTGGATCGAAGACTGCTACCAGAACGGTGTCTTGACCGAGGAAAACACCGGCTTGCCGCTCGGTCAGATGGGCAGCCAGGAGTTCATCGAAGAGTACTTGCGCAAGCTCGCCTACCGCGAAGGCATCGGGGACGTCCTGGCGGAAGGCATCCCCAGAGCCGCCGAGTATATCAGGGACCATCCAGCCCAGTTCAACCTGACTCCGGAAAAAGCTGCGCAGGCGTATGCGCTTTACGAAAAGGCCACCGATCCCAGGCTGGGAGGCTACTACGGACGGGCGGGCCGCTTTGGCGGCTACGCCATGCACCGCTGGGGTGCGCTGGAGTACCCGGATGGCCTGATGATCCACAGTCCGGTGTGCCAGATCTTCACAGCCATCGATCCTCGCGATGCGCAGACACAGCACGATTACTCGATTCACATGGTAGCGGAGAATCATCCATGGATGCCCGTGGGATCCGAGCCATGGCGCAGGACGCTCGAAACCTTTGCCGAGAAATGGTTTGGGGACAAACATGCCTTTCAGGCCTACAGCTACGACTACAAACCGGAAATCGCCATATTCTCACAGCATCTAAACATTGAAAAGGAGAACCTGATTCTGTGCGACTGGATCTTCCCTGTCACCTACTCTCGATACACGCCAGATTACCTCGGAGACAGGGAGCTCACCGGTCCCAGTAGGCTTTTCTCTGCCGTGACCGGCCTGGAAAGGACGCGCGATGAGATGTGGGCCATCGCGGAGCGCTGCTGGAATCTGGAGAGGGCCATCTCGTGCAGAGAAGGACGGAGGCGGCAGGACGACTGGCTGCTGCCCGGCTACTTTGATCTGATCGACCAACAGGGCCATACCATCGACCGGGAAGAGTTCCGGCGAGCAATGGACAGGTACTACCAATTGCGAGGCTGGGATGTGGAAACCGGCGTGCCCACACGAGCAAAGCTGCAAGAACTCGGCTTGGAGGACGCCGCAGATGCTCTGGCTGCAGTCGGAGCGCTTCCCCACTAGTCGGAAGTGACCACCGGGCGTATGCGCGCAGCTTCGGTTAACCGAATCTGACAGGATATCTAGATGGGCGCCAGATTGCGGCGCCCATCTTCTCAATGTGCCGGCTGTCCGCAAGGCGTCTCTTGGATCACGCTACTGAGCAACGTGCGATAGTGCCGGAAGTTCTGGAATGACACGTCCGGCGGGCAGAGGTGATCAACCGTAGGGATGTAGCCGCCATAAGGGATCGCTGCCGCCACTCGGCGCACCTCGGCCTCTATGTCGGCGGGTGAGCCCGCCAGCTTGATCTTGTCGACCCCCCCGATGATCTCGAACCTCGGGAATGCCTTGCGCACGGCGACCACGTCCATACCAGCATTGACCTCGAATGGAAACAGCCCGGTCACCCCGCCTTCCATGAACAACGGGATGAGGATGCGGGCATCCCCGTCAGTGTCCACCTGGATGTGCTTGACCCCGTGGTCCCGGAACACGCCTGTAAGCTTCTTGTAGGCGGGCAGCATGAACTTGCGGAACATGGCGGGCGAGATCAGCGAGCCACCCTTGTAGCACATGTCCTCTGAGGTGAAAGCTACGTCCACCTGCACCTGCGAAAGCACCTGATCGTAGATCGCAGTCAGGAAATCCGCCATATGGTTGATGATGTCCTGGATGAGAGCTGGATCGTCGTAGAAAATGGTCAGCACGCGCTCTTCGCCCAGAAGGTAGCGCGGTGTGCCATAGAAGCCTTGGTAGCCGCCGATGGCGAGTGGAAAGGACCGTTCCCGGTATGCTGCCACGAAGCTCGACCAATTCGCTGGCAAACGGCCCTCCAATGTGGGGCGCAGCCGCTCGGCTTTGATCTGCTCCCAGTCATCGCGCGTCTTGACCGGGTTACCCACAAAGTGGGGCAGGGTCGTGCGGTCCTTGCGGTCCTTGCGGGTTATGCCATCCCTGTCCCGCCACAGCATCCAATCGCCGTGGTCCTCCAGGATCTCTTCTTTGAAACGCGGATAGAAGTAGTTGTTCAGAGGGATGCGGTGCATCGGCTCGTCCAGGCCGAAGTACATGTGGATGTCCGCACCGAACGGCCGCTGGATGTCCGGAGTCTCGATGCCCAGGAACTCTCCGAGCACCACTGCGCCATCGGTCATGGCCTCCGCTGCACCGACGCAGATGGGCAGGCCTTCCTCGTACCAGCGCTTCAGCGTGCTGCCCCAGTAACCCCACTCCCACATCAGTGTACGGTCCAGGGGCTCGAAATCCATCAGTGCCAGGAACCTCTCGCGTGCGTTCATATTCGGTCTCCTTCGTCATCAATGTCTGCGGCAACTACCGAATGATTGGCATCTGCCCGGTTCCATCTGCGTGCCCAGAGCAGGCAGATGATCTCCTCGTCGCGTCTCTGCGAGTTGGTTCGGCGCCTTAGCCTCGCTGGGAATCCGTCAATGACGTTTGCTCGAAATCGTTCTCCACCAGGGCGCGAAGGGCCTCGAGTGCCTCCACTGCATCGTCTCCCTCCGCCTTCAACTGGATGTCAGCGCCCGAGTTGACGCCCAGGGCCAGCACTTCAAGAATGCTCTTGGCGTTGGCCTCGCGCTCGGCGTGCCGCACCCGGATGCCCGAGCGGAAGCGCTTGGCGGTCTGCACGAACAGCGCAGCCGGGCGCGCGTGTAGGCCCATCGGATGGGCAACGCGCAGAATCAGCGCGGCCCCGGACGGCGTATCAGGCGCAAGCGCGTCAGCCGACGGCAAGGAGTCTTTGGCCAGCAGCTTCACCTTGGGCTGTAGAGCGCGGCGGGCCTCCTGTGCGGCTTCCTCGAGCGAGGACCCCGCTGCCAACTGAGCTGCTGCCGCCACCGCACCTTCCACCAGGGCGGCTTCGCACAGCACGATGCGCGAGCGACGCTCCTCAGGCCAGTCGTCCACAAGCATCTGCGTGGCAAGCACCGAACTCCCCAGATCCATCAGCACCAGCATGCCTTCCGGATTCTCGGCACGCTCGAGCAGCACGCGGATCTCGTCGGGATTGGATCCCAGAGTGTGTTCGTCCAAACCGCCAGCGGCGAACACGCGCACGCGCCCCCGCGCGACCTGCTCCACCAGCTCGCGCAGGCCCTCCGCCAGCTTCGCGCTATGACACACGAGTACAAGGCTAGCTACCAATGCATTTCCTTTCTGCCTGACCAGCACACCCAAGCCCAACTCCAGTTCTACCGGTGTGCTGCGGCTTGCTGGTACTTCATGCCTCGACGCCACAACTGGAGCCGAGGGCCTGGAGAATGAGCAAGGACGAAGTAGCTCCGGGGTCCTGGTGTCCGATGCTGCGTTCGCCCAGGTAACTGGCCCGGCCCTTGAGGGCTTTCATGGGGATGGTGGCCTGCATGCCCCGTTCGGCAGCTGCCACAGCGAGCCGGAGCGCCTCCTGGATGCCCTCGCCCCGGGTCACTGCCTGACGCAAAGCCTCGGCCCCCGGCTGTAAGGCATCGAGCATCGTCTTTTCGTTCAGGTTCGCCTTGCCACGCTCGGCGACACCCCTGACGCCAGCCTCGAGCACCGCGCTCAGATCAGTGGCAGTCAACTCCAGTTTGTCGCCGGCGGCTGCACCCATGCGCAGAAAAAAAGTGCCGTACAGGGGACCGGCAGCACCACCCACGGTTGAGACCAGCGCCATACCAACCGTCTTGAGGATCGTGCCGATATCCTTCTCTTGCACACCCGGCAGACGAGCTATCACCGCCTTGAAGCCGCGATCCATATTGATGCCGTGGTCGGCATCGCCAATGGCGGCATCGAGCTCGGTCAGGTACTGGCTGTTCCGGTGCAAGGCTGCAGCGGCAGCCCCCACGAAGTTCAGGATGCACTGGCGTGTGACGCTCATCGTCGCGGGACTCCTTGCCAAGATCACATTCCCCAGCGCAAGCCGGGCGTTCGGACGGGGTGATCCCACAGCTTGAGCAGATCGTCGTCCATCTTCAAGAGAGTGATGGACATGCCTTGCATTTCCAGAGATGTGATGTACGAACCCACCAGGTTGCGCACAATGCTCAGGCCCATCTTCCGGCAGATTTGGGCAAGCTCCATATACACGATGTAGAGTTCCAACGCTGGCGTGCCACCCATGCCGTTGACAAAGGCCAGCACCTGATCTCCCTGCCGGAAAGGCAGGTCTTTGATTACCGCCTCGGCTAGGGTTTGCACAATCTCATGCACGGGTTTGAGCAACTCGCGATAGCGGCCACGCTCGCCGTGGATGCCGATGCCGATCTCCATCTCGGCAGGGCCCAGATCGAACGTGGGCGAGCCCTTCATGGGCAAGGTGCATGAACTGAGGGCCATGCCCATACTGCGCCCATTGGCATTGACCTTCTGGCACGTCTGAGCCACCTGCTCCAAGGACATGCCCTTCTCCGCTGCGGCGCCGCAGATCTTCTCGGCCAAGACGGTTGTGCCCACGCCACGGCGTCCCTGGCTGTACTCACTGTTCTCCACCGCGACATCGTCATTGATCAGGCATGACTGCACCTGAATGCCCTCCGCTGTGGCCAGTTCGGTCGCCATGTCAAAGTTCATGACATCGCCGGAGTAGTTCTTGACGATGTACAACACGCCCTCTCCGCCATGGGTCGCCTTGGCCGCCTCGAACATCTGGTCCGGAGTTGGGGAGGTGAAGATCTCACCCGGGCAGGCCGCATCGAGCATACCATTGCCCACGAAGCCGCCGTGCATGGGCTCGTGGCCACTCCCGCCGCCAGAGATGACGGCAACCTTGCCTTGCACAGGAGCATCGGCGCGATACACAAAGTTGGGCTCAAAATGCACCCTCACCAGATCGGGGTGGGCAGCTGCCAGGCCCCTGAGCGACTCGTTGACCACGTTCTCGGGATCGTTAATGAGTTTCTTCACGTTTCAGCTCCTCCATGTATCTCGTGACAGTCACAGCCAAGAAAGGGAGCCAGGCCGCTGCCCGGCATCCGTACGCATGCTTTCCACTGTACCACGGTCGCGCGAAGGACGATGATAGCCAGAAGTGGCCAGGCGGTCTCAACACAGAATGCCGTCTGTACGAAAGGTCGCCTCAGGCAAGCCGCGGCCATTATACGCCAGGCATGGGCCAATGCAAAGAAAGAGTCACCGCAGGCAATGCGAGCGACAACATGCCAACGGACGGCACTGGGTGAGCTGGCCACGTGAACGTTGCGCAGCGAGCAAGCCCGGGTTGGTTGTTCTCCCTGGAACCATACTGTGACAGTTTATTCATATTACCGAACCAATACGCCTCTGCTACCCAGTCGCTACGTAGCGGCTACGTTCCTACTGTATACTGGCCTCACTTACGACAAAGTTGCGAAACCGTGACCAAGCTTCGATATCCATCGGACACTACCATCACACTTCAGGAGAGTAGCGATTCATGCAACAGGCGATGCTATGGTCTTCACGCGAGCACGACCTGGATTTTGCGCGCGTATACCAACGGAAGCGTCTTTACTTCGCCTGCAAGCGCGGGCTGGACCTCGCGATTTCGCTCTCTGCCCTGATTGCGGCATCCCCCCTGCTTCTCCTCATCGCCCTTCTCGTCAGACTGGACTCACCCGGGCCAGCGCTGTTCAGCCAAGAGAGAGTAGGACTGAGAAAGTCGCGCGCCAACGGTC
>CAYZKS010000034.1:0-2937 GCA_964478725.1 uncultured Anaerolineales bacterium
GCATGCTGCATCAGGCGCCGCAGGAGCTCGCTGCTGTGATCCGTCGCATCCGTCAGCCGCTCATCATCCACAAGCCCGTAGGCACGGGCACGCGAGCGCAACCAGGCGTCGAAGTCTTGCCCCGGAAAACGCCAGGCCGCCAGGGCCTCATGCACCAGCTTGCCCACTACCCACGCCGGCGCGTGCTGGCCCTTGCGCGTTGGCACCACACGCCAGACGCGCGCCGCCGGCTCACGCTCTCGCTCGCGCACCTTTTCGTCCACCTGTTCAGCCCGTGCTCGCACAGGAGCCAGGAGGGGTGGCGGCAGGGTGACGGCCGTTTGCGCAGGCCATGCCTCGCGCGTCACCGTCGCCTCGCGAAAGACCGCATCGATGCAACAACTGACCATGCTCTGGCCAATTGAGAGTGGAAGGGAGAGTGCTTTCTGACCGAGTCCCTCGCAACCAGCTAGGGCACGTTTCAGATCCAGACACTCGGGCATCGCCAGCCTGCCCAGCCAACCCGCAGGTTTGGCAAGCGCACCGCTTGCAGTCAGCTTGATGCAGCCGCTGATGATCAGTCTCTCCTGTGCGCGCGTGGCCGCGACGTAGAGCAGCCGGT
Source organism: uncultured Anaerolineales bacterium (assembly GCA_964478725.1). GTDB lineage: Bacteria > Chloroflexota > Anaerolineae > UBA2200 > UBA2200 > CAYZKS01. The sequence goes on from CAYZKS010000034.1 coordinate 602, forward strand.
CGGACTCGGCGTCGTCCCTCTCCTCGTTGCGCGACTTGGCCAGTTCATACAGGGCAGACTTGCCGTCCTCGTGCTTGAGGGGGAGAAGCACGCCCAGTTCACGGTCCAGCAGCACCCCGCTGCTGCCGCGCGACTGGTGAGTGGCGTCGCCGATGACGACCACTGGAAACTCCAGTCCCTTGGCCTGGTGCACTGACATGATCTGCACGGCACCTTCTGCTGGAATGCGCGCCTCGCCCTCGCGCGCCCCGCTTCCGCGCAATCCCCGCACGTATTCGAGGAAGGCGCCCACCCCGACAATGCCGCTGGCATGGGCGTCCGCCAGCAGTTTGGACACATTGCGCGCTTCGCGTCGCTGACCTGCTTGGATCAACGCTGCGCGATAGGACGTGCCATCCAGGAAGGCCTTGAGCAGATCGGCCACCGTAGCCCTACCCGCCAGGCTGTGCAGGCTTTCCACGATCCTCCGAGCACGCTCTGCTCGCTCCCGGCCACTCGGAGATAGGCGTGCCAAGCCTTTGCTGCTCTGCAGCAGCTTCCATAGTGATGGAGTTCCTTTGTGGGGGTCCTGACCCTGCGAGAGACGAAACACGTCCGCGTCTGCAAGGGCTATCGCCGGCGAGCGCAGCAGCCCTACCAGCATCAGATCGTCGGTCGGGTCGCTCAGAGCCTGCAGCGCGTTCAGCAAGTCGCGAATTTCGGAGCGGTCATAGAATCCGCCGCCAGCTATCGTGACCGAGGGCGCGCCCAACTTCTCAAGGGCATCCTCATAGGCGCCAAACGAACGGGACGAGCGGCACAGAATCGCCACGTCTCCGTAATTGATGCGGCGCCTTACGCCCTCCACCAGCACGTGAGGTCGCTCCACCTCGATCATCTGCACGATGCGCTCGGCCAGAGCGCTGGCCGCGCGTTCCAGGGCACCCCCACTCTTGGTTCCCAGCGCCAACTGCAGCTCGACGTAGGGCGCAGCCATGTCGCTCTCGGCCCGACCTGGAGCCGGCTGCAATGGGGCAAAGGGCTCGACCCACGGACGCTGGGGGTCATCCTGCTCGCCCAGGACGGGACGCAGCAGGTCATTGAGAGCCTGAAGCAATTCGTGGTGCGCGCGGTACGAGACATCCAGTGCGAACACCTTTCCCCCGGACTGCTGTACGCGTTCCCTCTCCTGGCGGAAGACCTCGACGTCAGCGCCGCGGAAACGGTAGATGGATTGCTTGGCATCGCCCACCACGAACAGACGGCCGCGACCAGCATTGAGCAGCGCAACGAGGTCGCGCTGGCGGCCGTTGGTGTCCTGAAACTCGTCCACCAGGATCGCCTCCGTCTGCTCTTGCCAGTATCTGTGTACGCTAGGATTGTTAGCAAGCAACGCCAAAGCGCCTTGTTCGAGGTCATCGTAGTCCAGGCTATTGCTCTCCCGCTTGAGGGCAGCATAGGCAGCTCCCGCCCGCGCGAACAATGCACGCAGGGCTGGGTATGCCTCAGCCATCTGCGCATCCAGGGCCGACAAGGCCTCGCCTGCATGCGCTTGCTGCAGCCAGCGCTCAGCAGTTTTCTCTGGGAGGCATCCCAGCGCCTCTTCTACATCCAGGCGCCGCAGGAGCATCTCGTGCAGACCTGAACGCAACTCCCGCTCGCCCAGCAGTCCGAAAAGACGCGCGGCGTCTGCGTCGCTGGCGGCCCAGGCCAGAGCCTGGTCCAGCGCATCATTCTGCAGCAGGGTTGATTGAGCCTCGTCCAGAGTTTGGAAGCGCGGGTCCACGCCAGTTTCGGCCGGATGAGTGCGCAAGATTTCGCTACACAGGCTATGGATGGTGCCGATGCGTGCCGCATCCAACTCGCGGTACAAGCCACGCCAGCGCGTCACCTCCGTTTCCGGAAGACCCGGAGTGTCGAGGTAGCACAGCACGGCAGCCCGCACGCGATTGCGCATTTCGCGCGCCGCTTTGCGGGTGAAGGTGATGGCCACCACCGAACGCAAGCGTAGGCCATCTGCCAGCAGTGACAGGTAGCGTGCCACCAGGGCACGGGTCTTGCCCGTTCCCGCTCCGGCCGTAACGACCACATCACAGCCGCGCTCCGTAATGGCTGGCTTCTGTTCCTTGCTGGGCTGCATGCGCTCTACGATGGGGTGCAGCACGCTTCAGCCTCCGAACCCTGGGCGGTAGGACCAGCAGAACGCCACGGCCGGGCAAAAGCCCGGGCAGCCATCATCAGGTGCGGTGGGAGAGAACTGCCCCTCGCGCACACCGCGAACGGCCGCCCAGGCGTGTCGTACAGCCACCTCCAGCGCGCTCTCTCCGCCTTCCCCACGGAACTTGGCCAGGCTCAAG